>NZ_JSZN01000020.1:0-75238 GCF_000801975.1 Burkholderia sp. A9 | reverse complement strand
TCGACGCGCGTGCCGGCCAGGTCGGCGTGACCGGTCAGCAAGCCGCCGGTTCGCGCGATCGAATGGCCTTTGGGGAACAGCGAGGTCAGTACTTCATCGAGCGTCATGCTGCCTCCCGCCGGGCCGCCCCAAGGGGCGTAGCGGGGAATGCGCGGAGCATCGCTCCGCGCCCGCGCAGCCGGCCGGCTTTGCAAAGGCGGCCGTGGACCGCAGGCACCCCCTCGGGGGGAGCCGTGCATGGGACCGAAGTAAGCGCTAAAGCGCCAACTCCGGTCGACAGCGAACGAAGTGAACGTGGGGGTCGTTTCATTTCTGCTCCTGCAGTTGGTCGGCGAGCTTCGCGAATTCGTCGTCGGGCATGCCGGGAATTGCTTCCGGCTGATCGGCACCGAGCACACGCCACACGTCGAGCGCGTCCTGACATGCGCCGAACCGCTCGACCCGCGCTTCGAGACGCGTCTGCTCCGCGCGCAGCATCGCCGCATCGAACTTCGGCGCACGGCCGATCAGTTCGAGCGCGGCCGCGCGAAACGCGTCCGGCGTATCGGCAACGTAGCGATCCGCGCCGCCGATCAGCCGGCGATGCTTGCCGCCCATCGTGCGCCAGATCAGCGCGCGATCCTTCGCATCGAATTCCTCGACGCCGCGATTCGTCTCGATCACCTCGGGGCCGGACACGCTGATGCGGCCCTGCTCGGACACCGCGAGCGCCGAGCAGCACGCGGCAAGCAGCCCGCCGCCGCCGTAGCAGCCCGCGCGCCCGCCGATCAGCCCGATCACCGGCACGCCAGCCGCGCGCGCTTCGACGAGCGCACGCATGATCTCGGCGATCGCGAGCTCGCCCGCGTTCGCTTCCTGCAGCCGCACGCCGCCCGTATCGAACAGGATCACCACCGGCGTGCCAAGTTCGCGCGCGGCGCGCAGCAGCCCCGTGAGCTTCGCGCCGTGCACTTCGCCGAACGCGCCGCCCATGAAGCGGCCTTCCTGCGCGGCGACGAACACCGGCTGGCCGTCGAGCCGGCCGTGGCCGACCACCATCCCGTCGTCGAACTGCTGCGGCAGGTCGAACAACGGCAGGTGCGGGCTCGTCACGCGCTCGCCCGGCCCGAGAAATTCGGTGAAGCTGCCCGCGTCGAGCAGCCCGTCGACGCGCTGGCGCGCCGACGCTTCGTACCAGCTCGCGGCGTTCGCGACGAACGCGGGTGCGTCATGGATCACGTCGGTCGTCATGCGTCCCCCTCGATCGCGCGCACGGCCTGCGCGAGCCGCAGCGACACCATGTCGGGCCGCGCGCCGCCGTCGTTGATCGACAGCTTCAGGCCGCCCGGCGCGCGCCGCTCGACGAAGTCCGACACGACGGCCTGCCACACCGTGCCGAAACCGACCGCCGCGGTGCGGATGTCGATCTCGCATTCATTGCCCGGCAGCACGCGCTCGACGAGCACTTCGAGATTGCCGGACGCGACCACGCCGACGAGCGCCGTGGCCCGTTCGCCCTTCGCGCGTTCGCGCGCGGTGAAGCGGTAGTTCAACTGTTCCATGCCCTCTTCCTCACCAGTTGCGGAACCGGGCCGGCGGCGCATAAAGGCCGCCCGACCAGTGCACGAGATCCTTGATCGAGCGCGCCGCGAGCCAGCGGCGATCGGCGTCGAGCGGATCGATGCCGAGATCCTCCGGACGACGGATCACGCCGCGCTCGCGCAGCCGCTCGACCATCTTGCGGTCGCGGCCGCGGCCGACGTCCGTATAACCGGCCACGCCGCGGATCGCGTGCTCGCGTTCGTCCTTGTCGCGGCACATCAGCAGGTTGGCGATCCCTTCCTCGGTGACGATGTGCGTGACGTCGTCGCCGTAGACCATGATCGGCGCGAGGTCGAGCTGCAGCTTGTCGGCGAGCTTCAGCGCGTCGAGCTTCTCGACGAACATCGGCACGTTCTTGTCGCCGAACGTCTCGCCGATCTGCACGACCAGCTTGCGGCCGCGCCTGAGCGCCGCCGGCGTGTCGGGATCGGCTTCCGCGCCGGCCTTCAGCCACGGCTCGCTCGGATGGCGCCGCCCGCGCGCGTCGCTGCCCATGTTCGGCGCACCGCCGAAACCGGCAATGCGCTCGGCCGTGACCGTCGACGAATGACCCGACAGGTCGATCTGCAGCGTCGAGCCGATGAACATGTCGCACGCGTAGAGGCCGGCCGTCTGGCAGAACGCGCGGTTGGAGCGCAGCGAGCCGTCGGGGCCCGTGAACCACACGTCGGAGCGCGCGCGGATGTAGTCGTCCATCCCGACTTCGGAGCCGAAGCAGTGGATCTGCTCGACCCAGCCCGATTCGATCGCGGGAATCAGCGTCGGGTGCGGGTTGAGCGCCCAGTGCGTGCAGACCTTGCCCTTCAGCCCGAGCTTCGCGCCGTAGGTCGGCAGCAGCAGCTCGATCGCGGCCGTGTTGAAGCCGATCCCGTGGTTCAGGCGCTTGATCCCGTACGGTTCGTAGATGCCCTTGATCGCGAGCATCGCGGTCAGGATCTGGGTCTCGGTGATCGCGGCCGGATCGCGCGTGAACAGCGGCTCGACGTAGAACGGCCGGCCGGCCTCGACGACGAAATGCACGCGGTCGCCGGGAATGTCGACGCGCGGCACCTTGTCGACGATGCGGTCGACCTGCGCGATCACGATGCCGTCCTTGAACGCGGTGGCCTCGACGACGGTCGGCGTGTCTTCCGTGTTCGGGCCGGTGTACAGGTTGCCGTCGGCGTCGGCGCTGACCGCGGCGATCAGCGCGACCTGCGGCGTGAGGTCGATGAAGTAGCGCGCGAACAGCTCGAGATAGGTGTGCACCGCGCCGAGCGCGATCTTGCCGCCGAACAGCAACTTCGCGATCCGCTGCGACTGCGGGCCCGAATACGCGAAGTCGAGACGCTTCGCGATCCCGCGCTCGAACACGTCGAGATGCTCGGGCAGCACGACACCCGACTGCACCATGTGCAGGTCGTGCACCTTCGCGCTGTCGACGTCGGCGAGCGCCGTCGCGAGCAGGTCGGCCTGCTTCTGGTTGTCGCCTTCGAGGCAAACGCGGTCGCCGGGCCGCAGCACCGCTTCGAGCAACGCGACGGTGTCGCGCGCATCGACCCGCTTGCCGCGCGCGAAGGCCGCGCCGGCCGCGAGGCGTGCATCGCGCGCCTGCCGCGCGTGATTCCATCCCGTCATGAACAGTTCTCCCGCTTCGATGGTTCAGCGGCATTCTAAGCCTGGCGCCGCCGCCGATTGATGATGTTGACGAATGCGACTCAGAGGACGCCGCGATGGATGCGGCCCGCCGGGGCCCGCGCACGCCGGTTGCGCGCGCGAGCCGCCCGGATCGCACGCGACGGCTACGCGCCGACCAGCGCGCGCGTCGTGAAGAACAGCAGCGACGGGCCGAGCAGGCAGCCAACGCCGGTATGGAACGTCGCGACCAGCGCACCGTACGGCACGAGCCGGCGATCGGTCGCGGCGAGGCCTGCGCTCACGCCACTCACGGTGCCGGCCAGGCCGCCGAAGATCATCGCGGAGCGCGGCGTCTTCAGGCCCATGAAGTTGGCCGCGACCGGCGTGCCGACCATCACGATGATCGCCTTCACGAGGCCCGTCGCGATGCTGAGCGCGATCACGTCGGAGCTCGCGCCGATCGCCGCACCGGTGACGGGCCCGACGATGTACGTGACGGCGCCCGCGCCGATGGTCGTCATGCTGACCGCATCGGTATAGCCGAACGCACGCGCGATGCACGCGCCGACGATGAACGGCAGCACGGTGCCGAGCAGCAGCGACACGACGCCGACGAGGCCGGCCTTGCGCGCCTCGGTCGGCTGCACTTCGAACGCGGTCGCGACGATCGCGAAATCGCGCAGCATCGCCCCGCCCATCAGGCCGACGCCGGCGAACAGCCGCACGTCGGCCAGCCCCTTCTCGCCGCCGGTGAACGCGCCGCCGACATACGCGAGCACGAGACCGATCACGATCGCGATCGCGGAGCCGTGCACGCGGCCGAACGTGAGCTTGCGCGACGCGACCGACGACAGCCACATGATCAGGCCGACCAGTGCGAACGACGTGACGAGCCCGTTGTGGGCGACGGTTTTTTCGAGCATCTGCAGCATGGCGGCCTCCGTCACTGTTCTTCGAAATGCGGCACGCCCGCGAAGGCCGTGTCGTCGCGCCCGGTGCGTACGAGTACCGCGATGCAGCATGCGCAAATCGCGACCGCGCCAACCGCCGCGAGCAGCGCGACCGGCCCGCCCTTCAGCGCGGCGACGACGTTCTGGTTCGCGGCCATCGCGACGACGACCGGGATGTACATCGCGCCCCAGAAGCCGACGCCGGCCTCGGTCTCCTTCGGCAGCCAGCCACGCCGGTGCAGCCACAGGCGCAGGCAGATCAGCAGCAGCATCGCGATGCCGACGCCGCCGACGTTGGTCTTCACGCCGATCGCGGCGCCCAGCAGGTCGCCGAGGAACAGTCCGGCCAGATGGCAGAACGCCAGCAGCGCGGTTCCGTAGATGATCATGAGTCGTCTCCAGTCTCTTCGTGACGGGCGCCTGACGTGTGCGGGAGCCAGGCCCGCACGCCGATCCCGGACGCGGACTGTCGGACTCCTGCGGCGGGGCGCCGCGGCCCGGCGGCTCGTCGTGCGAGCGCGTTCTCGGGGGTCGATGGGATGATGCGGTTTCGGGCCGGACGCCGGATGCCTTAGACTGACCGAAGCAGCCGCCGGCGCGACACGGGCTACGCGTCCGCTGCGCCCCATCTGCAAGGGCCGCACCGGGGCGTATCCGATACTAGCGCCGCATAATCCGGCCATTTATGAAGTTGTCGAAACCGATTCAGTGGATTTAGCAATGCGTCCCTTACCGCCCGAATTGCTGCGCAGCTTCGTCGCCGTCGCCCAGTCCGGCAGTTTCACCGCCGCGTCGGAGCGCGTGAGCCTGTCGCAGTCGACCGTCAGCCAGCACATCCGCCGCCTCGAGGAACTGCTCGACCGGCCGCTGTTCGAACGCGATACGCGCAACGTGCACCTGTCGCAGCACGGCGACGCGCTGTTCCGCTACGCGGTGCGGATCCTCGAACTGATGGACGAGGCCGTCACGTCCGTGTGCGGCCCGCCGCTGTCGGGCAAGGTGCGGCTCGCGATGTCGGAGGATTTCGCGTCCGCGCACCTGACGGCCGCGCTCGCGAGCTTCGTGCAGCGCAATCCGGAAGTCGAGCTCGCGATCTCGACGGGGCTGTCGGGCGACCTGTTCGATGCGCTCGACGAAGGCCGCCACGATCTCGTGTTCGCGAAGCGCGTCGCGGGCAGCCGGCGCGGCCGCGTGATTCGCAGCGAACCGCTGTACTGGTGCACCGGCCCCGATTCGCGGATCACCGGCCACGAGGCCGTGCTGCCGCTCGCGATGCATCCGGAGCCGAGCGTGTCACGCCGCCGGGTGCTCGAATCGCTCGAGGCGGTCGGCCGGCCTTACCGGATCGCCGTCGTGAGCAGCAGCATCGCGGTGCTGCGCGCGGCCGCGAGCGCGGGGCTCGGCGTCAGCGCGTTCGCCGGCTACGTGATTCCGGCCGGGCTCGCGCGGCTCGATGCCGGGTTGCCGGAACTCGGCGAGCTCGAATACGTGATCGACCGGCCGGCGGCCGCGTCGCGCTCGACGCTCGCGCTCGAGGCGACGCTAATCGCCGCGGCAGCGGAGCTGTAGTGGCCGATAGCAGTACAGATTCAGGTGCCGACGCCCGCCCGCGGCATCGCGCGCGCAACTGACGGTCTTGCCTGGCACGCGTCAGCGTCTGCGCAGTACCCGCTCGCGACAATGGGACCCATCGGAACGCACGGCAGTGTGCCGCGCGTCCGCTGTCCCGTCCCCTTGATCGGAGCCCGCCATGAATGTCTTGCGATTCGCCGTCGCGACCGCCGCAGCCGCGCTGCTGTCCCCTGCCTTTGCACAAACCGACGCCACCGCACCCGCGCAGGGCCTGACACGCGCGGAAGTGATCGCCCAGTTGAAGCAGGCCTATCTCGACGGCGAACTGCCGACGAACGACGGCAACTATCCGCCGACCGCCGCGACGCGCGCACGCAATCGCCAGTTGGTGCAGGCCGTGCAACCCGCGTGGCTCGCGCAGACGCCGCAGCCACCGCAAACGCCGGTTCAGCAATAGCGGAGCACGGCCCGTGCCGATCCACGGTGCGGCGGCGCGCTCAGGGCAGGAAACTGCGACGCCGCGCGTCGATCAGCTCGACGAGCAGCCGGTCGCGCTCGGCCGCCAGCTCCTGCATCGAACGCTCGCCCTGGATCGCGCGCAGCTCGTCGGTCAGCTTGCGATCGACGGCCGGATCGAACGACGGCGTGCCGAGCGCGTCCCACCACGTCGTGATCGGCCCCGACAGGTGCTCGAGGAAATGCGCGATCCCGCCCGCGCCACCGCCGAGGTGATAGGTCAGGCACTGCCCCATCAGCCCCCAGCGCAGGCCCGGGCCCCAGGCGACGGCCTTGTCCGCATCGGCGACGCTCACCACGCCTTCGCCGACGAGGTGATACACCTCGCGAAACAGCGCGGCCGCGAGTCGGTTCGCGACGTGGCCGGTCATTTCCTTGTTGAGCACGATCGTTTGTTTGCCGAGTGCGTCGTAGAACGCCTTCACGCGTGCGATCACGTCCTGCCCGGTCGCGTCGCCGCCGACCAGCTCGACGAGCGGAATCAGGTGCGGCGGGTTGAACGGATGCGCGATCATGCAGCGCTCCGGATGCTTTGCGCAGGCGGTCTGGATCTCCGACATCTTCAGACCCGACGAGCTCGATGCGATCGGCACGTGCGCGGGCAGCACGTCGTCCATCTGCCGGTACAGCGCGCGCTTCAGGTCGAGCCGTTCCGGGCCGTTCTCCTGCACGAAATCGACACCGTCGAGTGCGCGTGCCAGATCCGCGTCGAACGACAGCCGCGCGGAAAGTTCGGCGGCCCGCTCGCCGAGAAACGTGGCGAGCGCGTCGCGCAGCCGCGCGTCGGCGTCCGGTGCCGGATCGGTCGCGACGACGTCGAAGCCCTTCGCCAGATAGAACGCCGCCCAGCTCGCGCCGATCACGCCGGCGCCGACGATCGCGATGCGTTGAATGTCCATGGTTGTCCCGTGTCGTTGGTCTGCAGAACTGTCGCGGCGATTGTCGCATCGATTCGCACGGGCCTCGGTTGACGCAGGTTGCAAATGCCCTCTTGAAATGCGCGGTGGTGGCCACTAATTACACGTCGTCGGGCAGTGCTGCAGGTCACGCACCGCCCCCGTTTCGATCCCGTGGAGCCACCCGTCGCGCCCGCCGCAGGCGTCGCGCCGTCACGTCTCCCGCGTTCCCTGTTCAGGAGGACCCACATGAGCGGTATCCATTTCGGCAACGACCTGTTCGACGAATTCGCCCGCGTGCAGCGGCAGATGGCGAACCTGCTCGGCGAACGCCCGTCGGGCATCCGCGCGGTGCGCCCGGGCGCCTTTCCCGCGCTCAACGTCGGCGCCACCGACGACGCCATCGAGATCGTCGCCTTCGCGCCCGGCATGGCTGCGGCCGACTTCGACGTGTCGATCGACAAGGACCTGCTGACCATCAGCGGCGAGCGCAAACCGGCACCGCGCAGCGCAGGCGACGACCAGCGCACCTATGCGCAGGAGCGCTTTCACGGCGCGTTCCGCCGCGTCGTCGAGCTGCCGCGCGACGCGAATCCCGACCAGGTCAGCGCCCGTTACGAAAACGGCTGCCTACTGATTCGCGTCGGCCGTCGCGAAGCATCGAAGCCGCGCGCCATCACCGTTCAGTAATCTTCAGGACACCGACATGAATACGAACCCGACCCTGGCCGAGCGCCAGACGAGCACCGTTCACGCTGCCGCTGCTGCTGCCGACGCCGCACGCCGGCCCGCCATCACGCCTGCCGTCGATATCGTCGAAGACAATCGCGGTGTCATGCTGCGGGCAGACCTGCCCGGCGTGCCGCGCGAGAACCTCGACGTGAAGGTGCACGACAACACGCTGACGATCGAAGCCGACACGCGCATCGACACGCCGGCCGACCTGCGCGTGCGACACGCCGAAGTCCGCGCGCCGCGCTATGCGCGCACTTTCGTGCTGAGCCCCGATCTCGACACGTCGAGGATCGACGCGAACCTGCGCGACGGCGTGCTGACGCTGACGATCCCGCGTCGCGAGGAAACGCGGCCGCGCCGCATCGACGTGACGGCCGGCAACGCGTAAGCGCTGGCGTGCGTCGGACGCGACGCATATGAAAAAGCCCCGCCGGGCGTGATGCCGGGCGGGGCGTTTTTTGCATCGGGCAGCCCGCGAGCGGACGCACCGTAGCCGGATTCAATCGAAATCGAAGAGGTCGAACACCGACTGCTTGCGACGCTGGCCATCGTGCCTGTAACGACCGTGCGAGCGGCCGTCGCGCCCCCAGCCGTCGTCGCGGCCGCGCGGCGCGTGCACATCGTGCAGCGCAGGCGCCGCGTCGCGACGGGGCGGCGCAGCGCCGGTTTCGCGGGCGATCAGCTTGTCGAGTTCGCCGCGATCGAGCCACACGCCGCGGCAGGTCGGGCAGTAGTCGATCTCGATCGACTGGCGCTCGGCCATCAACAGGTCGGGCGTCTTGCAGACAGGACATTTCATCGCGTTGCTCCCTGGGTTGAACATTCCGCATCTGGGGTGATGCCGGCCGCGGCCGGCATCACCCCAGCCCACTCAGTGACCTTCGACCCGCGCCGCACGCTTCGCCTTCGCGCGCCGCGCCAGCATGTTCAGACCCTCGACGAACGCCGAGAACGCCATCGCCGCGTAGATATAGCCCTTCGGCACGTGCGACCCGAAGCCTTCCGCGATCAGCGTCATGCCGATCACGACGAGGAACGACAGCGCGAGCATCACGACGGTCGGGTTGCGGTCGATGAAGCGTGCGAGCGGCTGCGCGGCGAACAGCATCACGGATACCGCGACGATCACCGCGACGAACATGATCGGGATGTGCTCGGTCATGCCGATCGCGGTCACGATGCTGTCGATCGAGAACACGATGTCGAGCATCACGATCTGGCCGATCGCGGCCCACACCGTCAGGCCGGCCGCGCCGCCGGACGCGCCGGCGCCGTCGCCGTCATGCGACACGTGATGATGCATCTCGGTGGTCGCCTTCCACACGAGGAACAGGCCGCCCGACAGCAGGATCAGGTCGCGCCACGAGAACGCGTGATCGAACAGCGAGAACACAGGCTCGGTGAGGCTCGCGATCCACGCGACGCTGCCGAGCAGCGCGAGGCGCATCACGAGCGCGAGCGCGATGCCCAGGCGCTGCGTGCGGGCGCGCTGCGCTTCGGGCAGCTTGTTGCTGAGGATCGAGATGAAGATCAGGTTGTCGATGCCGAGCACGACTTCCATCACGACGAGCGTCAGGAGCGCGGCCCAGACGGCGGGGTCGGCGGCAAGCGTCAGCAGGTAGTCCATGAAAAGGGCCGATACGAAAGTGGAAAGCCCGATGATAGGCGGCCCCCGGCTTCGAAAAAATCAGAGAGAATCTGATCTTTGGTTCGGTTTTTACGAAGTATTGATCCGATGCTGAATTTCCGACATCTGTACTATTTCTGGGTCGTCGTGAAGGAAGGCGGCTTCGCGCGCGCCGCCGGGCGGCTCGACATGGCCGTGCAGACGATCAGCGCGCAGGTGCGCGAGCTCGAGAAGTCGCTCGGCCACCAGCTGCTGCGCCCGGTCGGGCGCGGCGTCGCGATGACCGATGCCGGGCAGGCCGCGTATGCGCGCGCGGAGGCCATCTTCGAGATGGGGCGGCTGATTCCCGACGAAGTGCGCGCGGCGGCCAGCCAGCCGACCGTGCGGCTCGCGGTCGGCCTCGCGGACGGGATCTCGAAGCTCGCCGCGCATGCAATCCTCGCGCCGGTGCTCGACACGCCCACGCTGCGGCTGCTGTGCCACGAGGGCGAGCACGATGCGCTGCTCGCGGAACTGGCGCTGCACCATCTCGATCTGGTGCTGGCCGGCCAAGGCGCGCCGTCGGGTTCGAACCTGCGCGTGACGAGCGAGCGGCTCGTCGCGTCGCCGGTCGACTGGTACGGGCCGGCGGCAATCGTCACGCCGGCCGCGCGGCAGCGCTTTCCGCAGTGCCTCGCCGAGTTGCCGGTGCTGTTGCCGACCGCCCATTCGGCGCTGCGCGCGCGCCTGGACCGGTGGCTCGAACGCGAGCGGATCGTACCCCGTTTGACCGGGGAATTCGAGGACAGCGCGCTGATGGCCGTGTTCGCGGCGCGCGGGCTCGGCGTGTTTCCGCTCAGCGAACTCGGCGCGAACGACGCGTCGCTGCTGCGCGGGCTGCGCCGGCTCGGCCGGGCGGGCGACGTGACCGAAGAGATCCACGCGATCCGCTCGCGGCGCGGGGAACACCACCCGCTGGCGTCGCAATTGCTCGCCGCCGCGCGGCCGGCGCCGGCCGGCTGAAGCAAGCGCGACATCAAACGAAACTATAATGACGCCCCGGCCATACGAGATTGCCCCGCGCATCGCACCGGCACCGCCGTTGCGCGGCGTGCGTGCGCTGCCCCCGCAGCCCCGCGCGGCATCTCGCCGAGCCTTATGAAAGACGCCATGCACAACCGATTTCGCCTGTTTTCCGTTTCGTGCGCGCTCGCGGCCGCGACCGTGCTGGCGGCGTGCTCGTCGCCGCCCAAGCCGATCTACCAGCAGGAACAGTTCGATGCGACGAGCAGCCCGTACGCGCACACGTTCCACTCGAAATACGACGCGGCCTGCGAGGCCGCGCGTCGCGCGCTGCTGAGCCAGGGCTATGTGGTGTCATCGTCGCGCAACGATGCGGTCGACGGCAGCAAGAATTTCCAGCCGAACAACGACATGCACGTCGTGATCGAGTTTCACGTCGTGTGCGCGGACGCGAACGCGGACGGCTCGTCGAGCATCGCGTACGTGAACGCGGTGCAGGACCGCTATACGCTGAAGAAGTCGAATACGTCGGCGAGCGTCGGGCTCAGCGTGTTCGGTTCGCTGTCGCTGCCGATCGGGTCGAGCGACGATGCGCTCGTGAAGACCGCGAGCGAGACGATTCCCGCCGGCGTGTTCTACGAACGCTTCTTCAATCTCGTCGAGCATTTCCTGAAGATCGATCCGGCCCGCCGCGATCGCGCGACCGTGAAGGCTGCCGAGAAGGAGCCCGTCACGCCGCTGCCCGAACCCGCGCCGACGCCGCAGGGCGAGCCGATGAAGATGACGACGCCGCTCGTGCCGACCCCGCCGGCCGCGCCGGTGCCGCTGTCGGTGCCGGGCGTCGCGCCGGCATCGGGCGCGTCCGTCATGCCAGCCATGCCCGCTGCAGCTTCGGCGGTGGTGGCGCCGTCGGGAGCGATGCGGAGTGTCGTGCCGGCTTCGGCGCCAGCTTCGGGTTCGATGCCGGCTTCAGCTTCGATGCCTGCTTCGGCTTCGATGCCTGCTTCGGCTTCGATGCCGGCTTCGGCTTCGGTGGCTCCTTCGGCTTCGGTGGCTGCTTCGGCTTCGGTGCCTGCCTCGGCTTCGGTGCCTGCCTCGGCCCCAGTGGCCACCTCAGCTCCAGCCCCCGCTTCAGCTTCGGCACCGCCGTCGAAGCCGGCCGCCGCCGCGCCTTCGAACACCGCTCCGACGTCGACGAACCTGACCCCCGCGCCTGCTGCCGCCGACCCCGTCGCCTCGTCCGCACCGATTGGTGCCAGCACACCGGCCGCGAACTGACCGGTGTGCCCTTCCCGCCGCGCCGTGCGCCATCGCGCGCGGCGCGCTGCGAGTCCCTTTCCCCGTCATCCTTCGAGCAACTGACCGTACATTCGGTCAGCGATTACGCGCGCTCGTCGTAACGTGACCGCTGATCGGGGACAATCCGCCACGGCAGGCCACGCCAACCCCGGATGCGCGGATCGCCGCAATCGATCCCGCCCCACTGTCATCCGGCGGCTACGCCATCGGCTTCCTCGCTGTCCGGCCGCCCGGCGTCACGGGTCACGGGTCACGGGTCACGGGTCACGGATCACGAGTCACGCGGCTTGGCGCGTTACCGCAACGTCGCGTTCAGCGTCTGCAACTGCTCGACCGTCGCCGTCACGCCGCCGCAGACGATCACCGCGATGTCCGATGCCGCCGCGAGCACCGGCACCGACTGTTCGAGCGCGGCCAGCGCGGCGCCGCACGCGGGCTCGACGACGATCCGGTGCTCGTCCAGAAACCGCAGCGATGCCGCCACCGCCTGCGCGTCGGACACGACGACAGGGTGAATCGCGTGCCGCGTCGCCCATTCGACCGCCGCGTCGCACGGCCGCTTCGCGCCGAGCGACGTCGCGATGCTCGTGATCGCCGGCAATTCGACCGGGCGCCCCTGCGCGACCGAGCGGGCGTAGCAGTCGGCGCCTTCCGTCTCGACCGCGACGACCGGCACGTCGTGCCAGCCGTTGCGCGCGAGCCCCTCGAGCACGCCGCACAGCAGCCCGCCGCCGCCGACCGCGAGCACGACTGCGTCGGGCTTCGGGCCGGTCGCCGCCATCTCGTCGATCATCGTCGCGTGCCCTTGCCACAGCACGGGATCGTCGAACGGATGCACGAACGCGTCGTGCTCGCCGACGGCCGACAGCGCGAACGCGTTCGCCTCGGCCCAGCTCGCGCCGTGCACGACCACCTCCGCGCCCTCGACACGGATCAGCTCGCGTGCGCGGGCCGATGCGCTTTCCGGCACGACGACGAGCACCGGCAAGCCGAGCTCGCGGCCGCAATATGCGACCGCGATGCCCGCATTGCCGCCCGACGACGACACGAACCGGCGCGCGCCAGCGGCATGCCGCGCTTCGCACACCGCCCCGATCCCGCGCAGCTTGAACGAACCGGACGGCTGCAGCGCGTCGAGCTTCAGCCGGATGTTCGTGCCGAGCCGGCGGGACGCGATCTGCGAGCGAATATAGGGGGTCTGGATATGGAGCGGCATGGTGCGGGACACGATGGGGACTGGGGGAACGCACGCGGCCTGCGGACAGGCACGGCAACGGCAACGGCAACGGCAACGGCAACGGCAACGGCAACGGCAACGGCAACGGCAACGGCAACGGCAACGGCAACGGCAACGGCAACCATCCTACGGCACGCGCGCCATGCTTTCCAATACCATCGACTGGTATTTGCTATGCTTTACAGGTATATCCATCGAATCCGAACGGGAGCCGCTAGCGCATGCGCCAGATCGAACTGCGTCACCTGCGTTACTTCGTGGCGGTCGCGCAAGCCGGCAGCGTGATGGCCGGCGCCCGCGCGGCCGGGATCGTCCAGCCCGCACTGTCGCGGCAGATCCGCGAACTCGAGGACGCGATCGGCACGCCGCTGCTGATCCGCCGCGCGACGGGCGTCACGCTCACGGCGGCCGGCGCGAGTTTCCTGCAGGACGCGACCGGCCTGCTGGCGACGTTGCAGGACAGCCGCGAACGCGCGTTGCGCAGCGCGGCCGGTCAGCTCGGCGAACTGCGGCTCGGCGCGCTGCCGAACTGCCTGCCGCTGCCGGTCGTCGCGAACGTCCTCAAGGCGTTTCGCGACGCGTGTCCGGACGTGAAGCTGTCGATCGCGCCGATGTTGTCGGCCGAACAGGCGGCAGCGCTGATGCGCGGCCAGCTCGACGGCGGCATCATGGCGTGGCGCCGTGACGAGGCGCCCCATCTGTCGGGCGTGCGGCTGTTGAGCGACCGCTTCGTGCTCGCGATGCCCGCGCCACCCGGCGGCCGCTTCCACGCGCCGCGCACGCTCGCCGACGTCGCGCACGAGCCGTTCGTATGGTTCGATGCGCAGCGCTCGGCCGCGCACCACCGCTTCCTGATGGCCCAGTGCGACCAGGCCGGCTTCACGCCGCGCATCGCGCAGGTCGGCAGCGACATCCCGACGCTGATCGGTCTCGTCGCGGCCGGCATGGGCTGCGCGTTCGTGCCGGAAAGCGCATCGCCGACGTGCCCGCGCACCGTCCGGCTCGTCGCGCTCGACGAGCTCGCGAACCGCTTCGACATCGAGTTCGTGTTCGACGGCGCGGCAACGCCGCCCGCTCCCGTCGTTGCGCGGTTTCTCGCGGCCGTGCGCGACGCGGCGGGCCGCGCGGACTGACAGCCCGCCACCCGCGAGCCCGCGACACCATCCGCATACGCACGATCGCCCGATAGCCGATGCGGCCGGCAGCGCAACCACGACGCAGGATGCGCGGCTTCGCCGGCATCACGCATCAAACGTCTGCTTGAGCGCACAAAATATCTTTCAGATTGATGACAGCGGATGCCGCAGCGCCCGGTATTTTTAAATTGGCACCAAAAACTGCCGTTTAACGTCATTTCGAATGCTTGAGCGCCGAAATATACTGCGCGCGCATCCACAACCCTCGTGCCAAAGAGAGGATGCCTTGCTGCCCCGGTCACGGCCCCCCTGTGACCGGGGATTTTTTTGGCCGTACGCTGCACCGGCGACGGGTTTGCAGGAATGCCGAGATGCTCGCGCCGCATCGCGTCGACAGACGGCGGCGGGACCGGGGCGAAACGCCGACCCAATCGTGCCTCGGGCCTGCAAGGCCGGTTCGTCCGATGACGAAAACCTTTCGCGCGACACGGGTTCGCTCGAACGCACGGCCAGCCACGCAGCCGGTGGCTGCCCGACGAAGCGCGGGAAGCCACGCCCGGCGGGCCGCCCCGGCCCCGCATTCTTGACATGGAATCAAGATAATTTCGCCCGCACGCGGCTTTTTCCGCAAAAGTAATGCAGGCACACTTCACCCTGTCCACAACGGCCCGGTGCCGTTGCCCAACGCTTACAGGAGCTCATCGCGTGAACACCACGACTTCTTCTCCTTCCCGCCCGGGCGGCAGCGCCGCGCTGCCGCTGCTGGCGCTCGCCGCCGGTGCGTTCGGCATCGGCACGACCGAGTTCTCGCCGATGGGCCTGCTGCCCGTGATCGCCGACGGCGTGCACGTGTCGATTCCGAAGGCCGGCATGCTGATCAGCGCGTACGCGATCGGCGTGATGGCCGGCGCTCCGCTGATGACGCTGCTGCTCGCGCGCTGGTCGCGCCGCTCGGCGCTCATCGCGCTGATGTCGATCTTCACGATCGGCAACCTGCTGTCGGCCGTCGCGCCGGATTACACGACGCTGCTGCTCGCACGACTCGTGACGAGCCTCAACCACGGCGCGTTCTTCGGGCTCGGCTCGGTGGTCGCGGCCAGCCTCGTGCCGCGCGAAAAGCAGGCAAGCGCGGTGGCCACGATGTTCATGGGCCTCACGATCGCGAACGTCGGCGGCGTGCCGGCCGCCACCTGGCTCGGCCAGATCATCGGCTGGCGCATGTCGTTCGCGGCGACCGCGGTGCTCGGCCTGATCGCGATCGCCGGCCTGTTCGCCGCGCTGCCGAAGGGCGAAGCCGGCAAGATGCCGAACCTGCGTGCCGAACTGTCGGTGCTGACGCGCCCGGTCGTGCTCGGCGCGCTCGGCACCACGGTGCTCGGCGCCGGCGCGATGTTCACGCTCTACACGTATGTCGCCCCGACGCTCGAACACCTGACCGGCGCGACGCCTGGCTTCGTGACCGCGATGCTCGTGCTGATCGGCGTCGGCTTCTCGATCGGCAACATCGCCGGCGGCCGCCTTGCCGACCGCTCGCTCGACGGCACGCTGATCGGCTTCCTGCTGCTGCTGATCGCGACGATGGCCGCGTTCCCGCTGCTCGCCAGCACGCACGTCGGTGCCGCCGTCACGCTGCTGGTCTGGGGTGTCGCGACGTTCGCGGTGGTCCCGCCGCTGCAGATGCGCGTGATGCGTGCCGCACACGAAGCACCGGGCCTCGCCTCGGCCGTCAACATCGGCGCGTTCAACCTCGGCAATGCGCTCGGCGCGGCAGCCGGCGGCGCAGCGATCTCGGCCGGCTACGGCTACGCGGCCGTGCCGCTCGTCGGCGGGCTGATCGCCGCGGCCGGGCTCGCACTGGTCGCACTGCAGGTCGTGCAGCGCCGCCGCGCACCGGTCGCCGCGAACTCGTAAGCGCACCGCGACCCGCAGGGTGCCGAGCCACGGCACCACCATTGAAAAACGCCCGCGTCGGGATCCCGACGCGGGCGTTTTGGCTCACGGGCCGCGCGGCGCGGCCGCTGCTTCGACGGTTCAGCGCGCGGCGGCGAACCCGCCGAAGAAGGCGCGCGCGTTCGCATCGAGGCTCTCCAGGTGGTAGCCGCCCTCCTGCACGATCACCGTCGGCACCCCGAGCGCGCCGAGCGCGCCGCCGAGCCGCCCGAACCCGTCGGTCGTGACCGCGACCTGCGATTGCGGGTCGTCCTTGTAGATGTCGAAGCCGAGCGCGAGCACGAGCGCATCGGGCTGGAACCGCGCGAGCGCGCGCAGCGCGTCGTCGAGCCGCTCAAAGAACGTCGCCTCGGGTGCGCCATGCGGCATCGGCAGGTTCAGGTTGAAGCCGTCGCCGGCCCCCGCGCCCGTCTCTTCCTCGTAGCCCGCGACGACCGGGTAGAAATTGGTCGGGTCGCCGTGGATCGACACGTACAGCACGTCGTCGCGGCCGTAGAAAATCTCCTGCACGCCTTGCCCGTGATGCATGTCAGTGTCGAGGATCGCGACCCGGCGATGGCGGCCGAGCAGCGCCTGCGCGGCGATCGCCGCATTGTTCAGGTAGCAGAACCCGCCGGCCGCATCGCGGCGTGCGTGATGGCCGGGTGGCCGGCACAGCGCGTACGCGTCGCGCGCGCCGTCATTCACGTCGACCGCGGCCGCGAGCGCGCTCTGCGCAGACCAGTACGCGGCGCGCCACGTGTTCGCGCCGACCGGGCAACTGCCGTCGGCCAGGTAGCGCGCGGCTTTCGCGAGCACGCCGCGCAGCGGGTTCGGGTCGCGCACGAACACGTTCGACATCACTTCGTCGCCCCAGTCGTCGGGCATCCGTTTCCAGTCGCGGTGCGCTTCCTCGAGAAAGCGCAGGTAGTTCATGTCGTGCACGGCCGCGATCGGCGCGGTGCCGCGGTCAGCGGGCTCGCACACGGCGAAGTCGAGCGACCGGACGGCCGCGACCAGCCGCGCCGCGCGCTCGGGCACCTCCTGCGGCTCGCGCATCCTGCCGCGCGACAGGTAGGTGCGCGGATGGTGCAGCAACTGTTCGGGGTGGAAATAGGTTTTCATCGGGGGTCCTCGTCGGTTCGCCGCGTCATGCGTGCTGCGCGGACGTGGCAGCAGCCACGCGGGTTGCGATGCCGGCACGCGTCAGCACCGCGTTCAGCAGCACGTTCGTGCCGCGCGTCACGTCGTCGGGCAGCGCGTCCTCGGCCTCGTTGTGCGACAGCCCGTCGACGCACGGGATGAACACCATCGCGGTCGGCACGCGGCGCGCCAGCAGGATCGCGTCGTGGCCGGCGCCGCTGACGATCCGCTCGTTCCTATAGCCGAATGCGTCCGCCGCCTGCGCGACGAGGTCGACGCAAGCGCGGTCGAACGGCGTCGCCGGGCTGCGCCAGCAGGTATCGATCGCGATCTGCACGCCGCGCGCGGCGGCCACGCGCGCGCAGGCGTCGCGCAGTTCGCGCTCCATCGCATCGACTTGCGCATCGTCGTGATGGCGCAGGTCGACGGTGAACGTCACGTCGCCGGCGATCGTGTTGCGCGACGCATTGCGGATGCCGACCTGCCCGATCGTCGCGAGCCCGCGCGGCGCGTAGCCGGCGACGATCCGCTCCAGTTCGAGCGCCATCTGCGCGCCCGCGAAATACGCATCCTTGCGATACGGCATCGGCGTCGTGCCCGCATGCGCGGCCACGCCCGTCACGCTCACGTCGAGCCAGCGGATCGCCTGCCCGCCCGTGACGATGCCGATCGTCGTGCCGTTCGCCTCGAGCACGGGCCCCTGTTCGATATGCGCCTCGAAATACGCGTCGACCGCGCCGCCCGTCGCGCGTGCACCGCGATAGCCGCATGCGTCGAGTGCGGCGCCGACCGTGACGCCGTCGGCGTCCTGCTTCGCGAGCGCGTCGTCGAGCGGCAACGCGCCCGTGAACACCGCCGAGCCGAGCATCGCCGGCGCGAAGCGCGCGCCCTCCTCGTTGGTCCACGACACGATCTCGAGCGGCTTGTCGGTCGCGATGCCCGCGTCGTTCAGCGTGCGCACGAGCTCGAGCGCGGCAAGCACGCCGTAGACGCCGTCGAAGCGCCCGCCTTCGGGCTGCGTGTCGAGGTGGCTGCCGATCAGCACCGGTGCGGCCTGCGCATCGACGCCGTCGCGCCGCGCGAACAGGTTGCCGACGCCGTCGACGCTCACCGTCATCCCCGCGTCGCGGCACCACTGCGCGAACCGGTCGCGCCCGCGCCGGTCGTCGTCGGTGAGCGCGAGGCGCCGCACGCCGCCGCGCGGCGTCGCGCCGATGCGCGCCATGTCGACCAGGCTCTGCCACAGACGGGCACCGTCGATTTCCAACAGGTCTTTCATGTGTACTCCGGATGAATTTGTTCGTTGCAGCTCACCGCGAGCCGAGCGCTTCGGCGGCGGCCGGCTGGCCCGCACGACGTGCGTCGAGCGCGACGATGCAGAGCAGCGAGATGCCGGCGAGACCCGTGTAGAACACGGCGAGCGGCCACCACTGGCCGGCGAAGCGATGCGCGAGCCAGGTGCCGACGAGCGGCGTCAGGCCACCGGCGATCGCCCCGCAGATCTGGTACGCGAGCGAGATTGCCGAATAGCGCACGTGCGCCGGAAACACGCCGCTCACGAAGCCCGCGATCACCGAATAGAAGCCGGCCATGCACACGACCGCGAGCGCGATGCCCGCGACGAGCGATGCGGACGTGCCGCCCTGCACGAGCATGAACATCGGGTACGGCGACAGCATCGCGAGCAGCGCGGCGATCTTCAGGAAGCGTGCGCCGCCGATGCGCTCCGCGAGCCACGCGGCGATCGGCTGCGCGATGAACTGGATGATCGCGACCGCGAACAGGCTGTCGAGGATCAGCGAGCGCGACACACCGACGTACTGCGTCGTGTACGCGATCATGAACGTGTTGGTGAAATAGACGCCCGCGATCCCGATCGTGTTCGCGCCGATGCAGAGCAGCACGAGCCCCGACGCGGAGCGGAACACTTCGGCGACGGGCAGCTTCACGGTGCGGTTCGTTTCCTTCACGCGCGCGAATTCCGGCGACTCGTTCACGCCGAGCCGGATCAGGATGCCGACGACCAGCAGCACCGAGCTCGCGAGGAACGGCAGGCGCCAGCCCCAGGCGAGGAAGTCGGCCTTGTCCATCGACGTGACCGCGCGGAACGCGATCAGCGACAGGATCAGCCCGGCCGGGCTGCCGAGCTGCGCGAACGACGCGAAGAACGTGCGACGTCCCTGCGGCGCGTGTTCGCCCGCCATCAGCACCGCGCCGCCCCACTCGCCGCCGACCGCGATCCCCTGCACGACGCGCAGCGCGACCAGCAACACCGGCGCCAGCATGCCGACCTTCGAATAGTCGGGCAGCAGCCCGACACACACGGTCGCGACGCCCATCATCATCAGCGTCGTCATCAGCGCCTTCTTGCGGCCGATGCGGTCGCCGAGGTGGCCGAACACGATGCCGCCGAGCGGACGCGCGAAGAAGCCGACCGCGAACGTCGCGAACGACGCCATCGTGCTGACGAAGCGGTCATGCGACGGGAAATAGAGTTCGCCGAACACGAGCGCGGCGGCGGTCGCGTAGATGTAGAAGTCGTACCACTCGATCATCGTGCCGATGAACGCGGCCATCGCGGCGCGCGCCGGCTGGCGGGTGGAAGGAAGGGACTGGGTCATGCTGGCTCCTGACGCGCGCCGCGCTGCGGGCGACGCGCACTATCGTGATGGCCGGCCGTCTGTCGCGGCCTCGCGCCGCACGGTACGGCGCCCCTCCTTTATCGGCGACCGCAAATCATTAGTCAAATTTCAAGTTATTATTCGCCGTATAAATCCAGCTAATGACTGATCCGATGCCTCGCCCGGAGACCCGATGCGCGCCGACCTCGCCCCCTTCCTGAACGACCGCCTCGACTGGAACCTGCTGCGCACCTACCTGGTGATCATGCAGGAGCGCAGCGTGAGCCGCGCGGCCGCGCGCCTGCACGTGACGCAGCCGGCCGTGAGCCAGGCGCTGCGGCGGCTCGAGGACGCGCTCGAGCGACGGCTGATCGAGCGCCGCGGCGCGCACTTCGCCCCGACCCCGGCCGGCGAAGCCGTGTACCGGATCGCGAGCGACATCTACGGCGGCGTGTCGCGTCTCGAAACGGAACTGGACGACAGCACGGCCGACCTCACCGGCTCGATCCGGCTCTTGACGGTGAGCCGCATCGAATCGCCCGTCTACGACGCGTTCCTCGCCGACTTCCATCGCGCGTATCCGCGCATCGACCTGCAGATCGAAGTGATGCGTTCGTCGGACATCCTGTCGTCGCTGCTGCAGAAGACGGCCACGGCCGGGCTCGGCCTGTGCCGCACGCCGCACGACAAGCTGGAAATGCGCTGCTTCCTGCGCCAGCGCTATGCGATCTACTGCGGCCGCCACCACCGGCTGTTCGGGCAGACGCAATTGCGGATGGACGATCTGCTCGCGGAGAACTTCGTGTCGTTCACGAGCGACCAGATCGGCGACAGCCTGTCGCCGCTCACCGTGTTCCGCGACCAGAAGGGCTTCACCGGACGCATCGTCGCGTCGTCGCCGAGCCTCGAGGAAGTGCGGCGGCTGATCTTCGCGGGTTACGGGATCGGCTGCCTGCCCGAACACATCGTGCGCGACGACATCGCGCAGCAGCGGCTATGGCGGCTGCCGCCCGACGACGGCCTCGTCGATGTCGACGTGTTCCTGCTGTGGCATCGCGACCGCAAGATGAACGCGGCCGAGCAGGCGTTTCTCGACGCGATGGAGCGCTGCATGCAGCGCCATTCGCTCGCCGAGCGGCTGGGGATGTAGGCGCGCGAATGCGCGCCGGAAAGCAGGCGCCGGCACACCTGGCCCGGCGCCCGGTGCATCGTCAGAAGCGATGCACGATGCCGAGCTGCACGCCGCGCGCGTTCGCGCCCGGGTACGCGAGCGGCAGGCCCGGGTTCGCCGCGCCGGCGAGCGTGTAGCCGGCCTGGTTGCGGTTGCGCAGGTACGACAGCGCGCCATAGAAGCTCGTGCGCTTCGACAGGTCGTACTCGTACATCAGACCGAACTGGTCCGCATTGTCGCCCTGCGACGCCTGGTCGTGCAGGTACGCATAGCCGAGCGCGACGTAGTTCGCCGGGTTGAGCTGGTATTTGACCGACAGACCGTACACGCGCGAGTCGATCCCCAGGTCGGCCCACTTCACCGCGGAGAAGCCGCCGTACACGGTCGCCTTGCCGATCTCGTACGATGCGCCGGCCATGATGGTGCGATCGGTCGTGCTCGCCGTCCGGTTCTTCAGCCACTGACCCGCGACGAACGCCGCGAACGGCCCGTGCTCGTAGGTCACGTCGACCTGCTGGCTGGAGCCTGCCGAGCGCACGCCGCCCGCGTCGCCGAACCCGAAGTACAACCCTGCCTGGAAACCGGCGATCTCCGGGCTCTGGTACGACAGCGTATTGCTCGTGCGGAACGCGAACACGGTGAGGTTGTCCATGCCGGACGCCTGCGTGACGCCGCCGAACGCATCCTGCCCGCCCTGGTCGTTGAACAGCGGCGAGTTCTGGCGGCCCGCACGCACCTTGCCCCACTGCCCCGCGACGCCGACCCACGCCTGCCGGTTGAACATGCTGCCCGAGCTCGCGAGCGAGCCGTCGTTCGGGTTGAAGCCGTTTTCGAGCGCGAACTCGATCTTCTGCCCGCCGCCGATGTCCTCGCCGCCCTTCAACCCGAACCGGCTGCCCCACTGGCCGCCTGAGCCGATCGCCGCCGTATAGCCGTTGCCGGTATTCACGTACTGCGCGAACTCGTCGATCACGCCGTACAGCGTGACGCCGTCCTGCGCGAGCGCGGCGCCCGAACCGGCGACGCATGCAGCCGCGACCGCCATCCGAACGCCGGCATGCACCGGCCGCACCCGGGAACGATTGCTCCGTGCGTTGATTTGTTTAGTCATACTATTCAATGGAAAGAGAATGGAACGATGCCGGGCACGGTGGTCTTGCCGTGCCGGCATCGTGGATAACGAAGAGGTGTGCAGCGCGGCTGCCGGCCGCGCGACGCGCGGCGGGCCACTCAGGCCGGCGGCAGGCCGGCCCGACAGTCAATGCGACGCGTCAGTGACGAGCCTCGCCGCGTTCGAGCGGCAGGATCAGGCGCTCGGGGATGCTGCGTCGCGACGCGCGCGCGCCGACGTAATACAGCAGCGCCGGCACGACGAGACCGAGAATCCACGAGATGTCGGTGCCGCCGAGCGCATCGACGAGCGGGCCCGTGTAGATGTGCGTCGACATGAACGGAAGCTGCACCAGGATGCCGACCACGTAGATCGTGATCGCCATCACGTTCCAGCGGCCATAGCGGCCGTCCGGATCGGACAGCGCCGGCACGTCGTAGCGCGAGCGCGTGAAGCAGTAGTAGTCGACCAGGTTGATCGCGCTCCACGGCGTGAAGAACGCAAGCAGGAACAGGATGAACGCAGTGAATTCCTTCAGGAACGAATGGCGGCCGGCGAGCGCGATCAGCGTCGACACGCAGATCATCCCGAAGATGTAGACGAGACGGCTGCGCGACGACACCGCGCCCTTGCCGCGGAAGCCGCTGACGATCGTCGCCATCGACATGAAGCTGCCGTACGCGTTGAGCGCCGTCACCGTCACCTTGCCGAACGCGATGCTGAAGTACAGCAGCGCGGCCACGGCGCCGGTCGAGCCGAGGCCGACGATGTACGACACCTCGTGGTGCGCGAACTGGCTGCCGGCGAGCGCGGCGGCGAACACGCCGAATACCATCGCCGCCTGCGCGCCGAGCACCGAGCCGAGGCCGACCGCGAGAAACGTGGCGACCGACGACGTCGAGCGCGGCAGGTAGCGCGAATAATCGGCGACGTACGGGCCGAACGCGATCTGCCACGACGCGGACAGCGACATCGATAGCAGGAAGCTTGCGAGCGAGAAATGCTTGTTCGCAAGCAGCGCGCCGACGTCGTGGTTCGCGAACAGCTGCGTAAACATGTAGATGAACGCGACGATGCCGACCACGCTCGCGATCCGCCCGACGAAGTGGATCGCGCGATAGCCGAACACCGTGAGCACGACGATCACGGCCGCGAACAGCAGGATGCCGGCCGCGTCGTCGACGTGCAGCAGTTGCGCGACGGCCTGCCCGGCGAGCACCGAGCCGCTCGCGGAAAAGCCGATGTACATCAGGCACACGAGCACGATCGGGATCATCGCGCCGTACACGCCGAACTGCACGCGGCTCGAGATCATCTGCGGCAAGCCGAGCTGCGGCCCTTGCGCACCGTGCAGCGCCATCACCGCGCCGCCGACGAGCTGGCCGAGCAACAGCGCGACCAGCGACCAGAACACGTCGCCGCCGAGCACGACCGCAAGCGCCCCTGTGACGATGGCCGTGATCTGCATGTTCGCCGACAGCCACAGCGTGAACTGGCTCAGCAGCCCGCCGTGGCGTTCGGCGTCGGGAATGAAATCGATCGAGCGTACCTCGATCAGACCGCCGGCTTTTCCACTGGAATTCGTTGACACGGGAAAATCTCCAAGATACTGAGGATCACAAATAGTTCGGATGAGACAGGAACGTGCGAGCCGCCCTTTCGGCTCTTCGGGTGCGGTGCGCCGTGGATCGCCGGCATGCGCCACGCACGCATGGTCAGCACGCTGGCGCGCAAGCGGCACGACGTGTGCCGACATTGCCAGCGGATGATCTTGTATATACAACTTGGGTGATATCGGGGATTACCCGGTATCGATCGATTTTCGAAATCGTCCGAATAATCGGCGCACGGCCGGGCAATTTCGCCGCAAGTCAGACGTTGGAAAAATGAAAGGTCACGCGCCGGCCGGCGGTGCCTGGTCGGGCTCGGCCGTCATGTCATCGGCGGGGAACAGATTCAGCATGCTACGTGCAGTCTCGATGTCGCGCGTATGCAGCCATTCGTCGTAATCGTCGCTGCGCAGGATCACGACGCCGCGCTTCTCGTCGCCCGGCCGATGCATCCGCGCGAACAGCGAATGATCGTCGGCGTTCACCGTGAGCATCGTCATGCCGATGCATACGCGCCCGTCGCTGTCTTCGTAGCGGCGCCAGATACCGGCGACGCAATACGGCTGCCAGCCGTCGACGCCGATCCGGTGCCACACGTTGCGGCCGGTTTCGTAACAGGGCTCGAAGATCCAGCGCACCGGAATCAGGCAGCGCTGGCCGTTGCGCCACGCATTGCCGTAGAGCCGCGACGAGCCGACCGTTTCCGCCCGCGCGTTCACCGTATCGAGTTTCTTTCTCTTGCGACCGTTCTCGTCGAGGCGCTCGGGCTGCATGAATTTCGGCCAGAAGCCGAACACCGCGCTCACGACCGCGAGCCCGTCGCCGTCGGCATGCGCGATGGGCGCCGCGTAGTCGGGATAGACGTCGGGCTGCCAGGGATCGCGGCGAAACAGGTCGCCGATGCCGATCTTCAGCTCGCTGATGCCCGGGTCTTCGTCGGGGGCGCGATAGTGGGTGCACACGGGTCGGCAGATGATGGACGCAATGTCTTCATCGTAGGTCAGCATGCACGCGACGTCCCGCCATCGTCTGGTATGACGAAACAGTCTTGCGCGTGTGCGGCGTAACCTCGCTCATCCACCGTTCAGCGCTTCCGCGCGCCGTCACCGCGCCCCGCGCCGGCGCGATGCATACAGGCAGATCAGTTCCAGCCCGATCGTCGCACCGGCCAGCGACGTGATTTCCGCATGATCGTATGGCGGCGACACCTCGACCACGTCCATGCCGACCAGGTTGATGCCGTCGAGGTGACGCAGGATCTCGAACGCCTGGTGGCTCGACAATCCGCCCGACACCGGCGTACCGGTGCCCGGCGCAAACGCCGGATCGAGACAGTCGATGTCGAACGTGAGGTACACCGGATGATCGCCGACGCGCTCGCGGATCCGCGCGGCGACCGCCGCCGGCGTCGACGCGTGCACGCTGCGCGCATCCTGGATGTCGAACCCCATCGGCTCGTCGTTGGTCGTGCGGATGCCGATCTGCGCCGACCGTTCGGGCAGGACCCACCCTTCCCGCGCCGCGTGATAGAACATCGTGCCGTGATCGATGCGCTTCACGTCGCGGTCGGGCCAGGTGTCGGTGTGCGCATCGAAATGCACGAGCGACAGCGGCCCGTGCACCTTCGCATGCGCCTTCAGCAGCGGATACGTGATGAAGTGATCGCCGCCGAGCGTCAGCATCGCGCAGCCGCGTGCGAGGATCGCATCCGCATGCCGCTCGATTGCGCCCGGCACCGATTCGGGCTGCCCGAGGTCGAACACGCAGTCGCCGTAGTCGACCGCGGCCAGCACGTCGAACGGATCGAATTCCCACGGCCACGGGCGCTCCCACGCGATGCCGGTCGACGCGATCCGCAGCCCGCGCGGGCCGAAGCGCGTGCCGGGCCGGTGCGACGCGGCCGCATCGAACGGCACACCGGTGATCGCGAGATCGACGCCGTCGAGATCGCGGCTGAAGCGCCGGCGCATGAAACTCGTCGCACCGGCGAACGTCGGTTCGGCCTGCGTGCCGTAAAGGCTGTCGCGCGTGAACGCGAGATCGTTCTGGCTCATCGTCGGATTCCTGTGTGAGGGGAACAGCGGTCGCGCGGCTGGCGACCTCGGACCCGATTCTGCCGCGCCCCCATCCGACGAAAAATATGAACTAACATAAGCTGACTTCACAAAACGCGATGTATCGCCATGCTGACCCGCTTGAGAGACATGGATGTGCAGTTGCTGCGGCTGTTCGTCACGATCGTCGAGAGCGGCGGCTTCAGCGCGGCGCAAGGCACGCTCGGGATGGCGCCGTCGACGATCAGCACCCAGATGGCCAAGCTCGAGACGCGCGTCGGCTTCCGGCTGTGCGAGCGCGGCAAAGGCGGTTTCCGGCTGACGCCGAAAGGCGAACGCGTGCTGCAGTCGACGCGGCGCCTGCTGCAGGCGATGGAGGTGTTCACGCGCGATACGCAGCACGTGTCGGGCACGCTGCTCGGCGAGCTGCGCATCGGGCTGTCCGAGCGGCTCGCGCCGGACATCGTCGAAGCGATCGCGACGGCCGTCGGCCGCTTTCGCGAGCAGGCGCCCGACGTGCGGATCGAGATGCTCGCGGTGGCGCCTGACGAGCTGGAGCGCAAGCTGCTGAAAGGTGAACTGCAGCTCGCGGTCGGCTACTTCTCGGGACACCAGGCTGGCCTGCACTACGCCCCGCTGTTCGTCGAGCAACAGTCGCTCTATTGCGGCGCCCGGCATCCGCTCGCCGCGAACAAAACCGTATCGGTGAACGACGTCGCGCGCGCGAGCAACGTCGCGCGGCTCTACAAGACCCAATCGGCCGGCTCGGCGCTACGCAACGCGCAGCCGACCGCATTCTCGGAAAACGTCGATGCGGACGTGATCTTCATCCTGTCCGGTGCGCACGTGGGCTTCCTGCCCGACCATGTCGCGGCGCCGTGGGTCGCGGCCGGCAAGATGCGCAGGCTGCTCGCGAGCAAGCTGAGCCATGCGGTCGCGTTCCAGCTCGCGACGCCGCGCAACAGCGACGGCGGCGAAGCGCTGGACGCGTTCCGCGATGCGCTCGCCGAACAGTTCGGCCCGCTCGACGGCGTCGCGCACGGCTAGCCGGCGCGGGCGATCCTTGCACCCATCCCGGCCTGCCGGATGCGGTGGCCGCGCGTCGCCCGTGACGGCTCAGGCGAGCCGGTCCGATGCGACGAGGTGCACGCCCGGGCGGGCATCGATCGCGGCATCGAGCAGCGCGCGGGCAATGCGCGGCGCGGGATTCACCCGCCACTTCGGCGGCAACAGCGGCCCTGCAACGCCCAGCGCAAGCGCCAGCAGCCGCTCGCCGAACCTGAATTCGTCGCGGCTGCCGCCGATCACGCCGGGCCGCACATACGTGAGCGACGCAAACCCGACGCCGGCGAGCGCCTGCTCGACCTCGCCCTTCACGCGGTTGTAGAAGATGCGCGACGCCGGATCCGCGCCAAGCGCGGAATTCAGCACGTAGGTCGGCGTGCCGTGCCGGTGCGCGAGACGCGCGACCGCGAGCGGATAGTCGTGATCGACACGCCGGAATGCCGCCTGCGAACCCGCGGTGCGCATGGTGGTGCCGAGCGCGCAGATCACCGCGTCGGCCTGCCACCAGTCGGCATCCTCCGGCAGGTGACCGAAGTCGGCTTCGAGCGCACGCATCTTCGGATGCGGCGACAACGGCCGGCGCGCGACGACGACGACCTGGTCCACCCGCGCATCGGCGAGCGCGAGTTCGAGGACGTGGCGCCCGACGAGTCCGGTCGCGCCGACGAGCAACAGTTTCATGTTCGCTAGTTCCCTATGAGGCCTGCGCCGGCTCGCCGCCAGCGACTGCAGCGCGCATGCCGGGCTTCGCCATGCCGCATCACGGCGGACTCGCCAGTGTGCGGCCGACGACTCAGACTGGAAGTCGACACGATGAACGGTTTGCTCGGGAGGGTCAACCGCGACCCGCGACCTGCCCCGCTATGAACCGGCTCCCGCCTGCCGCGACACGCTCGGCGCGACACCGGTCCACCGCTTGTAGGCCTGCGAGAACGACGACATGTCGCTGAACCCCAGTTCCTCCGCGATTTCCTTGATCGACAGCCGCCCTTCGGTAATCAGCGCCTCTGCGCGCGCCTTGCGCACCGCATTGGAGATGTCGCGAAAGCATGCACCCTCGTCCTGCAGCCGGCGCTTCAGCGTGCGCTCGCTCGTGTTGAGCAGCGTCGCGATGTCCTTCAGCTGCGGCGGCCGGTCAAACGGCCGCGTGGCCAGGTATTCGTTCAGGAACGATACGAGGTCGACGCGCGTGCGCCTGCGCGCGATCAGCTCCGCGCACAGGCGCTCGCACATCGCGGCGGTCGCGGCATTCGCCTGCGGCAACGGCCGTTCGAGGTGCGCATGCGCGAACGTGATCGCATTGGCCGGCCGACCGTACCGGACCCGCGTGCCGAGAACCTGCCGGCCACCCGGTTCCGCGCCATACGCGAGGTCGAACGTCGCGAGATCAAACGCGCTGCCGATCACGTCGCGCAGCACGCGGCAGGTCGCGCCCATCGCGCGCTCGACGAAGAAGCGCTGCAGCGGCGCGGACAGTTCCGGCGCCGCGTCGAACGCGATCGCATCGTGCCGACCGGCGCGGCGGTACGTCATCCCGACGAAGGTATAGGTCAGCGCCAGATAGCGGCCCGCGAGCGCGACGGCGTCCATCCCGGTCGCGCTGCTGAGCAGCCCGTACCCGAGCAATCCGTACGCCGACAACTGATACGACAGGCCGACCGTCAGACCGACCCCGGCCTCGTTCGCCGTCAGCGCAAGCAGGTTCGACGCGACGGTCAGTTCCTGCGCGGCCAGCACCGTGAAGTCCGGATCGGCCAGCTGCTTCAGCGTGAGCTGCGAGCCCTTCAGCAAGGCCGCCGGCGCGAGCTTGCGGTCGCGTCCGAACGCGATCATCAGCAGGACGGAAGCCGGGCTGCGGGCAAAGTTCCAGACGTTCATCGGACGCCTCGTGACGTGTGTTGGCCTAGATTCTAAAGCGGTTGGCCCGCGCCAGCATGGTTGGCGACCGACGGCCGGATCATGATGGGACCCATCGCAACCGCCCTTTCGTGCAATCGACCGGAGACCGCCGCCATGTCCAGGACCTATGCAGACCAGCCCGTCTGGCGCGCCATGCAGGCATTCCTGCCCGCCGACTTCCAGTGGACGGCCGACCGCCAGCCGCATGAAGCATGGTGGCGCTGGAACGGTCATCGCCTCCACCTCGACACGTATCGCAATCCACAAGCGAAAGTGAAGGTGATCCTGTTCCATGGCGTCGGCACCAACGGCAGGCAGATGTCGATGATCGTCGGCGAGCAGCTGGCACGCCGCGGCTACGAAACGATCGCGGTCGACATGCCCGAATACGGGATGACCGAAGTCGCACGCGGCGCGCTGGTGCGCTACGACGACTGGGTACGTGCCGGCAGCGACCTGATCGACGCGGAACGCGCGAAGGACGATCGCCCGATCGTGCTCTACGGGCTGAGCGCGGGCGGCATGCTGACGTACCATGTGGCCGCGCTGAACGGCAAGGTCGCTGGCATCGTCGGCATGACGTTCCTCGATCAGCGCCTGCAACAAGTGCGCGACGAAACCGCGCGCAACCTGTTCATGAGTCGCGTCGGCGGCCCGATGACGCACTTCTCCGCGAAGACGCCGCTACGCGCGATGCGCATCCCGATGTCGCTCGCGAGCAAGATGCACGCGCTCGTGAACCGCGACGACGCGCTCAAGGTGTGGATGTCCGATCGCACGTCGGCCGGCAACGCGATGACGATGGCCTTTCTCGATTCGTACATGACGTATCGGCCGGCACTCGAACCGGAGCAGTTCCGTGTATGCCCGATCCTGCTCACGCAGCCGGCGGCGGACCGCTGGACGCCGCGACACCTGAGCGAGCCGTTCCTCGCGCGTATCCGCAACGTGCCGGTCAAGGTCGTGATGCTGGACAACGCCGGCCACTATCCGCTCGAACAACCGGGGCTTGCGCAGATGGTCGATGCGATCGATGCGTTCTATCGCGACGTGACGGCGCAGTCCGCTCGAGCGCGCGTGCCTTCGTGACCGCCTGCAGCGAGGGCCCTTCAACGCATATCGCAACGCAGCGTCGAACGGGTTGCTTGCGCATCGGCAATCAAAAGTTACGCGGGGAATGCGAATGCAGCGCGCCTGCTGTCGCATCGCCGACTTTGATCGATCGTTTGCAATCCGGATATTGCCGGCGCGACACGTCATGTCGAATCCGGTGCGGGAAAGCCAAAGCCGCCGCCTGCTGCCGACGCAAACAAAAAAGCCCCGCCGTAGCGGGGCTTCGTCCGGCCATGCATGCCGGCACGCGTTCACACGTGCAACGCATGTCCCAGCGCGCGCAACGCCGCTTCCTGCATCGCTTCGCCGAGCGTCGGATGCGCGTGGATCGTGCCGCCGATGTCTTCGAGCCGCGCGCCCATCTCGAGCGACTGCGAAAACGCCGCGGCCAGCTCCGACACGCCGCGCCCGACCGCCTGCCAGCCGACGATCAGGTGCGTGTCGCGGCGCGCGACCACGCGCACGAAACCGTCGGTCGCCTGCAGCGTCATCGCCCGCCCGTTCGCCGCGAACGGGAACGACGCGCTGATGCAGTCGACGCCGGCCGCCTTCGCCTCGTCGGGCGACCAGCCGGACGTGACGATCTCGGGATCGGTGAAGCACACGGCAGGGATCGACGCGGGCACGAACTTGCGGCGGCGTCCCGCGATCAGCTCGGCCACCATCTCGCCTTGCGCCATCGCGCGATGCGCGAGCATCGGCTCGCCGGCGACGTCGCCGATCGCCCACACGTTGCGCATCGACGTCCTGCATTCGTCGTCGATACGCAACGCACGGCCGTTGCGATCGAGCGACAGCGACTCGAGCCCGAAGCCGTCGACGCGCGGCCGGCGACCGACCGCCACCAGCACGCGATCGGCCGGCAGCGTCTTCTCCGCGCCGTCGGGTGCCTGCACGCGCACCGCGCCGTCGTTCGCGAGGCCCAGCACCTGGTGGCCCAGCCACAACCCGACGCCGAGCCGCGCGAGCGAATCGGCGACCGGCTTCGCGAGTTCCGCGTCGTATGCGGGCAGCACGCGCTGCGCCGCTTCGACGATGCTGACGTCGACGCCGAGCTTGCGATAGACGAGCCCGAGTTCGAGGCCGATGTACCCGGCGCCGACGACGACCAGCCGCTTCGGCAACGACGTGGGCGACAGCGCTTCGGTCGACGATACGACGTGCCCGCCGAACGGCATCGACGGCAGCGCGACCGGTTCCGAACCCGTCGCGAGCAACAGGTGCTCGCACGCGATCCGCGTCGTGTGGTCGCCGGCGACGACGTCGACCGTCTTGCCGTCGACGACGCGCGCGTCGCCATTCAGCACGCGCACGCCGTGCTTCTTCAGCAGCGCGCCGACGCCGCGCGTGAGCCGCTCGACGATGCCGTCCTTCCACGCGACGCTTTTCGCGATGTCGATCTCCGGCGCACGCACGCGAATGCCGAGCATTCCCTCGCCGGCCTGCCCGCACGCCTGCTCGAACGCGTCGGCGACATGGATCAGCGCCTTCGAGGGAATGCAGCCGATGTTCAGGCAGGTGCCGCCGAGCTGTTCGCGCTCGACGAGCACCGTCGGAATGCCAAGCTGCCCCGCGCGAATCGCGGCGACGTAACCACCCGGACCGCCACCGATCACGAGCAACGTGGTGTGTTCATTCTTCATCGGGCTCACTCCACGAACAGCAGTGCCGGGCGTTCGAGCACCCCGCGCACGGCCTGGATGAATTCGGCTGCATCCGCGCCGTCGACGACGCGATGATCGAACGACGACGACAGGTTCATCATCTTGCGTGCGACGACCGCGCCGTCGCGGATCATCGGCCGCTCGACGATCCGGTTCACGCCGACGATGCCGACTTCGGGATGGTTGATGACCGGTGTCGACACGATGCCGCCGAGTGCGCCGAGGCTCGAGATCGTGATCGTCGAGCCGGTCAGCTCGTCGCGCTGCGCGCGGTTCGCGCGCACCGCGTCGGCGAGCCGCGCGATTTCCGCCGAGATCGACCACACGTCGCGCGCTTCCGCATGACGCAGCACCGGCACCGTGAGACCGCCATCCGTCTGCGTCGCGACCCCCATGTGCACCGCGCCGTAACGCGTGACGACACCAGCTTCGTCGTCGTAGCGTGCGTTGATCTGCGGGAAGTCGCGCAGCGCGATCACCATCGCGCGGATCAGCAGCGGCAGCGGCGTGAGCCGGCCGCGCGTGTCGCCGTAGCGGCGGTTCAACTCCGTGCGCAGCGCTTCGAGCTCGGTGACGTCGATCTCCTCGACGTAGCTGAAGTGCGGAATGCGGCGCTTCGCTTCCTGCATCTTGCGCGCGATCGCACGCCGCAGGCCGATCACCGGCACCTCGGTTTCATCGTTGCGCTCGTCGTAGCCGTACGCTTGCGATGCCCGCGCCGCGCCACCGCCCGTGCGGGCGTACGCGTCGAGGTCCGCATGCAGGATCCGCCCTGCGTCGCCGGTGCCGCGCACGTAGCGCAACTCGATGCCCATGTCCCATGCGCGCTGGCGCACCGCCGGCGACGCGAGCGGCCGCTCGCCCGGCGCGAGTGCCGCGCGCGGCGGCACCGCGTGCCCGGCGCGACGCGGCTCGGCCGGCGCGCGGTCAGCGGCGTGACGCGTGGCCTTCGACGACGCGTGCGCTTCGGCTGCGTCGGTGACGTGGGACGACTTGGCAGGCGCGTCGACCGCCGCCGGATGCGGCGGCGCATCCGCACCGGCATCGCGGGCCTTCGCGCCCGGCTTCAGGTTGCCGTCGCCTTCGACTTCGAGACGGATCAGCTCGCTGCCGACCGCCATCATCTCGCCGATCCGGCCACCGAGCGCCAGCACCTTGCCCGCGACCGGCGATGGAATCTCCACCGCCGCCTTGTCGGTCATCACATCGGCGAGCGGCTGGTCTTCAGCGATCGTCTGCCCGACCTGCACGTGCCAGGCCACCAGCTCGACCTCGGCGATCCCTTCGCCGATATCCGGCATCTTGATGACATGAATCCCCATCTCAGGCCTCCATCACGCGTCGCAACGCTTCGCCAACCCGGGCCGGGCCGGGGAAATACGCCCATTCCTGTGCGTGCGGATACGGTGTGTCCCATCCCGTCGTGCGCTCGACCGGCGCCTCGAGATGATAGAAGCAATGCTCCTGGACGAGCGACACCAGTTCCGCGCCATAGCCGCAGGTGCGGGTCGCCTCGTGCACCACCACGCAGCGGCCGGTCTTGCGCACCGATGCGACGATCGTGTCGAGATCGACCGGCCACAGCGTGCGCAGGTCGATCACTTCCGCGTCGATGCCCGTCTCCTCGGCCGCGGCGAGCGACACGTGGACGGTCGTGCCGTACGTCAGCACCGTCACGTCGTTGCCGGGCCGCACCACGGCGGCCGTATCGAGCGGCACCGTGTAATAGCCTTCCGGCACGGCGCTGCCCGGATGCTTGAGCCACGACGTGACCGGACGCTCGTGATGGCCGTCGAACGGCCCGTTGTACAGGCGTTTCGGCTCGAGGAAGATCACCGGATCGTCGTTCTCGATCGATGCGATCAGGAGCCCTTTCGCGTCGTACGGATTCGACGGCATCACCGTGCGCAAACCGCAGACCTGCGTGAACATCGCCTCCGGGCTCTGGCTGTGCGTCTGGCCGCCGTAGATACCGCCGCCGCACGGCATCCGGATCGTCATCGGCGCGGTGAACTGGCCCGCGGACCGATAGCGCAGCCGCGCGCCTTCCGACACGATCTGGTCGGACGCCGGGTAGAAGTAGTCGGCGAACTGGATCTCGCACACCGGCCGCAATCCGTACGCACCCATCCCGACCGCCGCGCCGACGATCCCGCCTTCCGAGATCGGCGCATCGAACACGCGCGACCTGCCGTACTTGGCCTGCAGCCCTTCGGTGCAGCGGAACACGCCGCCGAAGTAGCCGACGTCCTGCCCGAACACCACCACGTCGCCGTCGCGCGCGAGCATCACGTCCATTGCCGAGCGCAGCGCCTGGATCATCGTCATCGGCTGCGCGTTTGCCGTCGTCGCTTCTTGTTGCGCCATGATCACGCTCCCAGTTCCTGGCGCTGACGGCGCAGATGCGCGGGCAGCTCCTTGTACACGTCGTCGAACATCGAGGCCGGCGACGGAATCCGGTCGTCGGCCAGCGTCCCGAACTTCTCCGCTTCCTTCTGCGCGGCGATCACCTCGGCCTCGAGCTCGGCCGTGAGCGCGTCGTGCGCGCTGTCCGACCAGATGCCTTTGGCGATCAGGTGCTGCTTGAAGCGGGCGATCGGATCGCCGAGCGGGAAATGGGCCCAGTCGTCGCTCGGCCGGTATTTCGTCGGATCGTCCGAGGTCGAGTGCGCGCCCGCGCGGTAGGTCACCCACTCGATCAGCGTCGGGCCGAGATTGCGGCGCGCGCGTTCGGCGGCCCAGGTCGATGCCGCGTAGATCGCGAGGAAGTCGTTGCCGTCGACGCGCAGCGAAGCGATGCCGCAGCCGACGCCGCGCCCGGCGAACGTCGTCCCCTCCCCGCCCGCGATCGCCTGGAACGTCGAGATCGCCCACTGGTTGTTGACGACGTTCAGCACGACCGGTGCGCGATACACGTGCGCGAACGTCAGCGCGGTGTGAAAGTCGGCTTCGGCCGTCGCGCCGTCGCCGATCCACGCGGACGAGATCTTCGTGTCGCCCTTGATCGCCGACGCCATCGCCCAGCCGACCGCCTGGATGAACTGCGTCGCGAGGTTGCCGGAAATCGAGAAAAAGCCGGCTTCGCGGTCCGAGTACATCACCGGGAGCTGGCGCCCTTTCAGCGGGTCGCCTTCGTTCGACATCAGCTGGCAGATCATCCGTTCGAGCGGCACGTCGCGCGCGATCAGGATGCTCTGCTGGCGGTAGGTCGGGAAGCACATGTCGCCGTGGCGCAGCGCCATCGCATGCGCGGCACCGATCGCCTCTTCGCCGAGGCTCAACATGTAGAACGAGATTTTCTTCTGACGCTGCGCGATCATCATGCGCGCGTCGAAGATGCGGGTTTTCAGCATCGCGCGCATCCCGGCGATCAGGCGCGCATCGTCGAGGTCCGGTGCCCACGGGCCGACGGCTTCGCCGTGGTCGTCGAGTACCCGCACCAGGCTGCGCGCGAGATGGGCGGTGTCCGCCGGAGCAACGTCGATCGGCGGGCGGCGAACCGCGCCGGCCGGCGATAGATGCAGATAGGAAAAATCCGTCTTGCAGCCCGGACGCCCGGTGGGCTCCGGCACATGCAGACGCAATGGCTCTGACAGGCTCATCGTGTCGTCTCCACGCTCGATTGTGTCTCACGCTGATAAAAACGCGCGGCCGGTTGCCGGCTCACGCGCGGGCTGGCGTACGGATAAGCACGCCAACCTTGGGAATCTATGCCTTGCGGCGCCTGACGTCGATGCCCAAGCCGCTCGATTGCGGTGAGCAGATTTGCCATGGCGGGTGCCGGCGGGCCATGCGTGCTGTCGGCGAGGGGGATGAACGATGCGTTTGCGGCAGTGCGGTATCGGGCCGCCGGCGTTCGGGCACCGGGGCCGGACGGGTCGGTGCGCCCCGCTCAGGTGCGCGGCATGAAGCAAAAGACCCCGCGAAATCCTGGATTTCCGCGGGGTCCTCGTGGGTCCGGGCGCTGACGTGCCCGCGTGCCGGCGCGCGATGACTTATGCGTCGGGGCGGAAGATGTCGAAGCGGCTGTCGGGCTTGACGTGCACGTAGGCCGACGGGCCGCCCGCGCGAAGAATGATGCCCGCGCCGAAGGTGTCGAAAATGCCGTCTTTCAGCAGGTCATGCCGGATATGGACGGCGACGACCTCGCCGAGTACCAGCGACGCCGGCGTCTCCACGCCGTGGTGATCGCGCAGCCGGATCACGTCGGTCACCTTGCATTCGAAGTTGACGCCGCTTTCCGCGACGCGCGGCACGTCGACCAGGCGCGACGGGATCGCGGTCAAACCGCCGAGATCGAACTCGTTCACGTCGTACGGCACCGCGGCGCAGGTCTGGTTCATCCGGTCGGCAAGCTCGCGCGTCGCGAGGTTCCAGACGAACTCGCCGGTCTCCTGCACGTTGCGCAGGCTGTCCTTGGCGGCGGTGCTCGAAAAACCGATGATCGGCGGACGATAGTTGAACGCGTTGAAGAAGCTGTACGGCGCGAGGTTGACCGTGCCGTCCTGGCCACGGGATGAAATCCAGCCGATCGGACGCGGGCCGACGATCGCGTTCAACGGATCATGCGGCAGCCCGTGGCCTTGCGACGGTTCGTAATAGTGATAGCTCGAGTCGGTCATGACGGGTGGTCTTGCGAAATGCAAACTGGGTTGGATGCCATCGGCAGCGTCACGCGCGCCGATGGTTGGAACGGCGTCCAGTGCGACGTGCGTGGCAAGTATCACACGGAGTCGGGTTCGTCGCAGCGAGGCGGCGCGTGACGGCGCACGAAGCGCAACGCGACCTCCTGCGCTACCGGTTGCTCGCCACCCCGACGACGCTTGGGCGATGGTGCTGGCACTCGCCCCTGGTTGGGGAAGCAAGCAGCATCCCGCTTCATCTACCTGCCCCGCCGAGACGGGTCAAATAGTCGATCAGCCATTGCGTCGCCGGCCCGCATGAACGATCTGCATGCCTGATTAATGACACCCCGTATCGAATGACGTCACGATCCGACAACCGCACGACGGCCAGTCGGCCTTGTCGAAGATCCTCGTCGATCAAATGCATCGGCATGGATCCCCAGCCGAGCCCTTCGAGCAACAGGCGATGCTTTGCGCCCAGGTCGGCGGTCTTCCAGGTGCGCGTCGCATAGATTCCGAATGACTGCCCTTCGGTCAGCCTGCTTCTGTCGGTCAGAACGAGTTGCGTATATGCGCGAGCTTCGGACAGCGGAATCCGCCCCCGACGCTGCGCGAGCGGATGCGTGGGCGCAGCGACCGTGACCAGTTTCAACGCGAATGCCATCTCGTATGCAAGCCCGACGATTGCCGGCTTTCAGGGCAACGCGATGCTCGCGCTGGGTGGCGTCGCCGGCAATTTCCAGGCGGGCCGTCAGCACTCGGCGAGCCTGAACTACACGTATGGCCCGATGCTTGTCAGCGCCGCGATGTATAGCGGCAACGCCGGCGGCACGGCTGCGACGACGCCCCTGCCGAGCACGGTCGCGTTCTCGGGCCGCACGATCGGTGCGCGCTACGAGTTCAGCGACCTGACCGTGAACGCGGTATTCGTCAATTACAAGGCCGCGGGCTCGTTCGACAACCGCGTCTACGGCGGCGGCCTCAGCTACCGGTTCACGCCGACGATCCATGCCGACGCGGGCGTCTGGTACACGAGCGACGGGAACGATACCGCGAACCATTCCATCCTGGCCGCAACGGGCCTGACCTACAGCCTGTCGAAGGCGACGCTGATTTACGACCAGCTCGGGTTCGTCAACAACCACGGCAAGATGAACACGGGCCTGTCCACCAACGGCGCGCTTGAAGGCGTGTCCGGATCGACGTTCGGCACCGTCGTCGGGATTCGGCATCTCTTCTAGATCCCGTGCGGCACGTGCACCGAGCCGGGCGAATCGGAACCCGTCGATCTCGACGATCCGATCGCCCGCCATGTCGCGGCGGCGTCGGCTCAAGCATCCGGCAGGATCACCACCTTGCCCTTGACCTGCCGGTTCGCCATGCGCGCGATCGCGTCGGCCGCGCCGGCCAGCGACACGCGCTCGGTGATCGCGGGCCGCACTTTGCCGGCCGCGAACCATTCGGCGAGCAGGCGCATGTTCGAGACATGCTGCGCCGGGTCGCGGCGCACCGCATCACCCCAGAACACGCCGAGAATGTCGCGCTCCTTCAGCAACGCCAGGTTCAGCGCGATCTTCGGGATCTCGCCGGCCGCGAAGCCAACCACGAGGAACCGGCCGCGCCACGCGGTCGCGCGCAATGCCGCCTCGCTGTATGCGCCGCCCACGGGATCGTAGACGACGTCGGCACCGCGCCCGCCGGTCAATTCGTCCACGCGGCGGCGCAGGTCTTCCGTCGCATAGTCGATCGTGTCGTCGGCGCCCGCGTCGCGACACAGCGCGAGCTTGTCCGCGCTCGACGCCGCGGCGATCACGCGCGCACCCAGCGCCTTCGCGATCTCGATCGCGGCGAGCCCGACACCGCCCGCCGCCCCCAACACCAGCAACGTTTCGCCCGGTTGCAGCCGCGCACGCTGCTGCAATGCGTGCAGCGACGTGCCATAGGCGAGCACGAGCGCCGCGCCCTGCTCGAACGTCATCCCCGGCGGCATCGCGGCGATCTGGTGCACGTCGGCCACACACTGTTCCGCGAATCCACCGTGCCCGGTAAACGCGACCACGGCGTCGCCGGGCCGCCACGTGGTGACACCTTCGCCAACCGCGTCGATCACGCCGGCGAACTCCGCGCCCGGCGAGAACGGCAGCGCCGGCTTCACCTGGTACAACCCCTGGACGATCAGCGCATCGGGGAAATTGAGCGACGCCGCCTTCACCCGGATCCGCACCTGGCCTGCGGCGGGTTCGGGAATCGCGACTTCCTCGATCTGCAGTCGATCGATCGGACCGAAGGCGGTACACAGCACGGCTTTCATGCGTTCATTTCTCCTTGTACGGCAGGGCCGGCCGCTTCCTGTTCCCGCAGCCTGCCGCTGGCCGGATTGACGCTGGCTAACAAACAGCGGCGCGCCGCACATCGTGCGACGCGGTGCGATTGCCTCTGTCCAAACGACTCAATATCAGGTTCGCGACGCGAATACGCAACGGCAGCCGGTGCGCCGGCCGCCATGCATCGACACCCGACGATGTTGCCGTCGATCGGTCGCATCACGTTCGCTGCAGCCCGCATTCGCCGCCAGCAGCGGAGACGACGATCAGGATCGCGGCGGCCGCGTCAGGGACGGCTCGGTGCGGTCGAACCGCGCGGCGTCCTGAATCTCGTTCCGCGCAAGCGCCTGCGGGCGAACCTCGCCCGGGCCGGCGGAATTCACCGCGAGCACGCGCTGGCTGCCGCCGCGGCCGAGACAGGGTTCCACCGTCGAAGGTCCGCCAGCGTGATGCCGACGGCCCAGCATATCGACCGGGCCGGCATGTTTGAAATTTATTTGATGAATGCCAGATCATTCACGCCGCGAATCCCTCCGGACGCCTGCATCCGGAGGGCCGGCATCGCTCAGCAGCGTTCAACGCCGCACATCACTGCCCGCCTTCCAGGCGCAATTCGAGCTTGCTCGTCACCGACGTGACGCCGGGCACCTGGCGAGCCGCGTCCACTGCCGCCTTATCCTGCGACTGGTCGGTAATCAATCCGGCCAGCGTGACTTCACCGGTCTTCGCCTTGGCAAACACGGTGACCTGGGCATTGCCGATACCGGGCGCCTTCACGATCGCCTGACGGACCTTCTTCGCAAACGCGCGGTTTTCCTGGCGCTCGGCCTTCTTGGCCGCGCGAGGCGACGCCGCCGCCGGCTTGGCCGCTGGCGTGTCGGGGGTTGCGGATTGCGCGTAGCACGTGACGGACGACAATGCGACGATGCCGGCAACAATGATCATAAGACGTGATTTCATCATCCTCTCCTCAGCAAGAACCCACGATCAACGACGGATTGGCGGACGCCGGAATCGGGCACCCGGTATTGCACCTGCAGTGCGTTCGCATGCCCGGTTGCAGCGTGCGACGATCTTATGCGGCAATCGAATTCAGTGCATTTTCGTCGGCTTCCAGTGCGGGCGAAAGCGTCATGCGCAGATGGTCGAGAAAGGTTCGGATCTTCGCGTCCATGAATTGCCTGGAGATGTACATCGCATAGACATCGAGCATCGTCAGGCGATAGTCCGGCAACACCCTGACGAGTTTCCCGCTGCGCAGATCATCGATGACCGAATAGATGGCCAGCGACCCGATACCCATTCCGGCCCGCAACGCAATCGCGAGCGCCTCCGGTGCGTTGGCCTGAAACGGCGCCGCGAGAACCGCGTGCGATACCACGTCGCCGCACGCGCCATGCAGCAACCATTCATCGCTCGCATCGGCTGGCGTATCGAGGCGCAGACACGTATGGCTGGCGAGTTCGGCCGGATTCAGCGGAATGCCATGCTGATCGAGATACGCTTTCGATGCGACCAGCACGCTATAGCATCTTCCGTAGGTGTGCGCGATATATCCCGAATCCGGCAAACTCGATGCCGTCACCACTGAAATGTCATAGCCGTCTTCCACCAGATTCGGCATCCGCTGCGAATAGGTGATTTCGACGGCGACTTCGGGAAAGGCCGCCTGATATGCCACGACCGCCCCGGTCACGTGGCTTTGCCCCAGTCCGGGCATGGTATGGACGCGCAACCGCCCGTACGGCCGAACCAGCGCGTTTCTGGCCTCGGCATTCGCCTGGTCGACATCGCCGAGGATCGACACCAGGCGTTCAAAATAACGCCGTCCGTTGTCGGTCAGCGCAATTCTCCGGGTCGTTCGATTCAACAGGCGAGTCTGTGCATACTCTTCGAGACTGGATACGGCTCGCGACACCTGTGCAATCGCCACGTCGGTCTGTTTTGCCACGGCCGTAAAACTGCCGGCCTGCACGACACGCACGAATGTCCGCATGTTTTCGAGCATATCCATTTTGATCCGTCGTTTATCACTGTGAATGCACGGCGCGGGCAATCCGGAAGCCTGCTTCTGCACGCCGTAGAAGTGACGTCCGACATCACCATCTGGAGTTTTCGGCCTGAAGGGGCAACGCCAGCGCAGCGGGGAATGCACCATTCCACCCGCCGCCGCGCTCGACCCAATCATCCGAATTCTCGGATATTCCTCATCAAACGATCACCCCCCTCACGGGGGGCTACTCAAACATGCGCTCGCATGAGATGCTCCGCAAGTTGGCCAATCCGGCCTGAGCAACGACGCGTTGCTCGCCGCCACTGTGGGCGAAGCACGATCTCGCCGAGCTGGCGGCCGGAGTCCATCCATTCATTCATGTGCGGCACGTGCCAATTGCGCGCGACTGGGTCACCGCCAGCGATGTCGGCGAGATCCTCGTTCCGGCAGTCGCTTGCAAGATCCGCGCCGAGGCGCCGGCTCATTCGTCGTCATGCCCCGAGCGCGACGGCTCGCGCGCCAACCCGGTGCGTACGGCCTGGATGCGCGACGTGACGTTGAGCTTCTCGAAGATATTCTTCAGATGCCACTTGATCGTTTCCGGCGCAACGCGCAGCGCACGCGCGATTTCCTTGTTCGACAATCCTTGCGCGACATAGTCGAGGATCTCGGCCTCCCGCGCGCTCAGGTTGCCCGGCGTGCCGGGCCGCGTGCCCGGCGTCGCAGTCGAGGTCCGCTTGACGTCGAACGCGCCTGCCAGCTCCCGCAAGTACCACGCGTTGACGGCCGGCAGGCGGCCGACGCGTTTCAACGCGCGCGCGATCATGCGTTCCACGGTCGGGCCTTCATCGACGAAGGTGCGCACCAGGCCGTTGACCTGACCGTACTCGAGCGCTTGCCCGAGCACCGCGAGCGCGGCGTCCTCCTGGCCAGCCTGCTCAAGCGCTACCGCCCGCAACGTGGCGGCCTGCGCCGCGAACCAGCCGAAGCCGAGCGCGACCAGCGCTTCATGCACGATGGCGATCACCTGCCCGGCCTCGACCGCATGCCCGTCCGCCAGCAACAGTCGCGCTCGCGCGGATTGCGCCATCTGCCACGTCTCGACGTAACTCGATGCGACCGCCGGCGACGCTGCCGGCACCAGCGCCGCGAGTGCCTTGCCGAGACGGTGCGCCTGCGACAGCTTGCCGACGCTCACACACAGCCGGATGCTGGTCGCCATGCACGCCACCCGCAGTCGCAGCCATTGCCGGCTGCAGGCGATCTGTTCGGCGGCATCGAGGATCTCGTGCGCGCGCGCTTCGCGGCCTGACTGAAACTCGATCAGTGCAGCAGCCTGAATGAAACGCAGCAAAGGCCCGAGCGAGCATGCCTGCATCGCGACCTCGAAGCGGTCGCGCTGCGCGTCGCGGACCTTCGCCCAGTCGTTCCATTCGTAATAGATGGCCGACAGATAGCCGGCCGACAACGCGGTTGCCGCCGACAGCCGCCCGGCGGATTGCTCGGCGAACCGCAGCGCAACCTCGAACGTCTTCGATGCGTCGTGCAGGCGGCCGGACACGAATTCCGCAAGACCGGACATGTTTTGCCGGTAGACGTTCGCATACAGCGGCTCATCTCCGGACATCGAACTTTCGGCGCGGGCCCTGAGCGTCAGTACGTCGTCGAGGCGCCCCGCGTAACCGAGACCGAAGATCATCGTGGTTTGCCCGATCTGCTCGATCCACGAGCCCGGCGTCGGGCCCGCGGCCAGCACGCGCGCGCCCAGGTCCAGCGATTCGGCGCTCTGGTCCGACAGGCCCGCTATCAGCGAGCGCACCGCGAGCAATTCGGTTGCCATGACGCCGTCCAGATCGAGACGGCGCGCTTTCACGTCGGCTTCGATCGATGCCAGCGAGCGACGTGCGTCGAGGATGCTCATCGACAATGCGAGCGCCCAGGTATGCGCGATCCGCAACCGCAAGCGTCCCGCCAGCGCCGTCTCCGGAAGGCGGGAAACCCAGTCGAGCACGGTCCGCACGTCACTGGCCGCAATGAGCCGCATCGCGCAGGTCTCGACCCAGCCGGCAGCCGTGTCGAAATCGCCCGCGGCGAGCGCATGCCGGACGGCATCCGGCCACTGGCGCTTGCGCGCATGCCATTCGCTCGCGCGGCGATGCAGCGCGGCGATCGCACCAGGCTTGTGCAACGCCAGTTCCTCGCGAAGATACTGCGAAAACAGCGCGTGGTAGCGATAGTTCTGACGCCCGCCGTCGACCGACTTGATGAACAGATTGTGGGTGCTCAACCATTCGAGGCAGTCGGCCGCATCGTCGCGACTCGTCAGTGCGTTGCACAACGAGGGGGTCAGTTGCTCCAGCACCGCCGTGCACAGCAGGAAGTGGTGAACGGCTTCCGGCACGCGCGACATCACATTTTCGTTGAGATAGGTGGCGATCCCGGCCCGCGCACGGCTCACCTGCTCGGCCACATGCGCCGCGTTGCTGTCGTCGCGCAGCGCAAGCGCGGCCAGTTGCAAACCCGACACCCAGCCCTCGGTCGCGGCACGCAGGCGCTCGATGCTCTCGGCATTGAGTTGCTTGCCCGCGACCCGGTCGAAGAACGATCGCGTTTCCGTCTCGTCGAAACAGAGATCATCCGCGTCCAGCCGCACCAGTTCGTCACGCGACTCGAAATAGCTGAACGGCAGTGCCGGTGTGGATCGGCATGCCAGGACGACGTGCAGGTTCGACGGCGCGTAGCGCAGCAGCTCGAACATCGCGTCGTGAATGACCGGCGAAGCGAGACGATCGAAATCGTCGAGCATCAGGAATAATTCGACGCCCGAGGTTTCGAGTTCGTTGAGCAACTCGTCGAAGACGATCTTCAGCGGAATCAGCGCACGGTCGCGCAGCAATTGCCGGGCATGGCTGCCAATGCCGCCCGTCGCCTCGACGACGGCCGCGACAACATATGACGAAAAGATCGACGCGTTGTCGTCGTCCGGGTCGAGGCTCACCCACGCGACCTTGGCATCCGTCGCCACGAGTTCCTTGCGCCACTCCGAAAGCAGCGTCGTCTTGCCGTAGCCGGCCGGTGCGCACACGAGCGTGACCCGGCGGTCCAGCGCACGGGCGAGCCGGCCGATCCTGGCCAGGCGCGGCACGATCTCGCGTGCCGACGCCGGCATCAGCTTGGCACGCACCAGTACTTCGATCCCGTCGGCGTCCGCAGGCATAGCCGACGCTCCGCTGTCCGTGGACGTCATCGCTCTCCGCTTCTCCCGGTACTGTCTGCCCGCGCGGGTAAAAGGCCCGCGGGCCACCTGCCCGACATGGTGTCAAGGTTCGACGCGCGACTCATACAGCATAGCCACGCGACCTCGAGCATCAACAGTAGGTGATGTCCCGACTGGCCAAGCACCAGAATTGCAACCCATCCCGATCGAATCCGACGAATTCCTGTCGTGCCCGATCCACCTCCCCCCGTTCGGGGGGCTACCTCGATCGGGAAACTCGTTCCATGCTGACTCGGCAGTGCCGCCGCTCGATGCCACCCGCCACCGTGTCCGGCCGCGGACGCGACCAGCGGGCAGCCGGTCGCCGACACCCGTTGAACCGCCCTTACCGCCCAGGAGCCGTCATGAATTGCCGAGACATCGCGCAAGCATTTTTCGATCGCTATCGACAGCACGACATCGAAGGCATGCTCGCCCTCTTTGCGCCGGACGCCACCATCGACTACGTGCCGATCGCCGCAACCGGCGCCGCCGCCGTCCAAGGCGCGGCGATCTGGACCGCGCTTACCGACGCTTTTCCGGATTTGTCCAATGAGATCGACGCGATCCATGCGGACGGTGCCGGACGTCATGCGACTGTCGAGGTCACGATTCGCGGGACGCAGGCACAGGATTGCCTCGGCATCCGGCATCGCGGCAAGTCGTTTTCGCTCCGGCACGCATTTGTGTTCGAGTTCGATGCCGACGTACGCATCACGCGGCTCACTGCCTATTGGGACAACGTCAAACTCTTCGAAGACCTCGGCAAGACGACGCTCGGATAACGCAACGTCGATGACGGCCGCCCGCCGCGCGGCCGCCTTCAACGCCGGTCAGGCTGCCTGATAGCGCTCGCGCAATGCGCGTTTGTTGATTTTCCCGACGCTGGTCTTTTCGATCGCATCGACGATGAGCAGCCGTTCCGGCACCGCGTATCGAGAGATCAATCCGCGATCGGCGACCTGCTTGACGTGCGCCAGCAGTTCCGCCGTGTCGCCAGCGGCATATGCAGCAATTGCTTGACCAGCAGCGGATACGTGTAGGCGGACGGCGACGGCTCGTCCCGAGGGCGCGAATACGACGGGTTCATGAAGGCCTCCGTGAACAGCCGACATGACGCGACGCCGATCACGGGCAACCGTGCGGGCCGTTTTCGACTCGCGTTTGCGTCGGCCACGATGACATTCACGATACAGCACGTGCAAGCGCCAGACACCCCACTTTCGGGGGGACACGCCACGGCGTTGCAGCGCGCCGGCGATCCGGCGCACCATCGCACTCGCCGGTTCAGACCGTCGTCATCGTGTGCGCACCCACCTGATCGGGGGGCACTCGAACCCTGTCCCTAACTGGTGGCGGCCCGACGAAATTCCGACGGCGACTTGCCCTCCCAGCGGATGAATGCACGCCGGAAATTGCCGAGACTGTCGTAGCCAAGCAGAAACGCGATTTCCTGCAGGCTGAGCTTGCCCGACCTCACGCTCTCGACCGCCAGCGTATGGCGCACGCTTTCCAGTATGTCTCGATACGACGTGCCCTCGTCGGCCAAGCGCCGATGCAATGTGCGCGGCGTCATGTTCAGCAGTTGGGCGACCGCTTGTTGCGACGGAAACGCGCCCACCTTCTCGAACATCAGCCGTCGGACCCTGGAGGGAAGCGCATGCTGCCGATTCAGGTTGGCGAGCTCGATCTGGCAGAGACGCACCGCCTCCGTCAACGCGCGCGCGTTGCTGCTGACGAGCGGCCGATCCAGATCGCCGACCTGGAACGCCAGGCCCGTCCAGTTCAGACCATAGCGGACGTCGCAGCCGAACAAGTCCCTGGCCAGATTCGCATAGTCGGGCACGTCGAACGGCAGCGCCACGAACGATGCCGGACTCGCGCCCCTCGCGATGTAGTCGAGCAGATTCTTGATCGTCAACACGATCGCTTCCATCACCGGCTGCCGGATGTCGCCGAGCGGATGACGCTCGACGAACGCGAGCCGTGCATGCTCGCCCACGATCTCGAGCTTCGCGGAAACGAGCGAGGTGCGCACCTGCACGAAACGCTCGATGAGTTCGAGCGCCTGTCGCGGCGTCACGCTGTTGGTCATCGCGTAACCCAGTAGCCCGTGACTGCCGATACGCAAGCGCTCCCCTACGAGCAGCCCGAGCGCCGGCTCGCCGGTCGCATCGATCGCATCGCTCACCAGCCGCTTGAAGGCGTCGAAGGAAAAATCCTGGAGGGTCAGCTCGCCGTTCGCGCCGGGGCGCTGCAATTGCACGAACCAGTCGGGCAGACGCGCCCCCATCCGGACGACCTGATCCGAGATCTGGAGCGCGTAGTGCAGTTGAAGAAAAAAGTCCGTCTCGGACATATCGGACATCCTCGCTGGGTGACGGACCTCAATTGACGTCAAATGCGCCATCGATGTCAATTCGAGCACTCCCGTAACGGCCACCGGTTCCCTACGATGAACGTACCTCAACCGTACCGACCGGAAGGCAATATGTTCAGGTTCCTAACAAAATCCAAGACTGTTACGGCCGTCATCAACGATCGCGCCATCACGGTTCAACCGCGGGAAACGCTCTTGCAGGCGGCATTGCGCCAGGGTATCGACTTTCCGCATAGCTGTCGGGTCGGCGGATGTGCGACGTGCAAGTGCAAGCTGATCCACGGGCGCGTGAAGGAGCTCACGCGTACCGAGTACGTCCTGCCGGACGAGGACCTCGATCAGGGGTTCATCCTGGCCTGCCAGAGCATCCCTCGATCGGACGTGAGTATCGCCGTCGACATGAGCCGTTACGGCGCGCGACGGACGATCGCCGGGCGCGTGATCGGCCAGGACCGGCTGACGCACGACATCCTGCGCCTGCGCGTCCAGCTGGACGAAGCGCTTCCGTACAAGGCCGGGCAGTATGCGCTGCTGTCGATCGCGTCATTGCCCGGCGAGGTGCGCAGCTACTCGTTCGCGACGCGCGTACGGCCGGATGCACAGGCCGTCTTTTTCGTGCGCAAGGTGCCCGGCGGCGCATTTTCCGGCCATGTCCACGAACATGACCTCGTCGGCCGGACGGTGACCCTCGAAGGCCCGCTCGGGGACTTCTGGATGCGCGCCGCCACGACCCCGTTGATCCTGATTGCCGGAGGCAGCGGGCTCGCGCCGGTTCTCGCGCTGCTGGAAGACGGCGCGGAGGCACGCGTGGCGCGTCCGGTCACGCTGCTGTTCGGCGCGCGCGCGCAGCGCGATCTGTACGCGCTCGACACGATTGCCGAGCTCGCCGATCGCTGGCACGACCGCTTCGATTTCCTGCCCATCCTTTCCGAAGAACCGATCGATTCGTCATGGCGCGGTGCGCGCGGGCTCGTCACCGACGGCATCGCCGACGACCTGCCGGCCGACGCACATGCCTACCTGTGCGGGCCGCCCCGGATGATCGACGCGGCCACCGAAGTCCTGACGGCGCGCGGCCTTTCCCGGGCACACATTCACGCGGATCGCTTCACCACGCAACACGACATACCGGCAGTCGCCTGAATTTCAATACCAACCTGGAGGAGGACACGTCCACATGCATCACTATCTGAAGTACTTCCTGTTCCACGTGATCGGCATCTCTTCGATCATCGCGTTCGTCGCGGGCGGTGCGTGGATCACGATCGATCTCGTCGCGATCCTCGCGTTCTATATCGTCGGCGACGCGATCTGCGGCGACGATACGTCGACCCCCGTCCTGCGTCATCCCGGTGTCCTGACGTTTCAACTGTGGATGGCGCTGCCGCTGCTGTCGCTGATCGTCTTTGCGTCGGTCTGGTCGATTGCCACGTCCGACCCGTTCGGCTTCGGAGCACTGATCGAAAGGTTGACCGGATACGACGCATTGGCCGCACGCACCGCGGGGAACTGGGGGCATCGCGTATCCGGCGTGGTGCTGACCGGCTTGATGATCGGCATGATCGGCACCATTCCCGCGCACGAACTCACGCATCGCACCTGGGACCGGATGTCGATGTTCATCGGCCGTTGGCTGCTGGCATTCAGCTTCGATACGATTTTCTCGATCGAGCACGTCTATGGACACCATCGCTACGTGTCGACAACGGAAGATCCGGCCACGGCCCCGCGCGGCCGCAACGTCTACTTTCACATCCTCGTCTCGACGCTCAAAGGTAACGTCAGCGCATGGAAGATCGAGGCGAAGCGCTTGAAGCGCGCCGGACACGGGCGGCTTACGCCGTTCAACGCGGTGATTCGCGGCCACCTGATGAGCGTGCTCCTGCTCGCAGGCGCATGGAGCATCGGCGGGTACAGAACGGGCGCATACTTCCTGCTCTGCGCGCTGTGGGGCAAGGCACTGCTGGAAATCGTCAACTACATGGAGCACTACGGTATCGTCCGGGATCCCGGTACGCCCGTCCAGCCGCGCCACTCATGGAATACGAACCGGCGCATCAGTTCGTGGTCCATGTTCAACCTGACGCGCCATTCGCACCATCACGCCCAGGGCGAAGTGCCTTATCAGGACCTCAAGCCGTTTTCCGATGCCCCGATGATGATCGGCGGCTACCTGACGACGATCGTCGTCGCGATGATCCCGCCGCTTTGGCACAAGCTGATGACCCCCAAGGTGCTCGCCTGGGATCGCAACCATGCGACCGAGCTGGAAAGACGTCTCGCCGCCGACGCAAACGCGCGCAGTGGTGTCGCGGCGTTTGCGGCCGCGACGTGAATCGACCACGGCACGGACACGACGCGCGACCTGCCGCGGCTCATCGACGCGGCAGGTCACCCGCACGGCGGCCTCACACTCGCGTCTCCATGCAACCTGCCCGAGCGGCGGCGCAGGTTGCCAGTCAACGGAATTGCCCATCATGGCTCATCCTGGAAAAGTTCGCGTGCACCGCGATTCCTCCGGTTGCTACTACGACGGCGAATCATATGCACTCAGGCTACAGTCGATCAGTGGTTGGCGCGACGAGACGGATCCGACGATCCGGGTCGATCTATTCGCATTACCAAAGATGACCGGATTGACTCGGCCCGTTCTCCTGGGCCGTCCCGGCTCGGCCAGCGATTTCAGGCGCGAAGAGATCACGATCGAACCTGGCGAGTCCGGCGACGAGTTCCGATGCATGCGGCGCATGATCGCAAACAACCGGGATCTGACCTGTCGTGAAGGGATTGCGATCACGCTCGAGCGTGGCATCGGCGATTTGCTGATCGACGACCTGCATCGTGTCGATTGCACGAGCCGGATCGCGGCGACACTGCGGAACACGCTGACACCCACGCTGGGAAGAGCGCTGTGGCCGCACGAGGACGAAACGCTGCTGAGTGTCGCAAGCAGCATGCTTGACGGTCATTCGATGCTCGACGCGATGCAACGAGCCGTCAGCCGGCAATATGGCCCGCTGTTCTCCTCCGCGGGCGACCATCCGCTCGCCAGGGAACTGGGCGAGGCGCTGCGCAATCAGGAAGGCACGGTCAGCGGTGCGACGATCGTGCGCGTGCCGACCGGATCCGCCAGTTCGCTCGACCAGCACGTCGCGGTCGCTGCGTGGCAACGGCCGTATGCCGACGGATAGCAGGCAACAGAGGCTGTATCGATGGCACGGTCCGGCCGCCGCGCGCGAGGATTCTCAGTCGACGGCTGGACGGCCGAGTGCGGATGGTCGAAACATCACGTCGGCCCAAGTGTTGAACCGCTTCCGAAACGGCGTTTCGACCGATCGATTCAGGCGGTTTGCAAGTACGAACGATGCCGCCAGAAAAACGACGTATTCAATTGCAAGCGCGACTGGACCGGTAGCGACCTTTTCCGAGAGAAGCAGCGCCGGCCGGAACACCGCATGCCCCAGATACAACGAATACGATATGCCGCCGAGATACTGCGGGGCACGACAGTGCAGCAATCGGGCAATCGGACCTTCGTCGCGACTCAGCGATGCGATGAGCATCGCAAATACGGCGGGTGCCGCGAGCGCCGAGCCGGGGACGCGATCCGCAAACAGGATCAGTGCGATCGCGATGGCGACGACCGCAATTTGCGGCGCAGATCCGGTCGCATGCATCACCACACGGTGGTCGCGGTGCTGTGCGATGACGGCACCGATAAAGAAGCCGGCCATACATCGAGCCCATCCCCAGTCGAACGTCATTCCGAAGCAATCCCCCTTGGCCAGACACGACTTGGGAACGATCGACGCCCACGCAGCAATCGCATAGCCGGTCATCGCCAATGCCGCGAACACGACGACGCGGCATCGCCCTGGCATCATCAGGCAGAGCGCGCCGAACAGCAGATAGACATAGAACTCGTCGGCCGTACTCCAGCTGACGCCGGTGCCTATGTCGTATTGGAAGAGATGGAACCCTTGCGTCATCGTCACGATCGCGACGACTTCGCGGAGGGTTGGCACAAAAGGTGGCGCACTCGGGCTACCCGCCAAAACCGCCAGCATGACCATCCAGTTGAGCATGACATAGAAGAGCACGCTCGCGACCATGTGCGTCGGCCAGATCCGGCCGAACCGGCGAACCATGAAGCTGAGCCATTGCCGCGTGTCGCCCATCCTCGCGCCATATGCGCTGCAGATCACGAAACCACTCAAGACGAAAAACAGGTCGACTGCGAGGTACCCGTTCCGGCTCACGCCACGGCCGGCACTGTCGAACTGCATGTGATAGATGACGACGAACAACGCCGCGCACCCGCGCAGTCCCTCGAGACTGGCTATTGTCCTTTTCATGCGCTCCCCGTACAGATTCTGGTGCTTCCCCGTTGTTCACCGGTTTATAGGGGAAAAGCGGAGCGCGCTCAACGCCGCTAGGGAAAGCCACTAGATGCGGGCGGCGGTCGAGTCACCCTGCCGGTGCAACGGCGAGTCGATCGGCAGTCCCGGTGGCTCCGGCGCATCGACGGACACCGTGTCGACGCCGAGGGACAGCGCTGAAGCCCTCGCCATAGCGAGCAGGATGCGACAAAAAACCCCGCCGGGACAGGGTTCCGAACGGGGTTCTGCGGTCGCACGAGATTCAGCGGGATGAATCCATGGTGGGGACCGGAACCGAGAAATCCCCGCTCTTCGCCGTCTGGAGCGGAGCTGCCTCCACTACGCAGTCGAGATACCACCAAAAATACCACCACACAAACCCTCCTACCCCACTTACAAACAAGCGCTGGACCTCCCCGGCCTGTACAAAACCTCAGTAGAATAAATTCCGGTCGCGCCCGATCGACGGGTCGCAAACCGGGGTCCCTCACCCGGCCGGCGCGACCTCCATTCGTGAGGGGCTTTGCGTGAGGGCGCGAATGGTAAGCCAGAGTGACCAAACAATTGTCCCGGCACCTCGGGCGGCAACGGATGGCAACCTCAGAATAATAGTCAGGGATGGCGCCGCTCCGATAGATAAAGACAGGATCGTGAGAGCTGTTCGCCGTGACGCCGATCCTGATATCGACATAGATAAAATAACGACCGCCGTTCTCAACGCGATAGACATATGGGCTGTTGCGGCGCAAGGCCGAGACAGACTAGAGGAAAGTCGCAACTCTCGCGCGGGCGGCGATGCTGCCGAGAATAAAATCTTGCGCCCCCCGCTCATAGACCAGAAATTTCTAGATGACTTGCAAGTCGAACTTGATCGGCACCCGATCAATGCTCTTGAATTGATTGCGTTATTGAAGTTTCAAGCGACAATCTATGTACGGGTTGGCGATAGAGAAGCGCAGCAATTAGAGGCAGACAAGCGTACGAGAAATTCCCGGCGTGCTGCACTCATTGGGCATAGCCAGGACGTGAATGGAAAAGCAACGGCTAAGAGGAGCGTTCGGTGGCACTGGGTGCAATGGCAGAGTGACCCGGCCATGTACAAAAATAAGGCATCGTTCGCGCGCATCATGATGGATAAATACGAGCCCCTGCAAAGCCAAAGTGTGATTGAGCGCTGGTGCCGTCAATGGGAGCGAGGGGAGGAATAATCCGCACCCTGCACCGCGAAATACGCACTATGCGCGGCAGAGTGCGCACTCTGCCGCGCGCAGTGGTTTATCGATTCGAAACCCGTTTTTAAGCTTGCGCCATGTGTTCCCGGATGGGCCGGGAACGCTCACTTACCGACAGTGAGGAAACATGGCATCACAAGTTCGTACCGCGCTCGCAATCCTGCGACGCAAGCAAGTCGAGGCCGAGACCGGCCTCAGCAAATCCACGATCTACGCCCGCACCCGTGCTGGCACCTTCCCTGCCCCCGTCCAACTCGGCCCCCGCTCCGTCGGCTGGCGTGCCGGCGACATCGATGCCTTCCTGGCCGATCCGGCGAACTACCGTGCGCCGGAGGCTGCATGAGTGCCTTGTTCGCCCACCTCGAACCCGCCGACGATCCGGCGTTCGTCTGGCTCCGCACGTCCGCAAGCCCGGGGCCGGAGCGCAAGCCGGCGATGCTGGTGCGCCGCGACCAGCTCGCGGCCGTGCTGCTGATGATGCTCAATGCCGCGCAGACGGAGGCCGCCTGATGCGTCTCAAAAAAAATCTGTTGACGCTGGTAAACCCGGAGCGCTATTCTGGTTTCATCGCTGAAACAACAGCGATCGGGTTTGGCGACCTGACATGTTCTGTGGCGCAAATAAGCCGCGCCGTCACTCGACACGCGGCTTTTACATTTGCGTCTGCCTTCGCGCGCACCTACGATCAATGGGTGGGCCTGGGCGGGGAGACCTTCGGGTCTGCCGGTATCCACAGACGCCGGTTCGCCAACCCCGTTCAGTGCCCGCCCACCCCATTTGGCGATGGGGAGCGGGTTCTTAAACCCGTCTGTGGAGGCCGCACCATGCGCCAAGCCCCCGCTCGTCCTGAGCAAACGCAGTTCCCGAACACTCTCACCCAAATCGTCAATCACGCCCTGCGCGATGCCGCGACGGCGCCGACCGTCTATGACGCGCTCGACGTGTGCGGCGACGCCCTGCGCCGCCTGGCTGAATTCGCTCGTGCGGAGGTACGCCATGACTGATCGCCGAGTAACCGAAGCCGAAGCCATTGGCTACGCTTTAGCAAAGCAGGTACCCGATATGGAGCGCGGATTCACGATCCAGACGAGCTACGGGAACATTGAGATTGGCGCCGAAGATGCCGGCCAGGTTGCAGCGCTGGTGCGCAAGATCCTGCAGCGCAAGCTTGCCTGCGTGGAGGTGCGCCATGCGTAAATACTGCGAACAGACCCGAGAAGTGCTCGCTCGCGCCATGGTCGATTTCGAGCACCTGCGTGCGTTAGCCAATCAACTCGAGATTATCGGCGAAGAACTGGCCGGCGATGAGGTATTCCTTTTGGCTCAAATCGCTGGCGAGATCGCGCAAACCGCCGAGGCTCGAGTCATTGCTGAATTGGATCAACTGGAAGCAGCGCGCAAGAAGGAGGTCCACCATGCGTGACCTTCTGAATCCGAACTTCTCGCAGTTTTCCGACCGCGTCACCCACGCCGCTAAGACTGGCAAGCTGAATGCCGAGCCGCTGATCCGACATTTGGATGACGCCTTCAGGGCCGCGGCTGGCGTCGAGACGGTTCTCAAAATGATTGAGGCCAACGATGTACTCGGAACCGACGATCAAAAAGATGCGCCGCTGTCTGGTTATCAAACCGGTGCGCTGACTGGCCTTGCCATATTCGCCATGCAGGCGCTCGCTTCGGATATCTCGAGCGTAGCCCAATGGGCCGAAAAGCACGGCGTGATGGAGGGCCGCGATTGACTGATCGAATTATCTCCAATGGGCACGGGCTGATGATCACAATTGAGGAGTCCTACAAGGAGGCGGCGGATGAATGCACCAGTGATTGACGAGATTGGCCGCATCCGTGACGCGCTGGCCTGTATTCCGGCTGACTTGCGGCGTGACGAGTGGGCGCGTATCGGTGCGGCGCTCAAGAATGAAATGGGTGATGCCGGGTTCGACTTGTTCGACGATTGGAGCAAGAGCGCGGATAACTACGACGCGGCGGCGGCGCGAAGTACGTGGCGCTCGCTGTCTGCTGATGCTGGCATCAAGATCGGCACGCTGTTCTACGTCGCACGCGAACATGGGTTCGACCTGAAAGCGAACAAGGCCACACCTGTCGATCCTGCCGAGCTTGATCGACGTCGTGTCGAGCGCGAGAAGCGAGCCGAGCAGGAGGCCCGCGCGGGAGAAATGTGCGCCATCAGTGCGGCGGGCCTTGCCGAAACCGTGTGGCGGGCGGCGAAGCCTACCGAGGCCGATCATCCTTACCTGATGCGCAAGGGCATCCAGCCGGTAGACGCCCTGCGCGAGATTGAAGCAGGCAGGCTGGCCGCGCTGATCGGGTATCAGCAGAAGCAAGGCGACGATCTTCTGACGGGCCGGGTGTTGGTCGCACCGGTCAAGGTCGGCGGCAAGTTGTCCACGGTCGAGATGATCGACGGCGACGGGCGCAAATCCGCCCTTAAAGACGGCGTGAAGGCTGGCGGGTATTGGCTGACCAGGCCGATTCCCGATGACGCGACGCTGATCCATGTCTGCGAAGGCGTGGCGACCGCGCTGTCGGTTCACGAATGCACTGGCGCACCCGCCGTCGCTGCCTTGTCGTGCGGCAATCTGCGGAAGGTAGCGGAAGCCCTGAAAGCCAAGCATCCGAACGCTCGTATTGTCGTGTGTGGCGACATTGGCAACGGCGAACATAAAGCGCGTGAGGCAGCTGTCGCGACTGGCGCTGCGCTTGCTCTTCCGGACTTCGGGCCGAAACGCCGGGACGACCAGACTGACTTCAATGACCTACATCAGGACGGCGGAGCCGCGGCCGTCATGCGGGCAATCGATCAAGCGACACCCATCGAGCGGCCGCAGTCGACGAACGACGGATGCGTTCCGGCCGGATTCAGCGTGACCGAACGCGGCGTGTTCTATGAAGAGGATGACGGCACGCCGCACTGGATCTGTTCGCCGCTGCACGTGCGCGCCCTCGTCCGCGATCGGGCATCGGAGAACTGGGGGCGCCTGCTCGAATGGAACGACGCCGACGGTCATCCGCACGTGTGGGCAATGCCGATGGAGATGCTCCGATCCGACGGCGCCGACATGCGAGGCGAGCTGGCGCGTCTCGGCCTCGACATTGCACCGGGCAACAAGGCACGTAACAAGCTAACCGAATATGTCACGTGCGCGAAGCCCAAAGCACGCGGCCGCTGCGTCACGCGCACCGGCTGGCATGGCGGCGCTTTCGTTTTCCCCGACCGGACGATCGGCGAGGCTCGCGAGCGCGTGATATTCCAGGCCGAGAGCATCATGCGCACGTACTCGCAGTCCGGCACGCTCGACGAATGGAAATCGGGCGTTGCGCGGTTTTGCGTCGGCAATTCGCGCCTTCTGCTCGCCGTATCGGCTGCATTCGCTTCGATGATGCTCGAGTACTCCGGGCAGGAATCGGGCGGCCTGAATCTCGTCGGTGAATCTTCTTCTGGCAAGACGACTGCGCTTCGTGCGGCCTGCTCCGTCTTCGGTGGCAAGGAATACATGCAGCGCTGGCGTGCAACAGCGAACGGTCTGGAGGGGCTAGCATCGCTCCACAACGATACGTTGCTCGTGCTCGACGAGCTGGCGCAAGTCGACGCCCGGGAAGCCGGGGAAATTGCCTACATGCTCGCCAACGGCAGTGGCAAGGCCCGCGCGGGACGCTCTGGCACCGCGCGCGCACGGCAGACGTGGAAGCTGCTGTTCCTGTCTGCTGGCGAAATCGGCTTGAGCCAGCACCTTCAATCGGTCGGAAAGAAGACGAAGGCAGGTCAGGAGGTTCGGCTTGTCGAGATCCCGGCGGATGCCGGCGCTGGGTTCGGCCTGTTTGAGGAGCTGCACGGCATGACGGGCGGTGCAGAACTGTCCACTGCGATCAACGATGCCGCCATTCGGTGCTATGGCACCGCGGCCGTTGCCTTCCTCGAAGCGCTTTGCAAGGATCGAGACGAAATCGGTGGATGGCTGACGGAGGAAATCCGACGGTTCGTCGACGGAAACCTGCCAGCCGATTCCAGCGGGCAGGCGCATCGCGTTTGCCAGCGGTTCGCGTTGATCGGCCTGGCCGGCGAGTGCGCGACCGCTGCGGGCATTACCGAATGGAACGAAGGTGATGCGCTCGGCGCTGCCGCAACGTGCTTCTCCGTTTGGCTGGATGGCCGCGGCGGCGCTGGCAATCAGGAGAAGGACACGATCCTGTCGCACGTGAAGGCGTTCTTTGAGGCGCATGAGGAATCGCGATTCTCCGACCTCAACGACACGTCCGATCGCCCGACGATCAACCGGGCCGGTTTCCGTCGCACCGGGGAAACCGGCGTCGAATATCTCGTGCTTCCGGAGGTATTCAAGCGGGAGATCTGCACGGGCCTCGATCCAAAGGCTGTTGCGCGCGCCCTGATTGAGGCCGGTTGGGTTCGCCCCGCCGCCAATGGTTGGGCGCAGCGCGCCGAACGACTGCCGGGTAAAGGACCGACGAAGGTCTATGTCTTCACCGCAAAGATCTGGGAGGCATCGAGATGAGCGACGCACTTCTGGCAACACATCAAAAAACACGGTTACAGCAGTTACGCCGGTTACGCGGTCACGAGAGCCTTATCAATAAAGGCTCTCGTCGTAACTGCAGAAACGTAACCGCGCCGCACCGTAACCGCGACTGGCCGAAAAATGACGTGTCACGTAACCGGATGCGCGGTTACGCATCGGAGCGGTTACGGAATCGCGGTTACGCACAACCCCTTATCCAGAAAGGGATTACCGGATGCGTAACCGCTGTAACTGCGGTAACCGCAAAAAAATGTGATGTTCGAAATGTACCTGGAGGCGTTCGATGATCCCCCGCAACCTGAAGCACGTCGGGCCGTATGCTGATCGCGTCAACAGCCGCGCCCCGGCGAACGATCGCCCCAACGAGCCGGTGCCGGACGACTGCATAGGAGCGCTGCAATCTTCTGACGGCGGGCTGTACCTGCCGTGGGGGCCGTATCTCGATCCCGAGTCGGTCGAGCGGATGCGCGGCGAACTGATCGCCATGATCGAGCAGCTATCTGACTTGGAAGACTGGCCATCCGGCACCCGCGACGACGTGCTGACGCGAGCTATACGCGGGCCGCTGGCTGACTTGCTACCGAACGTCGCGCACTTTGCCGAGCGGCTGACGACCGCGCGTGCCGGCGTGGAAGCGAGGAACCTACTCGATCGGCGCGTGTGGAGGTTCGACCGATGATCGCGAATCAGAGTCACCGGTTCGCTGCCGTCCTGGCGATAGCCACGACTACCACGGCGGTTTGTATCTCGGCGCTGGCCGGCTGGCGGGCGCCGGGCTGTGGGTCGTCAGCATGGCAGCGACCTACTACGGTCATGCGACTTTCTTCATCCTGTCGGCATGGGATCATATACGGGTACGGCACTGCGCCGCTCGACGCAACATATGACCAGAGGAGTAGATGATGATCGACGGATTGGTAAGTGGCCGGCTCTACGGCGAAGCCCAGATCCGGACAGGACAGAATGGAAAGCGGTACGTGACATGCAAGGTACGCGCGACTGCTGGCGACGGCGAAACGCTGTTCGTGAACGTCATCGCATTCGACGAGGAGGTGCAGACCGCGTTGCTGGCCCTCAGTGACGCAGATAGCGTGGCACTAACCGGCGCTCTGACGCCGAAGGTCTGGACCGACAAGAATGGCCTCGTGAAGCCGGCGCTCGACATGGTCGCCCATGGCCTCCTGACGGCGTACCAAGTTCGCCGCAAGCGGCAGGTGGTAAGCGGTGAGTCAGCGCTTCAAGACACCCACACAGACGATCACCTAGATGACCCCCTGTGAGTCGAGGCGCTTGTAAACGCCGTTCCAATAGCTCATTATCGATCATGCTGCGCCTAGCCCGACGGGGCGAAGCCGAGAGTTCCTCTATCCTCTCGCCGGCGCGGCATCTCATCTGATAGAGCGCGTGTAGAGGCGCAAATGAAACCGAACCCAATCGACAGCCTCAGGTTGTCGTATCGGTCGATGCTCGACGCTCGAAACCTCTCTCCCGATCAACTCAAGGACCTGGCTGCGACACTGTTCGTCACTTGCTACGCGACGATCATCAAATGCGAGGAATCCATTGCGGATCGTGCCGTACCAGCATCAGAGATAACTGACCACGCTCGTGAACTGTCTGCGTCCCTAACTCAAGGTCATGTGCTGCCCTCTCTCGAGTATCTCGCGGAGTTGCCAGACCGCTTTGCCTCTGCGCGCGTAGCCGGGATCAAGGCTACAAAATCGGAAAGCGGTCGGACTGCAGTGGGCGCACGAGACAAAAAGATTCTGGCTGTCAGAAAGTACGCGCTGGACCTAGCAAATGCGTCGAAAGCGCGTACGAAGACCGGAGTTCTAAACGAAATTCTTGAACCGGTGATGGCTCACTTTCTGAGTTCAACCGGTCGACCGATGACGAGTCGCGGACGAGCAACCGTATCGAATTGGCTCCTCGAAGACGGATTTGTTGAATTATCGAAGCGTCCCGATACGTCAACGCGATAACGTATTCGCGCTAGTCGTCACCCCTTCATATGATGATCGTCAGGTTGCCTCTCAACGTTCGCGAGACCTCCTGACGCCTCCCACATAAGCAGCCCGCGTCAGATTCTCGCAGGAAAACTGACGTGTCAAAAGCCCTCACGCCGGCCCGCGTAACGCCAGCCATTCCCCGCTTTTCCGACCTCACCGACGAAGCATACGTTGGGCCGGCGGTCGTCGAATCGCTCCTCGGCATTTCGCGATCGTCCATCGATCGCAGGGTGAAGAGCGGCGACCTGCCCCAGCCCAAGAAATTCGGTCGATCGGTTCGGTTCAACGTCGGCGCATTGCGCCGCGCACTCGCGTAACTCGAAAACACAAGGATCCACATGAAAGGAAACCCGATCAGCAAACCGTCCGATAAGGATTCCTCAACGACGAAGAAGCCCGCAATGCCCTTCACTTCCGCGATGGGCGGATTCAAGCGGGCCGCGCGCGACGAACGCAACGCCGAAATGCTGCGCGTGCCTGAGGTGGTCAACGGCACAGCGACCGGCGAATTCTTCGAAGTCGAGCGCCCCAAGGAAGAAGTTCCGAAGCTCAACGCGTCCGCCATCGCCCGCCGCATCGTCGCCGCTGGCAAGCGGGCTTTCGGCAAATAACCAACTATCAAAGGAAACGGAACGACATGAAGAAACTCACTGCGGTTTGCAAGAAGATCACGACCCAGCGCGAGAATATTCGCCAACTGGAGTCGAGCCGCGAAGCAGAGTGCGACGCGGTTGATCGCGTGAAAACGCACACCGGTATCGTCGAAAACTTGAAAGCCAATATCCGCAGCGTGAAGGCTGAAGCGCTCGTAGTGGGCAAGCAGGCTGATACGACCGGTCTGGATCAGCAGCTGGTCAATGCGGAGGATCAACGGGTCAATGCAGTCGCAGCAGCCCAAACCTCCATCGAGGCAACTGCAGTGATTGACGCAGGCATCGAGCTCGCAAGAGCGGCCCTGACGGATTTGGAGGAAGAAGCGAAACAGCTCGTCGCTGACGCGATCATGGAAACGCACGACGACGCTCAGCGGCGTTACCTCGAAATCATCGACCAGATGGCAGAGTGCGTGCAAACAATGGCTGGCGCGCATCAGGCGTGGATCCTCATGCTCGGCAACGACCCGAAGTGGCCGTTCCCGGGGCGTGGGGCGCAAGTACGCGAGGATGTTCTCACCCACGGGTTACGCGTGCCCGTCGAGTACTCGAGGCTGAACGACCCGACGGTCGCCGAAGAGTACACGGCCGATTATCGTGACCTCTGGTACCCGCCTGCGTGGGCGGATAAGCCGGCGCGCAGCTTGGGCGAAGCCACTGCGGAGGAACTGGTGTCGGCCGTGCGGGGCGCCGGTTTCGAGTGCGTCGAGTTCAAACTGGAGCCGGCCCCCGTCCCGGAAAAACAAGTCGCGGTGCGGGTGCTGCGCGGCACGATTCCTGTCACCAAGCATCTGAAACATCCCGCGACTGGCGAGATCGTCAGCTCCACATCGAAGTCCTATGGTCCTGGCAGCGAGATCGAAATCGCGGAAAGCAGCGCTCGCCACCTGCGCTCTACCGGCTTCGTGTCGATTGTCGGTGAAGACGACGAACCGGGGCCTTCTGACAGCGACCCGAAGCAGTCCGATAGCGCGCGAATCCCTCACCTTCCTGAGCAATTTGATCTCGTGCAATCGCGCCACGATTCCTATTCCGGGGCCTTCCATGCACTGGACACCCGCGCCTATGAGTAACACGAACCTGATCAAGCTTGTCGTCAAACCGGGCCGCAGGGTCTCTCTCAGCCTACATGGCCGACGCTACTCGGCAGGCGAGGCATTCGAGGTCGACCCGATTACGGCGGAAGGCTTGATCCGCAGCGGCTTCGTGATGGAGTGCCCAAGCGATGACGACGACCACACCGCGGCGGCGTCCGCGACAATCGCCTAACCGAAACGAACGGCACCCCACTTCAGTGATGCGCCGCTTCGGTGGCGCGAAAAGGAAAATATGAAAGCCAATACTAACGTGGGCGTTCTGCGACGTGATGTGCTGGTCGCCCGGCAGGAGGGTTCTCTATGAATCAGCCGCAGGGCCGACGGCTCACAAACTTCAACATCGCCAACCCCATTGCCGACGCCGATCAGATCTATGTCGCGCAAGGCGGCGCGGGCAATGGCATCGAAAAAGCCGCGACGGCTGCGCAATTGGCGACGTACGTTCAAGCGCCGATTGCGAATGGCTCGGCGAATGATGCGGGGCCGTTGACGGGCAACGAGACGGTGCCGATGAGCCGCGGCACGGGGTTGCTGCAGAAGTCTCTCAACGGGATCGCGACGTGGGTGTTACAGACGTTCGCGGGCTTCACCTACGCGATCACGGGCGGTGTTGCTAGGACGGTCGCTGCGAAGCTAGGAGATCTGTTCAATGCCGCGGATGTGGGCGCATCGACATCGTCCACCGATAACAGTTCCGTGTTCTATTCGGCGACGGCGACAGGCAAGCTCGTCAACATCAGTGATGGCGTTTATCCGTTCGCCGAGTTCTTCCAGTCGCTGACGCAGCCCATTCGCTTGCGCGGTGCCTCGACTTATGGCGTCACGCTCCAGAACAGCAGCGTGACGAGCATGTCGACGATCTCGAATACGGGCGTCAACGGAACGCACATCGAGGGCTTGAGCATCAATACGCCGAACGCCGTCACGGCGACGGTCGGGCAGATCGTGTCGCTGATCGACGTTAACGACGCGACGATTCGCGACACTGCGATCGGCGGCTTGGCTGGCGTGGGCTCTGCAATCATTGCTTATCCGCAAAGCAACCCGAGCGTAAAGAACGTCCGTCTACTTGACCTGAAGATCACGGGCAACCTGCCTCAAGGATCGAACAACAACGGAACGCTGATCACGGGCGGGTGGTATTGCCAACAACGCGGCATCTACGCCGACAGCATCTCGCAGTTCGGCGTTGAGTACAAGAACGCGTCCGCCTATTCGACTGCGTCGGACCTGATCGCCAATAATTGCGCGATTGGCTACGGCCTCGGCGACACGCAGACGCCCGCCGTACAGTACACCGCCGCGTCGACCATCGTCGCGAAGGATTGCGCAAGCGGCGTTAACTTCGGCGCGGCGTTCTATAACGTTGCGGGGAATGCGGTCGTTACCATTCAAACGCCGTTCCCCAATTCGGCTACCAAGGAAGGCATTCGGCTTTCCGATGGTTCGAGTCAGAATGCGCTTTCGAATTTCCTGTTCCAAGGCACGTTCACGGACGTTGTGCACATCCTGGCCGGCGCAAGCTACAACTACGTTTCCGGCGCGTACCACATGACGGGCGGCGTGGCGACCCTTGAATCAGGTGTCAAGGGTAACGTCATCGCAGTGAACCACCCCGGCGCACGCACGACGATCCTCAATGCGGTTGCGGACAACTCCGGACAGACGATTTCAGGGGCGAACAGTAACCCGGTGTATTGCCATGCGACGGGCGAGTATCGGGGTTCGCTGTCCGGCCGCTGGCGGTGGCAGCACGCGATATCTGGGTACGGCGTGCAGAACTCGTCCGACAAGTGGGTGTACGAAAGCGCCGGCGATTCATATCTGGCCGTGCTCACGGATGGCACGGCAGGCGCCGGGTTCCGGGTGGAGACGAACGCCAAGACGCACGGCTTGATCTACAACTGGGCCGGTGACTATTGGCAGATCGACACGGCCAGCACGAATTATCGGTTTTACTCCGGGACGTTCCAGCCGTACACCGACGGCAACGTGGTGTTGGGCGGCATTGTGGCGCGATGGGCGGACGTCAAGGCCATGACCGCCACGTTGTCCGGCCCGATCGCGCTGCAACCTCCAACGACGCAACCTGGCGCCACCTATTCGCAGACGACGTCCGACTCGACGCTTATTTTCAATGGCTCTGCGACGCAGACGCTAACCCTGCTTGCGGCTGCTACCTATCCGGGGCGAATCCTGCACGTCAAAAACACTGCGGCATTTGCGGTCAACAGTGCATCGTCGAACGTTGTGCCGCTCGCGGGCGGCAGCGCCGGCACGGCAATTCTCGCCGCCGGGCCGGGCAAGTGGGCGACGCTGCAGTCTGATGGGGCGAACTGGATTGTGATCGCCGGGAATTGATTTCTCTGATTCGCAGCCAGCAATCGCCATTACAGCCGCCTTCGGGCAGCACGTCGGAGAATGCAAGGTGCGCCGCTTCGGTGGCGCGCCTTCTACCAAGGCAATGGGAATGAAAGACCAAGAAAAAGTAATTCTGACTGTGGCCGGATACACAGGCGTGCCAGTATCGCCCACCAGCAATGTGATTCACTATGAGCCAAACGCTGGCCTCGAGCTTTCCGGCTGGACGAGCGTTCGCATTACGGCGGGCGTCGAACGCATACCGCGTGACTTCGAATTCGAAATGACGGAACTTCTGCCGGATGCGGCACATATGCTTGTGCGTCCAGGCGATAAGTGCACCGTGCAGGTATCGGATCGCATTGTGCTGACAGGGTACGTGGATACAGTGACGCCCAGCATTAGCGCCGCCAACCACAGCATCCGCGTAGCGGGGCGTGGAATGTGCGCCGACCTTGTCGATTGCTCCGCTCAGTGGCCAAACGGTCAATTCAGCAACACCAGTGCGCTCGACATCGCAACGAGGCTTGCGGACGTGTACGGCATCAAGGTTGCGCTGGCACCGGATGTTACCAATCTGCCGATCTTGCCCCAGCAAAACATCATGCTTGGGGAGACGGCCTTCGAAATTATCGAGCGCGTATGCCGGTATAGCGCCTTGATGGCGTACGAACTGGCGGATGGCTCGCTTTATTTGTCGCGCGCCGGCACGGAAGCCATGTCCAGCGGCGTGCATGAAGGCATCAATCTCGAATCGGCGACCGTCGATAACTCGATGCATGATCGGTTTTCCGAGGTGGTGGCGGTGATGAGCGCCGTTAGCAATCTGTGGGATTTGAACGCCGTCGATACTCCAGTGTCCGTTGCGATTGACCCTAACGTGCCGCGGCATCGTCAACGCATCATCATCGCTGAGGCTGGCGACCTGGGCTGGAATATCGGAGTACAGCGCGCACAGTGGGAAGTTGCGCGCAGGGCCGGCCGCTCTAAGGTTGTCCATCTGACTGTCGACAACTGGCGCGACGTGGACGGCAACCTTTGGGAACCTAACAAGCTTGTTGATGTGCTTGTCCCGTCATTGAAAGTGTCGGGCGATCAGGCCGGGACGATTCCGGTGCGCTTCCTGATCAGCGAGGTGTCCTACCACTTCAGCCTTGAGGGCACGCATGCGGAGCTGACGCTCGTAGCTCCGGAAGCGTTCCTGCCTGAGCCGATCCTACTGCAGCCCAACCTGGGCGACATCAACGCGGTCAACGTGGGTGGGGCGCAGTGATGGCGGAGAGACTCAGGGACGCGATCCCGCCGGGCGCCGCGTTTCCTTTCCAAAGCCTTCGGGTCCTCCCCCGACATCGGGACATCACGGGCTCTGCGCGCTGCGATCTTCGGCTAGCCATGAACTTTCAAATTTGCTTAACGACTTTCGGAGCTTAACAAATGACGCTGCTGTCTCTCGCCGAATATGCGCGCCGCGTCGGCAAATCTCGCGCTGCAGTCTCGCAATGGAAAAAGGCTGGACGCCTTGTGCTGCAAGGCGATCAGGTGGACGTCGAGGCGACGGACGCGAAGCTGAAGCGCTACCGCCGCGATGGCCTCCCCGACATCGATCCGGCGCCGAAGTCTGTTAAGCGCGGGCGGCCACCTGTTAAACAGAGCGGGAAATCTGTCAAGCAAACCAGCGGCGCCGCGCAGCTTAACAACGAGCCGGTCCGCCTGCTGTGCGTCGACGTCGTGGAGCGGCTCGCCGCGCTGGACTGGACGCGTCCATTCGATTGGTCGCCTGAAGCCCAAGACGAGCGCGCACGCCTAGCTGCGCAGTGTATCGGCTGGGAGGCCGTCCGGAGCGCAGCCAGGGATGATGGGCATTGGGGCGGCTTTCAGTTGCGCATCCCGGCCTATATCGAATTGCACGGGTTGGCCGAAGACGCCATACCGGCCGGACACGGTTTCGAGCTTTATTCTTCACAGGTGCTGGATGCCTGTCGAGATGAACTCGAGCCGATCGACAACGGCGACAAGGTATTGGTCCGACTGGACCTGCTGCACCTGCTCGCTTATCCGTTCTCTGAGCACCAACGCAAGCCCGATTAGCCGGGAACTAGCGCGCCCAGCCGGCGGAGGCGCGAGCTTCGAACATCACCGGCAGTCGGCCACGCTCATGGAAGCTGATCGCATTCCTTCCGGATCTCCGGTTGCGACGGCGGCGGGGGCCGACAACCTGCCACCAGTGTTTCGCCTAGCATCCAATGCAACAAGAGCGCACGTCGCTGGCACAATCAGCCAGCCTCTTAACCGCATAGATGAGGGCTTCAGCAAAGACGCCTCCATGATAGGGAAGAGTGTACTCAGCAGTAACGCCCCAGGGATTCGCGAGACAAAAGATACCGAAGTGGGACATCTGGTTAAATCGCGCGGCCTCAGACGCCAAATTCGTGTCAGTGAGACCGAGTCCCCTGAACTCCTGACGTTTGAAAACGATCACTCTCATTCCGACCGTACGATTCTTGTGATTGATCCAGACGCTTACGGTCTCGTCGGTCTCGCCGAGATCGTCACCCTGACACCTTACGTCAACATACACGTCAGCGGGAAGGTTCAACTCGGGTACTGCAGGTGCGACCTCAACCACTTCTGGGCGAAGATTGGCTGCCTGGAACTCTTTCAGCAACACCCCGATAGTCAGATCCGCTTCTAATATTGCCGACATCTGGCACACCTCCACGTTAGTTTTTTGGCCACCCAGGCGTGTTGCCGTCTAGACTTGACGCCCTACCGACGCAGGCTCCCGCACGCTTCAGCGCGTCCACCACCTCTGACGTCGGTACGCCTCGGAGGGCTTCATATGCAATGGTGATAGCACGTTCCGACTCCTGGTGGACGTGCAGCCTCGCCCGTATGGGGTCGTCTGTGGCGAAACCGCGGGCCTCCGGGACCCCTAGCAGGGCATTCGCTACTACCATAGCCCGTACCCGGCTAAAGGGCGGCGTCTGAGGGTCTTGCGCAGCCTCTAAAGCTAGCGATAGCAACATCGGCACCGAGGCCTGTATAAGTTCGTCGCCAGCAATTTCGTTTCGATTGATTGTGCTCATGGGCACCCTCCGACACTGACTCACTCGCCACGCACCCAGGCGACAACGTCAGGGGCGAGCTCGCAACCTTCGGCAAGCAGCTCTGCGAACTCTGCCCACATCGGCTCCTCTTCCTCCTCGATTGACGGGCGCCCTTCCGCTTTCCGCATCGCGTTCATCCGTTCCATGTCTGCGTGGAGTTCAGTCGCGACCGCTGCGACATGGGTAGCGATACCGTAGCCGACGTCATCGGCCAGATCTTTGTCAAAGAATCTCGTCATGGTGCTGGTATCGGCAGCGCAGCAAGAAACTTGAGGCGCCCTGTAGACGCTAGGGGCGTGCGTCGGGAACGCCGTCGAACGTAGCTGTGCGACGATCTAGTCTTCGTGTGACCTGGAGTTCCCCGTGTCTGCCATCAAACTGCGCGCGCCCGAGCCGTATGTGACGAACTTGATCCTCTGTACGCGCGAGTCGACTGCGCTTTCAACGATACCGATCTGGACGATCGTCGCGGAGATAACTGTCTTGCCTGAGGGAATTTACCTTCGCGCATGAGTTTCAGAACCCCTGTACGGGACAATTCGACAGCTTGCACGACGCCACCCAGGTCGAGGCAGAGCGGCTTCATTGTTACGACCGTTTTCGTCTTTCCTTTAGAGTCGGCAGTGGGCATCGCTGTGTCTCCTTGAAGGTGCCATCCTCGTTCAGTGCGGCGGGTTGCCACTTTGGTTTCGGAGGAGGCTCCGTTGGGTGCCCCGTAATTCTGGCTCGAGCGATGATAGGACGGCCGCGGGCATTCACCCAAAAGGCAATCCCCGAAGTGCGTAACCAGGCAACCTGTAGTTCGTCACGAGTCTGGCCGCGCCGTCCGTTGCGGATGCCAGTGAGTTCCGCGACTTCTTCGACAGTCAGGAACAAATCGCTTTTCGTTTCCATATGTCCTCATTTGATGAGCGTAGAAGGGACCGTGTTCATTTCACGACTCGATCTGGTGGCAACATTTCCGAGATCGGCCGTGTCTCAGCCCACTCCTCCAGCTCTCTAACGAGCCATCCAACGCGCTTCTTTGAGATGGCGCGAGGAGCCGGAAACTCCTTGGTTGCGACCATTTTTTTAATGATGGTTTCCGACAGAGACATCACCTCGGAAACCTGATGAATGTTCAGAAAGAAAGGCTTCATCGTCACGATAGCCTGCCTCGCATTCTTCGTTTTAGACGCAGTATCAGCGGCCATCGATCATCCTCTGAATCTTGTCCGCGACCGGATCAACGTACTCGGCTTCCGGAGTCACAAAATACCGCCGCCCGACCTTCTTCGGGAAAGGGCGGATCTTGCCATTTTTCACCCAGTTCAACAGCGTGTTGCGATGGGGAGCGTACTCACCGAATGTTTGTTCGGCCCAGACATGCAGCGGTATCAGCTTCGGCTTATGTTTTGTTGCCGACGGCGTCGGTGGCTGGGTCTTCGGAGCACTGCCTAATGCTGCCTGAACTCGCCCTCGACCGTTCTCGATGTCGCGAGCGACTCGCTCGAACAGCGGCAGCTTACGAGCCTCCTTTTCCTCATCAAGCCACCGAAGGTATTCGGTAACGTTGAGCTCGAACTCGCCACTTCCAGTACGCCGGAAATGGCGACCTCGTTGAATGCGCCCGTTTCGTATCTGGCCTTTGATCCGCGACAAACTGCGACTCATGAATGCGGCGGCGTCTTCAAGCGGAAGCCAGTTGCCATCGCCTTTCGTCATCGCCACTCCAGATCACGCGTCGGACGCGACGAAGGTCAGAATCTTTCCGCCGGCCTTCAGTTGATCCAGATAATCCGCCCACTCCTGCATCATGGCTCGGCGCTCCCGGATGAACTTCGTGCGGTTGTAGGCGGAACCAAGATTATCCGGTACGGCGTGCGCGAGCTGATGCTCGATCACCTCCGGCTTATGCTCCAGCTCCTCATGAAGGATCGTGCGCGCCATCGCCCGGAAGCCATGCCCGGTAATTTCGGTACGCGTGTCATAGCCGAGCCGCCGCAGAGCCGCATTGATGGCCGCCTCGCTCATCGGGCGAAGGCTCGAGCGGGCGCCGGGGAACACATACCGCCCCTGCCCCGTCAGGGCGTGCAATTCACGAAGGATTGCGACCGCCTGTGTGGCAAGCGGCACCAAGTGCTCTGTCTTGGTCTTGCTGACAAGGTAACGCCATTCGCCCTTGTCCAAATCAAACTGCGACCATTCAGCCTGTCGCAGCTCTCCAGGGCGGACGAACAGCATTGGCGCCAGCTTCAGCGCACAAAGCACCGGGAACGTGCCGGAGAACCCTTCGAATGCCCGCAACATCTCCCCCACCTTGGCAGGCTCGGTAATGGCGGCGAAATGCGTCTCGACGGCGGCCGGGATAGCGCCGATAAGATCCTTGGCCGGATCTGCCTTGCAATAGCCTTCTTTGATGCCGTATCGGAATACGCGGCTGATTTCGCTACGCACACGATGAGCCGTGAAGCGTGCGCCGCGGGCATCAATGCGCTTCAGGACGGCAAGAATCTCCGGGGCGTCGATCTCCGCGATCGGCCGCTTGGCTAGCCAAGGGAAGACGTCATTCTTGAAGCGAGCCAGCGTCTTTTCGTACTGCCCGATCTCCACGACCGTCTTGCGCTCCTCCATCCAGCCTGTAGCGACGACTTCAAACGAATTGGCAGCAGCAATGCGCACCGCACGCTTCTCGGCCTTTTTGGCCTCGCCTGGGTCGATACCTGTAGCCAGCTTCTCGCGGGCCTCGTCGCGCTTCTTTCGGGCGGACGCCAATGACACGTCTGGGTAGATGCCGAGCGCCAGCGTTTTGTCCTTGCCAGCGAAGCGGTAATTCATGCGCCAGTACTTCGCACCGGACTTGTCGAGCTGGAGATACATGCGGCCGCCGTCAGACAGGCGATTGCCGGTGCCTTCTGCGTTGTAGCGGGCGTTCCTGACCTGCGTGTCGGTGAGCGGCATGGTGGTATCTCGAAGCGAGACAAGGTGGTATGCGATCCGATACCACAAAAAATACCACCCAATACATCCGGCTGTCTATGCTCCAATCTGACCTTGTCAGGACACAAAAAAACCCGCGAAGCCGTTAGCTGTCGCGGGTTTTCAGTGAGTTTTCGGGACGTCTCTGATCTTCTTCGGAACAACCCGGAACTCCATGTTTGGTGCCGGGGACCGGACTCGAACCGGCAAGCCAATTAAGGCGGCGGATTTTCGTCACACTGCTTCTTTCGAAGTCGGCGTCGTCGGAACGATGCCGTTCGTGCGCTGGACTATGCCTTCGCCGTCGCGCGCGGGCGTGATCGCCGCCCGTGCGCCTTAGGCGCCCCCCGTCTAGTCTCTACACCTTCCTCGCGTGACCGCGAGGCTTGGCTCGGCGTTGCCTCGATGCGTGCATCAGGGGTTTCACCGAATTTGAAGGGTTCTGCACCGACCGTTTCCGGCCGGGCACTCAATCGTTTAAGTCCGCTATGTTTACCAATTTCATCACCCCGGCAAAAGGGCGGACGCGATTCTACCATTGCTTGCACGTGCGTTAGCTGATTCGCGCGCAGTACGTCGCGACGCGGCATGTCTGCCTGCCTCGTGCGCGGCCGAATTCATACGCCGCAATCGACATCGACGCGACACCGCCACCGATTTCGTCCCGCGCCGCAGCATCCGCCGATACAATCGAGTCCGCCCCGCTCGCCGGGCGCCAAACGTCAGATGTTTGTGTCGTGCTTGTTGCGAAACAGACGTCATGCGCGTCATCGCGAAGTCACAAACGTTTTCGATAATTTCCCCGCCGAAAACGTTTACATCGCGTAACTTCATGACCCCGACCATCAAGGATGTCGCCGCGCTCGCCGGCTTCTCGATCGCCACCGTCTCGCGCGCGATCAACGCGCCGCATACCGTGAGCCCCGCCACGCTGGCGACGATCCGCACCGCCATCGACACGCTGCAGTTCCGCCCGAGCCCGCTCGGCCGGCAGTTGCGCGGCGAGCGCACCCGGCTCGTCGGCGTCGTCGTGCCGACGCTGTCGAACCCGGTGTTCGCCGACTGCCTGCAGGGCATCGACGAACTCGCGACCGCGGCCGGCTTCAAGCTGATCCTGATGACGACCGAATACGACGCGGCGCGCGAGCGTCACGCGATCGAGACGCTGCGCGAGCAGCGCGTCGAAGGGCTGATCCTGACCGTCGCCGATGCGGACACGCATCCGCTGCTCGACATGCTCGACCGCGACGGCCAGCACTATGTGCTGATGCACAACGACACGCAACGCCGCCCGTCGGTGTCGGTCGACAACCGCCGCGCCGCCTATGACGGCGTGCGTCTGCTGACCCAGCGCGGCCATCGCCGCGTGCTGATGCTGGCCGGCTCGCTCGCCGCGTCGGATCGCGCGCGCCAGCGTCATCTCGGCTACGCGCAGGCACTCGAGGAATGCGGCGTCGCGACGCTGCCGCCGGTCGAGGTCGACTTCAACGCGGCCGAGCTGCCCGACGCGGTGCTCGCGCATCTCACCGCGCAAGCCACGCGCCCGACCGCCCTCTTCTGCAGCAACGACTTGCTCGCGATGGTCGTGATGCGCGGCCTGCGCCGCGCCGGCTTCTCGATTCCCGACGACCTGTCGGTGCTCGGCTTCGACGGGATCGCGATCGGCGAGCTGCTCGCGCCGCCGCTCGCGAGCGTCGCGACGCCGAACCAGGACATCGGCCGCCATGCCTGGCGGCGCCTCGTCGAATGCATTGGCGGCGCGACGATCGAGCGCGCTTCGCTGATCCTGCCGCACACGGTGCGCGACGGCGCGACGGTCGCACCGCCGGCCGCCGACCTGCAATTGCGCCACGCCTGAACGCGCGCGCCACGCCACCGCGCGCGGCGCCCTACCCTCACCCCGCCCGGAGACCCACCGTGTCCCTTCGCCTGACCTCGCTGCTGCGCACGCTCGCCGCACCGCTCGCCTGCGCCGCGCTCGTCGCGCTCGCACCCGCAGCCCATGCCGACGACACCGCGATCTGCTACAACTGCCCGCCTGAATGGGCCGACTGGGCCGCACAGATCGCCGCGATCAAGCAGAAGACCGGCATCCGCGTGCCGTTCGACAACAAGAACTCGGGCCAGGCGATCGCGCAGCTGATCGCCGAGCAGAAGAGCCCGGTCGCCGACGTCGTCTATCTCGGCGTGTCGTCGGCCTTCCAGGCGAAGGACAAGGGCGTGATTGCGCCGTACAAGCCCGCGCACTGGAACGACATTCCCGCGAACCTGAAGGATCCGCAAGGCTACTGGTTCGCGATCCACTCGGGCACGCTCGGCTTCTTCGTGAACAAGGACGCGCTCGACGGCAAGCCGGTGCCGCGCTCGTGGGCCGATCTGCTGAAGCCTGAATACAAGGGCATGGTCGGCTACCTCGATCCGTCGAGCGCGTTCGTCGGCTATGCGGGCGCGGTCGCCGTCAACCAGGCGCTCGGCGGCAGCCTCGACAACTTCAAGCCGGCGCTCGACTGGTTCCGCAAGCTGAAGGCGAATGCGCCGATCGTGCCGAAACAGACCGCGTATGCGCGTGTGCTGTCCGGCGAGATTCCGATCCTGCTCGACTACGACTTCGACGCGTATCGCGCGAAGTACAAGGATCACGCGAACGTCGAGTTCGTGATTCCGCACGAAGGCACGATCGCGGTGCCGTACGTGATGAGCCTCGTGAAGGGCGCGCCGCACGACGCGAACGGCAGGAAGGTGCTCGACTTCGTGCTGTCCGACGAAGGCCAGAAGCTGTGGGCCAACGCGTACCTGCGCCCGGTGCGCGCGCAGACGCTCGGCGCCGACGTCGCCGCGAAGTTCCTGCCGGCGAGCGAATACGCACGAGCGAAGTCGGTCGACTTCGGCAAGATGGCGGCCGGCCAGCAAGCGTTCGGCCTGCAATACCTGCAGGTGATGCAGTAAGCGGCCGGACCCAACCCATGCTCGACCTGACTTTCCCGCTGCGCTGGCGCGTCGCACTCGTCGCGCCCGCGCTCGCGGTGTTCGCCGCGTTCTGGCTGCTGCCGATGGTTTCGCTCGTGCAGGTGTCCGCCGACGGTGCGCTCTTCACGCAGTACGCGGCGCTGCTCGGCAATGCGCGCTACATGAAGAGCCTTGGCGAAACGGTGGCGTTATCCGCGGGCGTCACGCTCGCGACGCTGGTGCTGTCGACGATCTCGGGCCTGCTGCTCGCACGCCGCGCGTTCGCGGGCAAGCGCGTGCTGCTCGCGCTGCTCACCTTTCCGCTCGCGTTCCCGGGTGTCGTGGTCGGCTTCATGGTGATCATGCTCGCCGGGCGCCAGGGGTTGATCGGGATGCTGTCCGCGAAGCTGACCGGCGACAAGTGGGTGTTCGCGTATTCGGTTGCCGGGCTGTTCGTCGGCTACCTGTACTTCTCGATTCCGCGCGTGATCGTGACCGTGATCGCGGCCGCGTCGAAGCTCGACGCGTCGCTCGAGGAAGCCGCGCGCTCGCTCGGCGCATCGCCGTGGCGCATCTTCATCGACATCGTGCTGCCGGCGCTCGCGCCGGGCCTGATCGCGGCCGGCGCGATCTGCTTCGCGACCGCGATGGGCGCGTTCGGCACCGCGTTCACGCTCGCCACCGACCTGAACGTGCTGCCGATGACGATCTACACCGAGTTCACGCTGAACGCGAACATCGCGACGGCGGCCGGCCTGTCGATCGTGCTCGGCATCGTCACGTGGGCCGTGCTCGCGCTCGCGCGCCGGTTCACCGGCCACACCGCCGCCGCCGCGGCCTGAGGATTCCTTCATGCAATCGCTTTCCGGTTCGTCCGCGCCGTCGCCGGCGCCCGCTCCGTCGCATGCGAACGGCGCCGCCCGACGGGCGCCGCGTGTGTCGGGCGCGCGCGCGATCGCCGCGCTGCAATGGGGCGTCACGCTGCTGCTGTGCGCGTTCCTGATCGTGCCCGTCGTGATGTCGGTGCTCGCGGGCCTCACCGTCAACTATTTCCGCGGGCTGTCGAGCGGCCTCACGCTGCGCTGGCTCGAACAGGTGTGGCAGCAGTATCAAGGCTCGGTCGCGCTGTCGCTCGGCGTTGCGTTCGCGACGCTCGCGATCGTGCTCGTCGTCGGCGTGCCGGCCGGCTATGCGCTCGCGCGCAGCCAGAGCCGCACGGCCCGTGTGATCGAGGAAGCGCTCGTGCTGCCGGTCGCGCTGCCGGGCCTCGCGTCGGCGCTCGCGCTGCTGGTCGTCTACGGCGGCTTCACCGCGTTCCGGATGAGCCTGTGGTTCATCGTCGTCGGCCACGTCGTGTTCACGCTGCCGTTCATGGTGCGGGCGGTCGCGGCCGTTGCGGCGGGTGCCGGCTTGCGCACGCTCGAAGAAGGCGCCGCGAGCCTCGGCGCGTCGTTCGTCACGCGCTTCGTGACGATCGTGCTGCCGAACCTGCGCCCCGGCATCGTCGCGGGCGCACTCGCGGTGCTCACGCTGTCGATCGGCGAATTCAATCTCACCTGGATGCTGCATACACCCGACACGAAGACGCTGCCCGTCGGGCTCGCCGACACCTACGCGTCGCTGCGTCTCGAAGTCGGCAGCGCCTATACGATCGTGTTCCTGCTGATGACGCTGCCGCTCCTCGTCGCGATGCAGTGGCTCGGCGTCGATCCGTCCGGCACGCGCCCACTGAAGCGCCGCCCGCGCTGAACCCCGCGCAGACTTCACCGTTCCCATGAAACTCGATTCCACCCCCATCACCCTGACCCGCTGCGCGAAAACGTTCCGCGGCACGCGCGTGCTCGAACCGCTCGACCTGTCGATCGGCGCGGGCGAGACGCTCGTGCTGCTCGGGCCGTCGGGCTGCGGCAAGACGACCACGCTGCGGCTGATCGCCGGCCTCGACACGCCGGACGCCGGCGGCACGATCGCGTTCGGCGGCGACGACGTGACCGCGCTGCCGATCGAGCGCAGGCAGGTCGGCATGGTGTTCCAGAACTACGCGCTGTTCCCGAACCTGACGGTGCGCGGCAACGTCGGCTACGGGCTGAAGATCCGCAAGACCGAGCCGCGCGCGCTGCGCGAACGCGTCGACGAGCTGCTCGCGATGATGCGTCTCGACGCGCATGCGGACAAACCGGTCGATCAGTTGTCGGGCGGCCAGCGGCAGCGCGTCGCGCTGGCGCGTGCGCTCGCGGTGCGCCCGCGCGTGCTGCTGCTCGACGAGCCGCTGACCGCGCTCGACGCGAAGCTGCGCGACGTGCTGCGCCGCGAGATGAATGCGCTGCTGCGCGATCTCGGCGTGACGACCGTGTACGTGACGCACGACCAGGCCGAAGCGATGGAGCTCGGCGACCGGATCGTCGTGATGGGGGCAGGCCGCATCGAGCAGATCGGCACGCCGCGCGACATCTACTACCGGCCGGCGAACCGCACGGTCGCGCAGTTCATCGGCACGCTGAACCGGCTTGCGGGACAATGGCGCAACGGCGCGCTCGTGACGACGGGCGGGTCGATCGTGACGCCGCACGCCGCCGACGAGTGGTTCTTCCGCCCGGAGGACGCGCAGCTCGCCGATCCCGCGCATGCGCCGCTGCGCGGCGCGATCGGCGCGTGCGCGTTCCTCGGCGAGCGCACGCGGCTCACGATCGAGCATGCGGCGCCCGACCCGCTCGTGATCGACGTACCGGGCCGCATCGAACTCGCGCGCGGCACGGCCGTCGGCATCGCGATCGCGGCGGAAGGCCTGATCGCGCTCGCCGCGTGATGCCGCCCCACGATAACCAGACATTCCGAGGAACGACGATGCTGCTTGCTCAAATCAGCGATCTCCACATCAAGCGTCCGGGCCAGCTCGCGTACCGGCGCGTCGACACGGCCGCCGCGCTCGCGCGCTGCATCGCGAAGCTGAACGCGCTCGTGCCGCGGCCTGACGCGGTGCTCGTCACGGGCGACCTGACCGACTTCGGCCACGACGACGAATACCGCCATCTGCGCGACCTGCTCGCGCCGCTCGAGATTCCGTATTACCTGATGGTCGGCAATCACGACGACCGCGCGGGGCTGCGCCGCGCGTTCGCCGATCGCCCCGAATGGCAGGACGGCGAATTCGTGCAGTACGCGTTCGATGTCGGCGCGGTGCGCGTGCTCGCGCTCGACTCGCAGGTGCCAGGCGCGAGCCACGGCGACCTGTGCGACGCGCGGCTGGCGTGGCTCGCCACGCAGCTCGACGCCGCGCGCGATCGGCCCGTGATCGTCGCGCTGCACCACCCGCCGTTTGCGTCAGGCATCGGGCACATGGATGCCTTGCGCCTCGCGCCCGCCGCCGCCGCGAAACTCGACGCGCTGCTGCGCGGCCATCCGAACGTCGAACGCGTGCTGTGCGGCCACGTGCACCGCACGATGTTCACGCGCTTCGGCGGCACGCTCGCATCCGCCGTGCCGGCACCCGCGCACCAGGTCGCGTTCGACCTGCGCGCGGACGCTCCGTCCGCGTTCCGGCTCGAGCCGCCCGCGTTCGCGGTGCACTTCCATACACCGGAAGCGGGGATGACCTCCCATCACGTGTACGTGGACGAAGGCGACGGGCCTTATCCGTTCTACGAACCGAGCGGGGAACTGGTCGACTGACGGCGTGAATCGTGTGCGCATGACGGGCGACCGAGGCCAGTCGGCGCGCGTTGCGCGCTGATCGCGGCCGATAGCGGTCGCTCGCGGCCCGTCATGCCACGAGTGCGGCGGCCGGCCGCCTGATTGCCTGATTGCCTGATTGCCT
>NZ_JSZN01000002.1:0-121749 GCF_000801975.1 Burkholderia sp. A9 | reverse complement strand
GCGGAGAGCGGAGAGCGGAGGGCGGAGGGCGGAGGGCGGAAAGCGGAAAGCAGAAAGCAGAAAGCGGAAAGCGGAAAGCGGAAAGCGGAAAGCGAAGGGCGAAGGGCGAAGGGCGAAGGGCGGGGTAGATAAACCGGCGCGGCAGGCCCCACCCGCCGCGCCTTCCCGCGTCAGCGCTTGCCCGCGTTCAGCGCACCGCGCCCGCGTGCGGCGCCGGCCACACCATCCTGACCGTCGCGCTCGCCGCTCATGTCGCGCGCGCCCCAGCGCTGCGCGAGCGCCGCGCACGCCATCAGCTGGATCTGGTGGAACAGCATCAGCGGCAGCACGATCGCGCCGACGGCCTGCGCCGAGAAGATCACCTTCGCCATCGGCACGCCGGCCGCGAGGCTCTTCTTCGAGCCGCAGAAGATGATCGTGATCTGGTCGGCCCGGTTGAAGCCGAGCCGTTTGCTGACGAACGTGGTCAGCAGTAGCGCGATCACGAGCAGCACGACGTTCACGACCAGCAGGCCGCCGAGCGCGCGCGCCGGAATCTGGTGCCAGAGCCCCTGGTTCACGGCCTCGCTGAACGCGACGTAGACGACCAGCAGGATCGAGCCCTGGTCGACGAAGCGCAGCACGCCGCGATTGCGCTCGATCCAGCCGCCGATCACGGGCCGCAGCAGCTGGCCGGCGATGAACGGCACCAGCAGCTGCATCACGATGCTGCCGACGGTGCTCCACGGCGACGCGGCCGCGGCCGACTGCGACGTGATCATCAGCCCGACGAGCGCCGGCGTCACGAAAATGCCGAGCAGGCTCGACGCGGACGCCGCGCACACGGCGGCCGGCACGTTGCCCTTCGCGATCGACGTGAACGCGATCGACGACTGGACCGTCGACGGCAGCGTGCACAGAAAGAGCACGCCGGCATAGAGCGTCGGCGTGACGAGCGGCTGCAGCACGGGCTTCAGCGCGAGGCCGAGCAGCGGGAACAGCGCGAACGTGCTGAGCAGCACGACCGCGTGCAGCCGCCAGTGGGTCGCCCCCGCGACGACGGCTTCGCGCGACAGCTTCGCGCCGTGCAGGAAGAACAGCAGGCCGACGGCGATGTTGGTCGCCCAGTTGAACGCGTGGGCGGCCGCGCCGCGGCACGGCAGCAGGCTCGCGAGCACGACGGTGCCGACGAGCGCGAGCGTGAAGTTGTCGGGAAGGAAACGGGGACGGGCCATCGGGAACTCGATTCGGAAACGGCGGGCGCGCACCTTGCGCGCGCGAATCCCGACATTGTCCCGGTTGGTCATTCAATACACAAATTCATTGTGCGAATCGATTGATGATTAATTTGCATGCATTGGCGCCGTAACGGCGGCACAACAGCGGCCTGCCGACGAGGCCCGCCGATGCGCAAAACGGCAGAAGAATGTTCTGTCCGGCTCGCCCGCCGAAGTGAAAAAACCTAGCAGTAACATGGTGTTACACCGATGCCCGCGACCTAACACTTTTTGGCTCGACACCGTTTCGGACCGCTCATAAATTACTGCTGAAAGGCTTGCGTCGGCCGGAAACAGCCGGCGGCGAGCGGTAACAGGCTCTGAAAGATGACGGAACGGGTGAAACTGAAGGTCGGACGATGGGTGGCAGGCGCGCTCTGCGCGCTGCTGATGCCGTTCGCGTTCGCGCAGCCGCCGCACGGCGGTCATGCGTTCGGCGGCCACGGTTTCGGCGGCGGCGACATGCGCGGGTACGGCCAGCCGGCCGGCGGCGCGCCGGTCTGGCGCCATGCCATGCCGCCCGGCGGCGCACGTGCCGGCGGCGTGAGCGGCTACGGCTCGCGCTGGGGGCTGCGGCCGACGCCGTCCTACGGCCACTACGCCGCGCAAAGCCCGTATCGTCCGATCAGTGCCGACTCGCGGCAGATGCCACGCCCGCCGGGCGGTGGCAACGTGCCGCTGCGCACCGGCTCGATCCGCGCCGATGTCGCGCGCTACAACGAGGAGCGCGGTGGCCGTCCGATGCCGCCGCCCCGCTCGCAGGAAGAGCCTGCGCACTCGCCGTATTTCTCCCCGTTCTACCGAAACTGAGCGCCCCGCGCGTTCGTCCCTCGCCGGCTGATGCGAATTCGCCACAGTCGCGCGCAGATTTCCGCTGATTTTCCCGCCGCATTGCGCTATCTTTCGCGCCCGGCACGCGCGCGCCGCGCGGCCGTCCCGCCGCGTGCCCGCCCCGCGCGGGGCGGCTGTGGCGTGCCCGGTCACGTGTCGATTCCGCAAAGTTAATGCCGCCGCTATACCCGCAATAAGTGTGCGCAATTTTGACCGGACGAATGATCCGTAAAGATGGCTGCGCCCCATACGACGCAAGCAATCGGCTCCAAAAAACAACGCTCGCGCCACTTATCGACTATTCGACAATACCTGGAGATCCCATGAAAGCACTCGCTCGCCGTGCGTCGCGCACGTCCGTCAAGCTGATCGCCGCGACCGCCTGCGTCGCGGCAACCGTACCCGTCCACGCGCAGTCGAGCGTATCGCTCTACGGTCAGGTCGACGAATGGGTCGGCGCAACCAAGTTCCCGGGCGGCAATCGCGCATGGAACGTGTCGGGCGGCGGGATGTCGACGTCGTACTGGGGCCTGCACGGCGCCGAGGATCTCGGCGGCGGCTACAAGGCGATCTTCACGATGGAGAGCTTCTTCCGTGCGCAGAACGGCCAGTTCGGCCGCTTCCAGGGCGATACGTTCTTCGCGCGCAACGCGTATGTCGGCGTCAGCTCGCCGTACGGCACGGTGACGGCGGGCCGTCTGACGACGCACCTGTTCCTGTCGACGATCCTGTTCAACCCGTTCTACGACTCGTACACCTTCTCGCCGATGGTGTACCACGTGTTCCTCGGACTCGGCACGTTCCCGACCTATCCGAGCGACCAGGGCGCGGTCGGCGATTCGGGCTGGAACAACGCGCTGTCGTACACGTCGCCTTCGTTCGGCGGCCTGAATTTCGCGGCGATGTACGCGCTCGGCAACCAGGCCGGCGACAACCGCTCGAAGAAGTGGAGCGCGCAATTCAACTACGCGAACGGCCCGTTCGCGGCGACCGCCGTCTACCAGTACGTGAACTTCAACAGCGGCCCGCAGGACCTGAGTTCGCTGGTGACCGGCATGAAGAGCCAGGGCATCGGGCTGGTCGGCGCGACCTACGACCTGAAGTACGTGAAGCTGTTCGGCCAGTATATGTATACGAAGAATGACCAGGTCGCGGGCAGCTGGCACGTGAATACCGCGCAGGGCGGCGTGTCGGTGCCGCTCGGCGTCGGCAACGCGATGGCGTCGTACGCGTACTCGCGCGACGGGGGCGGCCTCGACCAGACGCGCCAGACCTGGGCCGTCGGCTACGACTATCCGCTGTCCAAGCGTACCGATGTCTACGCTGCGTACATGAACGACCACATCAGCGGCCTGTCGAGCGGCAACACGTTCGGCGCAGGCATCCGCGCGAAGTTCTGACGATTCGTACGCCGAACGCGTACACCGCGCTGCGCGACCGGCCTGCCGGTCCCCGCCCCGAAACGGCGCCGCCATCCGCGGCGCCGTTTTGCCTTTGTTGACCTTCTTGTTTCCTCACCTTTGTTACCCTATCTCGTAATTGCATGATTCCCAGGAATTGCGAGCTAGTTCGATGGATACCCTCGTCAGCATGAATGTGTTTCGCTACGTCGTCGAAGTGGGCAGCTTCGTCGGCGCGGCCGAGCGCATGCAGATGTCGGCCGCGATGGCGAGCAAGCACGTGATGCATCTCGAGCAGCAGCTCGGCGCGCGGCTGCTGCATCGTACGACACGACGTGTCGCGCCGACCGAGGCGGGGCGCGAATACTATGAGCGCCTTGTGCAGGCGCTGTCAGAACTCGACGAAGCCGGACAGGCGGTCGGCGCCGCGAGCGTCGTGCCGCAGGGCCGCTTGCGCGTGACGTCGCTATCCGCGTTCGGACTGCGACACGTGATGCAGGCCGTCACCGATTACGCGGGCCGTTTCCCGGACGTGACCGTCGACATGACGCTGTCCGATCGCGTGGTCGACCTGATCGAGGAGGGCTACGACGTCGCGGTGCGCGCAGCGCCGAACGGGTTGAAATCGTCGTCGCTGGTCGCGCGGCAGATCGCGACTGCGCACATTTTGCTGGTGGCATCGCCCGAGTATCTCGAGAAGCACGGCACACCTCAGACGATTGCCGATCTCGCGCACCACAACTATCTGCGCCGCGATTCGAATTCGACGATGCTCGATTCTCTGGTGATCGACGCGGCCGCTGCGTCGCGCGTGAACCTGCACGGCAACCTGATCGTGAACCATCTCGAGGGGCTGCGTGCGGCCGTGCTCGCGGGCGCGGGCATCGCGTTGCTCGGCACCGAGGTGGTCGGCGACGACATCGAATCCGGCCGGCTCGTGCCGGTGTTGCTCGATTCGGTGCCCCCGCACGAGGCGCCGATCTATGCGGTGTACGCGAGCCGTCGTCACGTGTCCGCGAAGGTCCGGTCGTTCGTCGACTTCCTCGCCGCGCGCTTCGAAGGGCAGTCGCTGTGCCCGTCGATCGAGTCGCGCCTGCGCGTGCTGCCGATCACGCGGATCAAGCGCGCCGGCTGACCGGCGTCGGCCGCCCGCAGGCGGACATGAAACAAGCGCGAGCCGTTGCGGTTCGCGCTTTTTGTTTGGTCGAACGTCATGCGCAGCGGCGGGGCCATCCCGCCGCTGCGTGCGTCAGCGTGCGATGCCGAGCCGTGCCTTCGCGTCGTCGTACTCGCGCTTCAGGCGCTCGACGAGTGCGCCGACGCTCGGCAGGTCGTCCATCAGGCCGACGCCCTGACCGGCACCCCAGATGTCCTTCCACGCCTTCGCCTTGTCGCCGCCGAAATTCATCTTCGACTTGTCCGATTCCGGCAGCGCCTCCGGATCGAGGCCGGCCTTCTCGATGCTCTCGCGGATGTAGTTGCCGTGCACGCCGGTGAAGAGGTTCGTATAGATGATGTCTGACGATTTCGCGTTGACGATCGCGCGCTTGTAGTCCTCGACCGCGTGCGCTTCCTGCGTTGCGATGAAGCGCGTGCCCATGTACGCGAGGTCGGCGCCCATCGCCTGCGCGGCGAGGATCGAGCCGCCGTTCGCGATCGAGCCCGACAGCACGATCGGGCCGTCGAACATCTTGCGTACTTCGCCGACGAGCGCGAACGGCGACGTCGTGCCCGCGTGGCCGCCGGCGCCGGCCGCGACGAGGATCAGCCCGTCGACGCCGGCTTCGAGCGCCTTTTGCGCATGGCGCAGGTTGATCACGTCGTGCAGCACGATGCCGCCGTAGCTGTGCACCGCGTCGACGATCTCGCGCGCCGGTGCGCGCAGGCTCGTGATGAAGACCGGCACCTTGTGGTCGACGCACACGCGCACGTCATGCTCGAGCCGTACGTTCGACTGGTGGACGATCTGGTTGACCGCAATCGGGCCGATCACCGCGTCCGGGTGTTTGGCCTTGTGGTCGGCGAGCTCCGACTGGATCTGCGTGAGCCACTCGTCGAGCAATTCTGCCGGACGGGCGTTGAGCGCGGGGAATGATCCGACGATGCCCGCCTTGCATTGCGCGAGCACGAGTTCGGGGTAGCTGACGATGAACATCGGCGACGCGATGACGGGCAGCGTCAGGTTCTGCAGGACGGCGGGCAATGCCATGTGATGTCTCCAGTCTCGAGGGGCGGCCGGAACCGGCGCAGTCGCGCCGACGCCGGCATCATGCTTGGCGGTCGAACGGTACTTTGAGTGTAGTGGTGCGGCGGAGCGTTCATATTAATACGAACGGTCGTGCGATTCTACGCGAGCTTAACAAAATGCGCGGCGGCGCGACAATCGAGTGAGTGTTCTCTTTCTAGGTATTCGGGTATGTGCTGCGCGCTGAAGTTCGCCGGGCGCTCCTACAATAACCGCCATAACAAACCAACGAGAAACAAACCATGTCGTTTGAGGCGTTTGCACCGTTTCGCGTGACGGTGCAGGACACCGACATCTTCGGTGTCAAAGGAGGCGCGGGCCCGCCGCTTCTGCTGCTGCACGGCCACCCGCAGACCCACATGATCTGGCATCGCGTCGCGGCGACGCTCGCGAATCACTTCACGGTGATCGCGACCGACCTGCGCGGCTATGGCGCGTCGGGCAAGCCGCCGAGCGACGCGCGGCATGCGCCGTATTCGAAACGCGCGATGGCGGCCGACCAGGTCGCCGTGATGCGGCATTTCGGCTTCGAGCAATTCCACGTCTGCGCGCACGATCGCGGCGCGCGCGTCGCGCACCGGCTCGCGCTCGATCACGCGGCGGCCGTCGAGCGGATGATGCTGCTCGACATCGCGCCGACGCTCGCGATGTACGAGCAAACCGATCGTGCGTTCGCGACCGCGTATTTCCACTGGTTCTTCCTGATCCAGCCGGAGCCGCTGCCCGAGACGCTGATCGAGGGTCGCACCGATGCGTACATCGAGCGCGTGATGGGCAACCGTTCCGCCGGGCTCGCGCCGTTCGCGCCGGCGGCGCTCGCCGCGTATCGCGCCGCGCTCGCGCAGCCGGGCGCCGTGCATGCGATGTGCGAGGACTACCGTGCGTCGGCGACGATCGATCTCGAGCACGACCGCGCGGATCTCGAGCGCGGCAACAAGGTCGCGTGCCCGCTGCGCGTGCTGTGGGGCGGGAACGGGATCGTCGGCCGCTGCTTCGATCCGTTAGACGAATGGCGGCGCGTCGCGCGCGACGTCAGCGGCCGCGCGCTCGAGTGCGGGCACTACATTCCGGAGGAGGCGCCCGTCGCGCTGATCGACGAGTTGCTCGCGTTCTTCGAGGCGCGCGACGCGGCCGCGTGAGCGGCGGGGAGCGGGTAGCGCGGCGAGCGTCGCGCGTGGCGCGTCGGCGGTCAGCGGCGCGCGGCGTCGTCTTCGACGAGCGGCGGCAGGCGACGCGGCACGGGCGTCGATTTCACGATCGCCGTGCTCGTTTCCGCGCGCTCCGTCACCTTCGACAGGATGTCGTCGAGGTGCTCGATCGTGCGCAGGTAGAGGCGGCAGATGAAGCAGTCCTCGCCGGTCACCTTGTCGCATTCGACGAATTCCGGGATCCGCCGCAACACCTCCTCGACGAGATGCAACTGTCCCGGCAGCGGCTTCACGCGGACGATCGCCTGCAGCGTATAGCCGAGCGCGCGCGGGTCGAGCTCGACGGTGAAGCCCGCGATCACGCCTTGCGCTTCGAGGCGCCGCACGCGGTCGGCGGTCGCGGGCGCCGACAGCCCGATCTGCCGCGCCAGTTCGCTGGTGGCGATGCGTGCGTCCTCGGCGAGCGCTGCGAGGATCGCGCGGTCGGTCGCGTCGAGTGACGTGACGGCGGGCGGGGTAAGGCGTTTCGACATGATCGCTTTGCTTTCGAAGGTGAATCGGCGTTTTCACTTCAGTTTAGCCGTGGATGCACGGAAAGCAAGTTCCTAGAATCGAAGTCATCCCCTCTCGTCATACGGAGTCCATGATGGCCTCGAACGAAATCCGCCGCGGTGCCGCCGAGATGGTCGTCGCGATGCTGATGTCCGGCACGATCGGCTGGCTCGTGATGTCGTCGCAGCAACCGCTCACCAACGTCGTGTTCTTCCGCTGCCTGTTCGGCGCCGCGACGCTCGCGATCGTCTGCGCGGCGCTCGGCTTCCTGCGCCGCGCGCTGTTCTCGCCGCGCATGCTCGCGCTTGCGACGCTCGGCAGCGTCGCGATCGTCGCGAACTGGCTGCTGCTGTTCGCCGCGTATTCGCGTGCGTCGATCTCGATGGCGACCGCCGTGTACAACACGCAGCCGTTCATGCTCGTCGCGCTCGGCGCGATCGTGTTCCGCGAACGGATCAGCGCATCGACGATCGCGTGGCTCGCGCTCGCGTTCATCGGGCTGGTGTGCGTGGTGCGCGTCGAACCGGCCGTGCTCGCGGTGCCGGGGGAATATCTGGAAGGCGTCGCGCTGTCGCTCGGCGCGGCGTTCCTGTACGCGGTGTCGTCGATCGTCACGAAACACCTGAAGGGCACGCCGCCGCACCTGCTCGCGCTGCTGCAGGCCGGCCTCGGCATCGTGCTGCTCGCGCCGTTCGCGCAGTTCGGCACGTTGCCCGCGACGGCTGCGCAATGGCTGGATCTCGTCGTGCTCGGCGTCGTCAACACGGGGCTGATGTATGTGCTGCTGTACGGCGCGATCCAGAAACTGCCGGTTGCGATGACGGGCGCGCTGTCGTTCGTGTATCCGGTGGTCGCGATCATCGTCGATCGCGTCGCGTTCGGGCAGACGCTCGCGTGGACCCAGGTGCTCGGCGCGCTCCTGATCCTGCTCGCGGCGGCCGGCGTGAATCTCGGCTGGCGCATCGTGCCCGCGCGTCGCGAGGCGGTCGGCAACTGAAACGATCGTGCGCTTTGGCTAGCCGCTACGGCGTGCCGCCAGCGTCAGCCGGTGCCGCGTCCGGGAATGACGATTGCGCGGGAAAGATGCTGTAAGAAGTTGTAGGGAAACACCCGATGCGACGCTGCAGCGTCGCTCGTATGATGCGGGCTGTGACGTTGATCACGTTCACAGGATTCCGATCTCATGCCGTTCGCCAGACAGGCCGAACGGCATTTTTTTATGCGCCGCTCCTGGCGAGCAGGCGCCGCCGCGCGTCGAGCCGCGCGAGCAGCGCGCGCCTCGCGTCGTCGTCCGACGCCCGCCACCCCTTGATCTCGCCGCGCGTGCGCAGGCAACCCGCGCACCAGTCGGTACGCGGGTCGATCCTGCAGACGTCAGTGCACGGCGATGCGACCGTGCCGACCACTACCGGTACGTCGCTCATGCGTCGTGGCGCAATGCGACGTCGGCGACCGGCGCGCCCGTCAGTGTGACGAGCTCCTGCGGCGTCAGGTTGAACACCGCGTGCGGATGGCCGGCGGCCGCCCACAGGCTGTCGAGCTCGAGCAGGTCGGCGTCGATCAGCGTGACCGGGTCGACCAGATGGCCGATCGGGCAGACCCCGCCGATCGCGTAGCCGGTGTTGTCGCGCACGAACTTCGCATCCGCGCGGCCGACCGCACCGACTTGAGCGGCGACCTTCTGCTCGTCGACGCGGTTCACGCCGCTCGCGACGACGAGCACCGGCAGCCCGTCCGATTCACGGCGAAACAGGATCGACTTCGCGATCTGCGCGACCGAGCAGCCGAGGCCGGCCGCGGCTTCCGCGGAGGTCTTGCCGGTTTCGGCAAGCATCACGATCCCTTTCGCATGGCCGCGTTCGCGCAGCAGCAGCGCGACGCGTCGCGCGGAATCGGGGAGGGCGTCGAATGAAGCGGGTGTCGTCATCGTTGATCCGTGAATGTCGGGGTCAGACGCAGCTCGGGGCGTTGGCTGCGCTCTGTGCCTTGGCGAGCAGCGCGCGACCGGCGCGCGACACGTTCGCGCGGCCGATCGCGTTCGAGATGAAGTCGCCGGCAGCGACCACCTGCGCGAGATCGATGCCGGTGTCGATGCCGAGGCCCTGCAGCAGGTACAGCACGTCCTCGGTCGCGACGTTGCCGGTCGCGCCCTTCGCGTACGGGCAGCCGCCGAGGCCGGCCACCGATGCGTGAAAGATCTCGATCCCTTCGAACAGCGCCGCGTAGATGTTTGCGAGCGCCTGGCCGTAGGTGTCGTGGAAATGGCCCGACAGGCGTTCGCGCGGGAACACGCGCGTGACGGCCGCGAGCACTTCGCGCGTGCGCTTCGGCGTGCCGACGCCGATCGTGTCGGCGATGTCGATCTCGTCGCAGCCGAGCGCGGCGAAGCGTTCGACGACGTCGACGACCGATGCGACCGGCACCTCGCCCTGGTACGGGCAGCCGAGCGTGCACGACACGCTGCCGCGCAGCCGCAGGCCGGCGTCCTTCGCGGCCTTCGCGACCGGCTCGAAGCGCGCGATGCTCTCGGCGATGCTGCAGTTGATGTTGCGCTGCGAGAACGCCTCGCTCGCCGCGCCGAAGATCACGACTTCGTCCGCGCGGGCGGCGAGCGCGTTCTCGAAGCCCTTCAGATTCGGAGTGAGCACCGAATACACGGTGCCCGCGCGACGTTCGATGCCGGCCATCACCTCGGCGCCGTCGGCCATCTGCGGCACCCATTTCGGCGACACGAACGACGCGGCCTCGACGTTGCGGAAGCCGGCACGCGACAGCCGGTCGACGAGCGCGATCTTCACGTCGGTGGGCACGAAGGTCTTTTCGTTCTGCAACCCGTCGCGCGGGCCGACTTCAACGATCTTGACGGCGGTGGGGAACGTCATGGTTGTCTCCAGGTTTATGTAGGGCGGAATTCAGTAGCCGCGCGCGTAGTCGACGATGCCGCCGACGCGCTCGCCGCGCTCGAACGCGCGGATCTTGCCGGCGATCTGTTCGACGGCTTCGTCGCGCAGGGTCTCGGCCGAGCTGTGCGGCGTGATCGTGATGCGCGGCGCGTGCCAGAACGGGTGATCGACCGGCAGCGGCTCGTGCTGGAACACGTCGAGCGTCGCGGCGGCGACCTGCCCGCTCGCGAGCGCGTCGAGCAGGTCGGCTTCGACGAGATGCGCGCCGCGTGCGACGTTGACCAGGTACGCGCCCGGTGCGAGCCGGGCGAAGGTGCGCGCCGACAGAATGCCGTCGGTATCGCGCGTGCTCGGCAGCAGGTTCACGAGCACCTTCGCGCCGTCGACGCAGGCGTCGAACGCGTCGTCGCCGGCGAAGGTCTCGATACCGTCGAGCTGCTTCGGGCTGCGGCTGTAGCCGCGCACCGGCAGGCCGAGCGCGGCCAGCGCGTGCGCGACCTGCGCGCCGAGCACGCCGAGGCCGAGCACGGCGACGGTGAAGCGCGCCCGCGCATGCGGCTCGAGCACCTGCCAGCGGCGTTCGCGCTGCAGCGCTTCGTATTCGTCGAAGCGACGCAGGTAGCGCAGCACCGCGTGCGTCACGTATTCGATCATCTGCTGCGCCATGCCCGAATCCTCGAGGCGCACCAGCGGCACGTCGCGCGGCAGCGTGCCGGGATGCGCACGGTCGAGCGCGAGCAGCGCGTCGACGCCGGCGCCGAGGTTGAAGATCGCGCGCAGGCCGTCGCGCGGCGCGAACAGCTCGCGCGGCGCGCGCCACACGAGCGCGTAGTCGGCGGCGGCCGTGTCGCCCGGCTGCCACGCGCGCAGCTCGGCCTCGGGCAATGCCTGCGCGATCGCGTCTCGCCAAGCGCCGGCGTCCTGCTGCGGCGAGTAGAACAGGATCTTCATGCGGTTACTTCGCGAACAACTGGCCGATGTCGGCGAATGCCTTGAATTCGAGCGCGTTGCCGCACGGATCGAGGAAGAACATCGTCGCCTGTTCGCCGACCTCGCCCTTGAAGCGGATATGCGGCTCGATCACGAAGCGCGTGTTTGCGGCCTTCAGTTTGTCGGCGAGCGCATGCCATTCGTCCATCGACAGCACGACGCCGAAATGGCGCACGGGTACGTTGTCGCCGTCGACCGGGTTCACCGCGCTCGCACCGGTCTCGTCCGGCGCGAGGTGTGCGACGAGTTGGTGGCCGAAGAAGTCGAAGTCGACCCAGTGCGCCGAGCTGCGCCCCTCCGGGCAGCCGAGCAGACCGCCGTAGAACGCGCGCGCGCCGGCGAGGCTCGACACGGGGAAGGCGAGATGGAACGGGCGCAGCGCGCCGGCGGGCGTAGCGGACATCGGGCGTCTCCTGTCGATCGGAACCGGCGCGGGGCGCCCGGTTCGATCCGATGCAAGGCAAGCGGGAAGCCCACATTCTACGGTTTCGCGGCGGGTTGCGCCGCCATGAGGCTGCCGGCCGGTGCCGTGCGGCCCGCACCGGCCGACCCGGTGACCGTCCCGCGCAAAAGCAAAGCACAAAATATTGGTTCGGCCGCCGGGCGCGGCGCGCCACAATCGAACCCCGTCTCCAAGCAAAGCAAGCGAGGGCAATCATGCGCGCATGCAGCAAATCGGCGTGGCCGCCGCGGCTCTTGACCGTTCCGGGCCTGCACGGCAGCGAAGGCGCTCACTGGCAGACCTGGCTGGAGCGGCAGTTCCCGCGTTCGCTGCGGGTTGAACAGGCCGACTGGGATGCGCCCGACCTCGCGCGCTGGGCGCAGTCAGTACGCGCGTTGCTCGACCGCGAGCGCGGTCCGTTCGTGCTCGCCGCGCACAGCTTCGGCTGCCTCGCGGCCGCGCATGCGCTCGCGCAATGGCCGCAGGCGGCCGAGGTCGCGGGCGTGCTGCTCGTCGCGCCCGCCAGTCCGCAGAAATTCACGTTCGCCGGGCCGTTCGACGCGCGCCGGCTCGCGGTGCCGTCGATCGTGATCGGCAGCGAAACCGACCCGTGGATGCCGCTCGCCGATGCGCGCACGCTCGCGCAGCGGCTCGGCAGCGCGTTCGTGAACCTCGGCGACGCGGGGCACATCAACACCGCGGCCGGCTTCGGGCCGTGGCCGCGGGCGAAGTATTTCATCGACACGCTGGTTCATTGCGCGGCGCCGCTGCGTTTTCGCGACGCCGACGACGGCTTCGACGCCGCGCTCGTCGACCGCGCGCTCGCGCACGCGGTCTGAAATTGCGCGGCGGGTGCCGCGCAACGTCGTGCCGTGGCGCTTACGACGCGGCGACCGGCTGCACCGCGGCCGGATCCGAGTAGCTCGGCCGGCCGTTCTCGACGTGGCCCGCGAAGCGGCGCGAGAACGTGCCGTTCGCACCGTCGCTCACCGTTACGTCATACCAGTGGTGGCTCGACGCGAGCGCCCACTGCTCGACGTGCTCGTCGCCGCCGTGCAGCGTCACCTGGCGCGCGGGCGCGCCGTACGCGTTGTCGGTCAGCGTCAGCGTGACGTGGCCCGCGCCAGGGTTGCGCAGCTTCAGGTACAGGTTGCCGTTCGCGATGTCGTAGCCGGCCTTCACCTCGGGCTGCGCGTGGTTGCGGCGGCGCGCCGTCTCGGCCGACACGTTGCCGGAGAACATCCGCACGAAACCGTTCGGCCCGTACACCGAGAACGCGTAGGCGCCATTCGTTTGCGTCAGGTCGAAGTCCGCGTGCAGCACGCGGCGCGCGCCGACCGTGTAGCGCCACGGGCCGTCGGTGCGGTTCGCCGCGTACACGTGGAAGTGCGCGCCCTGGTTGCCGCGGTTCGCGAACTCGATGCGCAGTGTGTTGCCGCCGTAGATGCTCGCGTTCACGTGCAGTTCGTACGGCAGTGCGCGCGCGGGCCGCACGCCGGGCTCCTGCGGATCGATCGGCGACGGCGTCGCGGGCACGGTCGGCGCGGGCTGCGACGTGCATTGCTGGTCCGCGACCGAGCGGTACTGGCTCGTATCGGGCAGCGACGGGAAGGTCGCGTCGGACGAGCGGAAGTCGAACGCGGCGGTGAGGTCGCCGCACACCGTGCGGCGCCACGGCGTGATGTTCGGTTCGTCGACGCCGAAGCGCTCGCCGATGAAACGGATCACCGACGTGTGGTCGAACACCTGCGAGCACACGAAGCCGCCCTTCGACCACGGCGACACGACCGTCATCGGCACGCGCGGCCCGAGGCCGTACGGCAGCCCGTCGGCGGTGTAGCTGCCGCCGCGGCCGGGGTTCACGACCGTATGCAGCTCGCCGTCGGTCGTCACGGTCGATATGCCCTGCGCGGCCGACGTCGGCGGCTGCGGCGGCACGATGTGATCGAAGAAGCCGTCGTTCTCGTCGTACATGATGAACAGCACGGTCTTCGCCCACACGTCCGGATTCGACGTGAGCGCGTCGAGGATCTGCGACGTGTAGTTCGCGCCGTACGCGGGCGTGTATTTCGGATGCTCGGAGAACGCGGCGGGCGGCAGCAGCCACGATACCTGCGGCAGCCGGTCGTTGATCACGTCGTCCTTCAGGTTGTCGAGCGTGCGGACCGTCTGCGCACGCTGGTACAGCGACGAGCCCGGCTGCGCGTTGATGAAGTTCGTGAAGTTCTGCAGGATGTTCGTGCCGTAGTTGCCGTTGTACGGGTCGGCCCAGGTGAGCCCCTGCTGGTAGATCTGCCACGACACGCCGCGCGCCTCGAGCCGTTCCGGGAAGGTCGTCCACGACAGCAGCTGGTACGCGGGCGGCAGGTCGCCGTCGACGTAGTCGGCGTTGTCGAGCAGTGGGCCGCCGAACTTGCCGGTCGGGTCGACCGTACCCGTCATCAGGTACGAACGGTTCGGGTGCGTCGGCCCCGGCAGCGAGCAGAAGTAGTTGTCGCACACGGTGAACGCATCGGCGAGCGCGTAGTGGAACGGGATGTCCTCGCGCACGTGATAGCCCATCGTCATGTCGGTCTTGTTCGCGGGCCACTGGTCGTAGCGGCCTGCGTCGATCGCCGCGTGGGTCTTCGCCCACGAGTGATCGAGCGCGCCGAGGCACTGCGCGCTGGTCGTCTTGGTGTCGAGCCGGAACGGCAGCACGGGCTTCGCCGGATCTTCCTTCGACGGCTGGTACCACACCGGCTTGCCGTTCGGCAGCGGGATCGGGAAGCGGTCGTTGTAGCCGCGCACGCCGCGCAGGTGTCCGAAGTAATGGTCGAACGAGCGGTTCTCCTGCATGAACACGACGATGTGCTGGACATCGCGGATCGTGCCGGTGCCGCGCGCGGCCGGAATCGCGAGCGCACGGCGGATCGATTCGGGAAACGTGTTGAGCGCGACGGCCGCGCCGGCGGATTGTGCGACGGTCTGCAGGAAACGGCGGCGGCTGAATGACGTCATGTTATTTCACCTCGGTTCTGCGATCGGGGAACGGGGACACCAACAGGAACGGCGGGATCAGTGCGGCGACGATGCGGCGACGCCGGACGTGCCCGCGTTCGGCGCGGGCTTCGCGTCGTCGTCATCGTCGGGCGGGTAGTGAACGACGGGCGGCGCGAGCGGCGCGGCATCGGACGCGGCGGCGTTCGCACCGGCAGCACTGTTGAACGCGCTCGCGGCGCCGGACGATGCGCCGGCCTGTTGCGAGGCGTCGGTCGCGTGCGCGTCGTGCGGCGCGTCGTCGCTGCAGGCGGCGACGAAGGCGGTGGCACATAGAACGACGACGAGGGCAACACGACGCATCACTTCTCTCCTGGCAGGCGGATCGGGAAACGTTTTCGAGTATGCCGGTGCGATGCGACGATTCGGTGAATCGTTTGCGACCGGCGCGTGATCGCGAACGGCTTTCGTCGAGCCGACTAAATGCTTTCGCGCGCTTCGCCGCGCAGCCGGGCGCCGCGTGTCAGCGGCGCGGCGTCCGGCGCCGCACTTCGCTGCGCAGCCAGTCGAGCCACGTGCGGATCGCCGCTTCGCGCGGATGATCGGGGCGCCACACCACGTAGTGCGCATACACGTCGGTCACGCGCACCGTCGACACGCGCACGAGCGTGCCAGCCGCGAGTTCGGGTTCGATCAGCGAGCGGCGCGCGAGCGCGACGCCGCGTCCTTCCAGCGTCGCGTCGATCAATGCGTTCGCGTCGGTGAAGCGCGGCGCGCACGCGGATTCGGTCAGGTCGAGCCGCGCGGCCTGGAACCACGGTTCCCACGGCTGCGCGGGATGGCGCAGCAGCGTCGCGCGCACGAGATCGGCTGGCGCGCGCGGCGCGATGCCGTCGCGATTGCGGTACGCGGGGCTCGCGACCGGGAACACCGTCTCGTTCATCAGCTTCTCGGCGACGACGCCGGGCCAGCTGCCGGGCCCGTAGCGCGAGGCCGAGCGGTCGGTCGCGCGCTTCGCGAGTGTGGCCAAGGAAGGCGGGCTGCGGCCGTCCGGCGGCATAGCCGTTTCGTTCGACAGTTCGTTCGGATGACGAAGTTCGGACGTGTCCAATTGCCATGCCGGCTCCAATCAATTTGAATGAGAATCATTATCATCGATGGAGTGGAGTGAACATGAGTCTCTGCATTCAGTCGAACGCGCTGCCACCGCGTGGCGCGTCCGCGTCCGTGGCATTCGCGATGATGACCTGTGTGGCCGCACCGGCATGCGCAGACGAGGGCGAGCTGCGGCATGTGCCGCATCTGACTCCGATCTTCGTCCACGGCAATCGCGACGCCGGTTCGCTTGTCGACCGGTCGGGTTCCGCGAAATATGCGAAGCCGCTGCTCGACGTGCCGCAGACGATCACCGTCGTGCCGCGCGCGGTGCTCGACGAACAGCAGGCGCTGAGCCTGCGCGACGCGCTGTCGAACGTCGCGGGCATCACGTTCAACGCGGGAGAGGGTGGCGGCGGGTCGGGCGACATGTTCAATATCCGCGGCTTCGGCGCGAACGCGAACCTGCAGCTCGACGGGTTGCGCGACAGTGCGCAGAACAATCGCAGCGACCTGTTCAACATCGAGGCCGTCGAGGTGATCAAGGGGCCGAACTCGGTATTCGGCGGCGCGGGCACGACGGGCGGTTCGGTGAATCTGGTGAGCAAGACACCGAAAGCCGCGGCGCTCACGGAGGCCGGCACGATGCTCGGTACGTCCGGCTACCGCCGCGTGACGCTCGATGCGAACCGGCCGGTGCCCGGCACCGAAGGCCGGGCCGCGTTCCGCCTGAACGCGATGGCGCATGTCAACGATGTGCCGGGCCGCAACGACATCCGCAAGCGCCGCTGGGGCGTCGCGCCGTCGCTCGCGTTTGGCCTCGGCACGCCGACGCGCGTCACGCTCGGCTATTTTCACCAGTACGACAACAACCTGCCCGACTACGGGCTGCCGGCGCACAACGGCCAGGTGCTGGCCGGCATGTCGCGCGACCGCTATTTCGGCTGGCGCAATCTGGATCGCGAACGGATCACGTCCGACACGTTCACCGTGAAGGCCGAACACGACGTGTCGTCCGGCCTGAAGGTGCAGAACCTGAGCCGCTACGCGCACCTGAATCGCGATACGGTGATTTCGGGAGCGCGCGTGAGCCTGGAAGGGCTGCCGCCCGGGCGTTACAAGCCGGCCGGGCCGCAAGGCTACGGCCGCGACGCGTCGACCGCGATGTGGGCGAACCAGACGAACGTGACGAGCACGTTCACGACGTTCGGCGTCGGGCACACGCTCGTGACGGGCTTCGAGATCTCGCGCGAAACATACGGCCGCACGACCTATTCGTACGGGCTCAACCGGTTCTACCCGGCCGACGGCTTCGCGCTCGCGGCGCCACCCGGCGCGTGGCGCGGCCCGGCACAGCGCGAGGACAGTGCCCGCCAGGACACCGCGCTGGTCGTGAAGGCGCTGTACGCGTTCGACACGATCTCGGTCGGCCGCTACTGGGACATCGACGTCGGGCTGCGGCACGACTGGATCGACGGCTGGGCGGAAGGGGCCGCGGCCGGCAAGCCCGCCGAGCGCGCGGACAGTTCCGATCGTCACCTGAGCACGCGCGCGGGGCTCGTGTTCAAGCCGACCGACAACGGTCGCGTGTATTTCGCGTATGGCACGTCGTTCAACCCGTCCGCCGAATTTCTCGCGACTTCCGGCTCCGGCGTGAGCGCGGCAACTGGCGCGCTCGCGCCCGAGAAGAACGAGAGCTTCGAGCTCGGCGCGAAATGGGAGGGGCTCGCGGGCGTCGCGCTGAACGGCGCGCTGTTCCAGACCGAAAAGAACAACGCGCGCGAACGCATGGCCGACGGCAGCTACGCGCTCGTGGGCCGGCAGCGCGTTCGCGGCATCGAGCTCGGGGCTGCGGGCAAGGTGACGCGGCAGTGGGACGTGTTCGCCAACTACACGTATCTCGCGAGCGTCACGCTCAGTTCACCGGCCACGCCGCGCCGCGATGGGCAGGCGCTCGGCAACACGCCGCGGCACGCGTTCAACCTGTGGACGACCTATCGGTTGCCGGCGGGCTGGACGGTGGGCTACGGTTCGCACTTCGTCGGCCGGCGCAACGTGACGTCGCAAGGCGACGGCAAGCTCGGTGCGTACTGGGTGCACAAGCTGATGGCGTCGTACGACGTGAGCCGCAGGCTGCGCTTCCAGCTGAACGTCGACAACCTGTTCGATCGCGCGTACGTCGAACGCGTGCGGCAGGTGGCGGGAAACGCATCGCAATCGTCGGCCGTCGAGTTCGGCGACGGCCGCTCGGCGATGCTGTCGGCCGTGTACAAGTTCTGAATGCTGCGCCATGCGGTCGGGCAGGACGGGCGTCGCCGCTGGCGCCCGCTTGCCGGCTAGCGGGCAAACAACGGGTACGTTGCCGCCGCGATCAGCGCGGTCGCGAGCCACACCACGCTCCACGAGCTGACGGCGAGCAGCGGCGGAATCGCGAGCGGCGTCGCGAACAGCCCGAGATAGACGACCGTGTTCGCCATCCCGAGGGCGGTGCCTGCGTGGTTCGCGCCCGCGAGCGTCGCGAGTTCGGTGTACGCGACGCCGTGCCAGGCCGACACGCAGATGCCGGCGAACACGAGGATCGCGACGATCGCGGCGAGTGGCACATGCGGGCTGCCGGCGGTCGCGGCCGCGAGCAGCGCGAACGATCCGGCCGCGACGCAGACCGACCCGCGCAGGTACGCACGCCGGTTGCCGTGCCGGTCGGTATGGCGGCCGCTCCACACGCGCATCACCATCGCGCCCAACTGCAGCGCGACCATCGCCGCGCTGATGCCGGCGAGGCCGAGCCGGCCGAAATCGTGCAGGAACACGGTCGCGAACGTGAGTACCGCGAACTGTGGCGCACACAGCGCGCCGATGCCGAGCACGATGCGCCAGACGCAGCCGCTCGCGAGCGGGCTGCGCGCGGGCGCGGCCGGCGGTTGCTGCCCGACGGCGCGGTTCGCGGCGACGGGCGCGGTGGCCGCCGCATCGGGCGGTTCGTGCAGCCAGCGCCACGTGAGCGCGGCCGATCCGGCACACAGCAGCATCAGCGCGCCGTACACCGCGGCGAAGCCCGCATGCGAAGCGAGCGACGGCAGCAGTGCCGCGCCGACGCCGCCGCCGAGCGGCACGGCCGTCTGGCGGATGCTCATCGCGAGCCCGCGTTCGTGCTCGCCGAACCAGCGCATCACCGCGCGTCCGCTCGAGCCGTTCACGCTGCCGCCGAGCAGGCCGACGCAGCACATCGCCGCGACGACGCGCATGAGCGGCGGCACCGCGTGCGCGGCCGGGACGATCGTGGCCACCATCAGCGCCAGCATCGCGGCGGTCGCGACGAGGCCGGTGAGCAGCACGCGGCGATCGCCGAAGCGGTCGGCGGCGATCCCCCATGGCAGTTCGGACAGGGCGACGCCGAAGCCGAGCGCGCCGAGCACGAGGCCCAGCGCACCGTTGTCGAGGTGATAGGCCGAGCGCATCCACACGGCGGTGGTCGGAATGCCCGCCGCGGCGGCGGAAAAGCTCATGTTCGCGGCGACGCCGGCCGCGAGCACGCGCCAGCGATGGGCCGGGCCGCGCGCGTCGCGCGCGGGCGAGGACGGGGATGCTAGGCAGGAGGTATCCATGGCGACAGGGCCCGTTTGGAAATTGACATCGCCAGTGTGGCGACCTACATTCATCCTGAAAATCGGAAAGTTTTTGATGAATCGTTCGATAAGACGGGATGATTGAGATGTCCGGACAAGACCATGCCCATGGCGACGCGTCGCTCGCGGCACCCGACGCCACGCTGGCCCGGCCGAACTTCGACGTCGCGGCGTTGCGCAGCCTGGTCGCGGGTGTGGATCTTGGCAGCTTCGCGAAGGCCGCCGATCGCGTCGCGCGTTCGTCGTCGGCGGTGAGTGCGCAGATCCGCAAGCTCGAGGAACAGGCCGGCACGCCGCTGTTCGTGAAGGCCGGCCGCGGGCTCGCGCTGACCGACGCCGGCGACGCGATGCTGCGCTATGCGCGGCGGATGATCGAGCTGAACGACGAGGCGGCCGCGGCCGTGCGCGGCGTGAATCTCGACGGCTGGGTGCGGGTCGGCCTGCAGGAGGACTTCGGCGAAGCGATCCTGCCCGACGTGCTCGGGCGTTTCGCGCGTGCGCATCCGAAGGTGAGGATCGAGGCGCGCGTCGCGCGCAACGCCGAGTTGCTCGAGCGGCTCGACGCGAACCAGCTCGATCTCGCGCTCGTGTGGGGCGACCCGGCGTCGGCGGCGCTGGTGTCGCGCGCGGGCATCGACAGCGACGCGATCGCGCAGGTGCCGATGCAGTGGATCGCGGCGGGCGGCGCGAGCGGTTTCGGCATGCTGGACGCCGACGGACCGGCGGATGCGGTCGACGACGGCGCCGCGCGTCTGCGTGCGATGCGCGCGTCAGGCGAGCCATTGCCGCTCGTCGTATTCGACCGGCCGTGCCGCTTCTTCGGCGCGGCGACCGATGCGCTCGACCGCGCGGGCGTGCCGTGGCGCGTCGCGTTCACGACGCCGAGCCTGGCAGGGCTATGGGCGGCGGCGGCGGCCGGCCTCGGGCTGACCGTGCGCTCGCACTACGGGCTGCCCGCGTCGGTGCGTGTGCTCGACGCGGCGTCGTCCGGGCTGCCGGCACTGCCTGGCCTGCCGCTGATGCTGTTGCGGCGTACGTCGTCGGCGACGCCGACCGTCGAGCGGCTCGCGCGGATCGTCACACAGGCGGTGCGGGACGCGACGCGAGGGGAGGCGGGGGCGCTGGCGGCGTGATGGCGATCGACACGCCTGCGCTCGGCTGGGCGTTCGGCCTATTGGAGGGACGGGGCTAATGTCGTGACAATGGTGGATCACTCAATGGAGGCCATCATGCAAGTTGCCACTGTCCCGGAAGCCGCGCTCGATCTTCAGCGGCTTCTCGATGCCGCGATCGCCGGCGAGCGCGTCGTGATCATGCAGGACGGCAAGCAGTCGGTCCGGCTCGTGCCGCTCAAGCCGATTCATCATTACGGGCTCCTCAAGGGGCAGATATGGATCGCGGACGACTTTGACGCACCGCTTCCCGATGATTTGCAGGATGCGTTCGAAGGAAAGTGATGCGGCTGCTATTCGATACGCACATCTTTCTCTGGATGTGGGCCAATGATCCGAAATTGAGCGCTCGCGCGCGCAATCTGATTGCTGAAGCCGACGAGGTGTTCATCAGCAGCGCGAGCATCTGGGAAGTCGCGATCAAGGCCGGGACGGGGAAGCTGGACGTGGAGGTGGACCGGATGGTCGAAGCGATTGCGATGAGCCGATATCGGGAGCTGCCGGTTCGGGCCGCGCACGGCGCAGCCGTGCGCTATCTGCCCCACTATCATCGCGATCCGTTCGACCGCTTGCTGGTCGCACAGGCCTGGTCCGAACCGATGCTGCTCATCACCGCCGACGGCCATCTTGCGCAGTATGGCGCGTCGCGGATTCTGACGGTCTGAAACAGTTTCGGGAGCGAAATCCTACGCTGCCGCGACCACCTGCGCCGACGCCTCCAGCGCCGCGCACAGCGTGCCGAGCCGCTCCCGCAACCCCTCGCTCGCCGGCACGAACGGCAGCCGCAACCCATCCTCGCACCACCCCTGCGCAGCTAGCACTGCCTTCACCGGCGCCGGATTCGGCTCCGCGAACAGCGCTGCAATGAGCGGCTGCAGCGCGACCGACAGCCGCCGCGCGTCAGCGAGCCGGCCGTCGCGCAGCAGCGCGTGGATCCGCACATGCCATTCGGGCAGCACATGCGCGCTGCTCGCGATCGCGCCATGCGCACCGGCGCACAGCGCGGCGAAGTTCTGGTTGTCGTCGCCGGAGAGGATCGCGAGCGGCGTGTCGTGCACGAGCCGACTCATCCGGTCGAGCGTGCCGCCGCATTCCTTGATGCCCGCGACGCGCGGGTCGCGCGCGAGCGCCTGCAGCGTGTCCAGTTCGACGTTCACGCCGGTGCGGTACGGGATGTTGTAGACGAGGACGGGCAGGTCGGCCGCGGCGACGATCGCCTCGACGTGGCGGCGAATCCCGTCCTGCGTCGGCCGCACGTAGACGGGCGGCGTGACGAGCAGCCCGTCTGGCCGCAGCGCGGCGAGTTCGCGGGCGCGGGCGGCCGCGAAGTGCGTCGCGCTCGCGGTGAGCCCGACGACGATCGGCAGGCCGGGCGCCGCATCGCGCAGCGTCGCGAACACGGCGTCCTGTTCCCGGGCGTCGAGCAGCACGCCTTCACCGGTCGTCGCACCCGCGACGAAACCCGCGATCCCCGCCGCTGCATAGTGACGCGCGAGTCGCGCGAGCGCGCCGTGGTCAACCTCGCCGTCGTGGAACGGCGTGATGAGCGGCAGCCAGATACCTTCGAAACGTGTGTGCATGCAAAGCCTCATGGTGGAAACGGAGTGGGAAGGAACCGTTCCGCCGGCGGGGTGCCGGAGCGAGGCGTGCGAGCGAGGAGAAAGAAACGACCTGCGGGCATCCCGTCCGGCATTCGCCTGACGGGACGCGACGTCCCCGTCAGTCGAGGAGTCGTTTTTTCAGTTTCAGCCCGGCCGCGCGCGCACCTGCCGCGACGGCGGCGAGGATCGAGGGCGAGCGCAGGGCAGCGGACATGGATGAACCGGGAAAAGGGCTGAACGGCGATCTTAACATCGGATCGGGCGGGCACGCGAGCGGCGCGCGCCGGTTAGCAGGATTCGAGATTTGCTTTGCATGACAGATTGGAAAGCGCGCGGCGCCCGGCCGCTAGAATGCCCGCTTACGTTTCGATGACAGCGCGTACGCGCGCCGTCACGCACATTCACCACCACTGGAAACGGGGCATATCGCGATGGCAAGCATCAAGGGGATCGGCCGCTGGCTGCACACGGGTACGGCGGCGGCGCTGGTCGTGGCGGCGACGGCCGCTCACGCGGACACGTCGATCCTGAACGTGTCGTACGACGTGACGCGCGAGCTGTACAAGGACATCAACACGAGCTTCGCCGCCGCGTACAAGCAGCAGACCGGCGAGACGGTGACGATCAAGCAGTCGCACGGCGCGTCGAGCGCGCAGGCGCTGTCGGTGCTGCAGGGGCTGCAGGCCGACGTCGTGACGATGAACCAGCCGAACGACATCGACCTGCTCGCCGAGCGCGGCCAGCTGCTGCCGAATGACTGGCGTGCGCGCTTCCCCGACAACAGCTCGCCGTACTCGACGACGATGGTGTTCCTCGTGCGCAAGGGCAACCCGAAGGCGATCAAGGACTGGAGCGATCTCGCGAAGCAGGGCGTGCAGGTGATCATCGCGAACCCGAAGACGTCGGGCAACGGCCGCTACGCGTATCTCGCCGCATGGGGCTACCAGAAGCAGAAGGGCGCGACTGACCAGCAGGCGCTCGAGTTCGAGAAGGCGGTGTTCCGCAACGTGCCGGTGCTCGATTCGGGCGGTCGCGGCGCGACGACGACGTTCACGCAGCGCGGCATTGGCGACGTGCTCGTCACGTTCGAGAACGAGGTCGCGCTGATGGATACAGGGGCGTCCGGTGCGGAATTCGACGCGGTGTATCCGTCGGCGAGCATCCTCGCGGAGCCGCCGGTCGCCGTCGTCGACAGGGTCGTCGACAAGAAGGGCACGCGCAAGGCCGCGCAGGCGTATCTCGACTACCTGTACACGCCGCAGGCGCAGGAGATCATCGCGCAGCACCATCTGCGCCCGCGCGATGCGAACGTGCTGAAGAAGCATGCGGCCGAGTTCAAGCCGCTGAAGACGTTCAGCGTCGAGCAGGTTTTCGGCAGCTGGGCGAACGCGCAGAAGACCCACTTCGCCGACGGCGGCACGTTCGACCGCGTGATCGTCGACCGCAAGTAAGCACGGCGCCTCCCGGCAGGATGACCGCGCAGCCGGCCGCTCATGCGGCCGTTTTTTTTCGGCGTCGCGCGGCGGCGGGCGCCTGCCGCGCGGTGCAGGTCCGCTCCGCAACGGTGCGCATTCCCCGCCGTCGCCCCGCGTGCTACGCTCATCGCCTTCCTGCTTCAGGCATCGCGCGATGAACGTCGATTCGTCCTCCCCAGCCTCCCGCGGCCGTGGCCGCAAGATCTGGTCGGGCACCCGCCCCGTGATCGCGTACGGGATGCCGCCGCTCGGCTGGCGCGACCTCTATCACCGTGCGCTGACGGTGAGCTGGCCCGTGTTCTTCCTGTCGCTCGCGATGCTGTTCCTGCTGCTCAACGGCGGCTTCGCGACGCTCTACCTGCTCGGCAACGCGTCGATCGCGAACCAGTCGCCGGCCGGGTTCGGCGGTGCGTTCTTCTTCAGCGTCGAGACGCTCGCGACGGTCGGCTACGGCGACATGCATCCGCAGACCGTCTACGCGCACCTCGTCGCGACCTTCGAGATCTTCATCGGGATGTCGGGCATCGCGCTGGCCACCGGGCTGGTGTTCGCGCGGTTTTCGCGGCCGCAGGCGAAGATCCTGTTCGCGCGCTACGCGATCGTGCGGCCGCTGAACGGCCGGATGACGCTGATGGTGCGCGCCGCGAATGCGCGCCAGAACGTGATCGCCGAAGCGCAGGCGAAACTGCGGCTGATGCGCGTCGAGGGCACGCACGAGGGCTACACGCTGCGCAAGATCCACGATCTGCCGCTCGTGCGCAGCGAGCATCCGATCTTCCTGCTCGGCTGGAACCTGATGCACGTGATCGACGAAGCGAGCCCGCTGTTCGGCGAGACGGCCGAATCGCTCGCCGCGCGCGACGCGTCGCTGCTGATCACGATCGAGGGCTCCGACGAGACGACCGCGCAGGTCATGCAGGCGCGCTACTCGTGGACCCATGCGGAGCTTCGCTGGCGTTACCGCTATGTCGACCTGATGCACGAGGAAGGCGGTGTCACGCACATCGACTACACGCATTTTCACGAGGTGGTGCCGGTCGAGGTCGATACGGACGAGCGCGGCTCGCCGGGGGCCGTGATCGACGCCGGCGCCGCGGCGCAGACACCCGGGCCGGCCGCATAGGGCCGGCTGTCGGCGGCAACAGGCACCGGCATCCGGGGGAGATCGCCGCCACCGAATGCCGCGCCGTTCACGCGTCACGCATGCAGCAGTCGCGCCGCTTCGCGCTGTTCGACCGCAACCGCGCGGCGGTAGCCGTCGCGGTCCTCGGCGCGCGCGACGTAGTCGCCGAGCACCCCTTCGTGCGGCAGCAGGTGCGCGTCGAACGCGATCTTCAGCGTGCTGGCAAGCAGCAGGTCGGCTGCGGTGAAATGGTCGCCGACGAGCCACTGGCTGTGGGCGAGCGTTTGCGCGAGCGCGCGCTGCACGCGCGTGATGTTGCCCCAGCCGAACGCGACCGGATTGCCCGACGCGCCGGTGAATTTTTCGGCCATCGCGGGCTCGACGCAGGTGGGTGTGAAGAACATCCACTGCAGGAAGCGGCCGCGCAGCGGATCGTCGGGCGCGATGCCGAGCCCGGCACCCGGACAGCGATCGGCGAGATAGAGCAGCACCGCACCGGATTCGGCGAACGGTGCGCTGCCGTCGTCGAGCGCGGGCAGCTTGGCCATCGGATTGACCTGGATGAACGCCTCGCTGCCCTGTTCGTGCGAACGCAGGTCGATCGGCACGAGCTCGTAGACAACGCCGATTTCTTCCAGCATCCACAGCGCCCGGAATGCCCTGGTTTTCGGCCAGTAGTAGAGCTTCATCGCGCCTCCGCGTATGGGTGTGCGTGTCGGTTCGGTGGATGCTCAAGCGTACCCGAGCGGGCGAGGTTCGGACAGGGGCGGCCGACGGCAGCGACGGGTCGTGGGATCGCGCCAGGCCGGCGGTTGCGCGTGGTCGGCCGGATGCGGATCGACGTCGAAATTCGCGCAAAGCCAGGTGTGGTGGAAATTCATGATCTAACTAGTTATAAATAAACTAGTTATGAATAATTTCGAGAATGCCCGGTACGAAGCCGGTGCGACTACAATGGCCCGCCGATCTTGCGGCAGCATCGCGGGCGGTGGTGCGCGCACCGGACGATGACCGCCGATGTGCCGCGAAACGCTAAACCCGGGCCGCCACGCGCAGGTCGTCCGCATGATTGAATTCAGGTCCATGCGATCGCATGCGGCGAATCAGGCGCTGTCGTCGTGCGCCGAATGCCGGTTCGATCGCGCACGGAGTACCGCAACGGATGGCGAACGACGAGCGCACCACGATCATTCCCCGGCGAACGCCGGAATCGGCAGCGATGCGCGCCGAGCTCAAGCGGACGATGGCAATCATCGCGCGGCTGAACCGTCTGACGTTCGACGATGCGGACGAAGTCCGGAGCTTGTTCGGCGAACTGATCGGCCAGCCGATGGATGACGGCTTCCTGCTGATCCCGCCGTTCTACGCGACCGGCGGCGCCAATACCCGGATCGGCCGCAACGTCTTCGTGAACCAGAACTGCACGTTCTATGATCTCGGCGGCCTCGACCTCGGCGAAGACGTGATGATCGGGCCGAACGTGAGCCTCATCACGTCGGGCCATCCCGTCGAGCCGTCGCGCCGGCGCGACTTCGTGGTCGCCCGGCCGATCGTGATCGGGAACAACGTGTGGATCGGCGCGGGGGCGACGATCATCGGCGGCGTGACGGTCGGCGAGAACTCGGTTGTTGGCGCGGGTTCCGTCGTGACGCGGGACGTTCCGCCGGATACGCTGGTCGGCGGAAACCCGGCGCGGATCATCCGTTCGATTGCCGAGTGACGGCGCTCGCAAGCGTGGGCTCGCCTGGCGGTGGGGGCGGAGCGTGTGGACAACCCGCCTCCCCACCCACTCGAAATGCTGTGGATTCGCACGGTGAGTGCGCGCCCGGAGGTCGAATCTACGGGGCTTCCCGGCATTCGGCGATGGCCGCGAGCGGACGCATGAACCGGCTCTGACGATGGGCTGGCGGTGAATGTCGGCGCAGTATCGGTTGTGGATATCCCGGCCGCGAAACCACTCGACATGCTGTGCATTTCACCGGTGAGGGTGTCCGCCTGCGGCCGGATGCTCGTCGCAGGGTGTGGACAACCAGGGTCCGAAACGACGAAAAATGCTGTGCTTTTGAGGGGTGAGCGTCGCCGTCCCAATGCGCGTGGGGCTTGCCTGGTGCGGTTCTCCGGACGTCCGGCCAGATGCGCAGCGCCGCGCATTTTAACGGCACGCGCGGATCGGTGATAGGTCCGGACGCGTATTGCGGTGTGGATATCCTGCCGCCGGACCCACTCGAAGCGCAGTGTATTTCAATGGTGAGCGTCGCCACCCGATCGAGCGAGGCGCTCGCTTGTGCGCGCGTTCCCGCTCTCCGGCGCGGCTCGAAGGGTCGCGCATTCTAACCGCACTCGCGCATGCGCGTTTCGTTCGAGTGCGTGGCTCGATGTGGATATGCGGCATCCGAAGCGACTCGACGCGCTGTGTATTTCCATGCTGAGCATGCGTGGGCGATCGGTCGGCAGCCTGCTTCCGTGCGACTAGCCGGCCCGTAGCGGGATCCGGCGTGCGGCGTGTTCTTCGCGCGAGCATCGGCCGGGTCGTCGAATCAAGCTGCCGGCTCCAATATGCTCTCCCGATCTTTGGGATTCATGCGCAGCGCTGTTCATTCCAGCGGTCGCTGTTGGCGCCCGATCCTGCGGAGCGCCGCATTTTGTCTGAATATCCGGCCGTCGACTCGGTCGAAATACTCCCGATTCCGGCGCGATGAACGAGTTCGTGCTCGGTGTTAGTACTTGAGTTCGTGTGGATATCCCGTTGCCCAGACCCGTCGGCGTGCCGTGTAATTCAGCGGCGCGGGAGGGGGGGCATGCTGCTCGGCTGCGTATGCGTGCATTGCGTTGCACGGTGCTCCGAGTGGCTGATTGTGCCGCGATTCACACCCGAGTCCGCACCTTCGTTCGATAGCATGCCGACGCTCACCGTTGAATTTCACAGTGTTTTGAGTGGTCGCGGGTCGAGCTATCCACACCCGAATTGGCACTCGCGTTCGATCGCGTGCCGGTGCTCACCGTTGAGTTTCACAGCGTTTTGAGTTGCCGTTGGTCGAGCTATCCACACCCGAATTGGCACCCACGTTCGATCGCGTGCTGGTGCTCACTGTTGAATTTCACAGCGTTTTGAGTTGTCGTTGGTCGAGCTATCCACACCCGATCTGCACGCCCTCGTTCGACTGCGCGGCTGCACTCATCAATCAACTCCACGGCCCTCCGACATCTCGCCGAGCCGGTCATCCACACTGAAACCGGCATCCAGGCGTCCAGCACGCCGCGATGGAACACACGACATCCCGCGTCTCTTCCGCGACCGGACAGGCGCATCGGCACGTTGGGCGGGCGGATGGCGGTGTGGATATCGAGCCGTCGAACCGACTCGCAATCCTGTGCAACCGAACAGCGAGGGCGCGCGCCGTAGCGTCGGGACGCGGATGCGGCCGTGTGGATATCTCCCGCCGGTATCCACTCGTCGCGCTGTGGAAGTTGGCGGTGAGCGTCGGAATCCGGACGAACTGCGGACCGACTTCGGTGTGGACATCCCGGCCCCGACACCACTCGAAACCCTGTGCAATCGCAAGGTGAGCATGCGCATGCGATCCGCCTGAAAGCCACCGCATTGTGGACATCCCGCACCCGCGACCAGTCCGAACGCTGTGCATGGCATCGGTGAGGACGTTCGCCCTCAACCGCCCAAACCCTTGTCACACGGGCCGCGAGCGTCCGCCGCCACGCCCGCGGGCCGCCTTCCGTCCATCCGCGGCTTTTCCGGACGACCCACGCGCCCACGCCGACACGCCCTCAACCGTCGCCTGCCACCCTGCGCGAAAACTCTCTCAAATCACGGCCAAAACCTGCGCAGTTTTTCTCACTCCGACGGCACCCGAGCAAGATGAGAAAAAACTTTCTCGTCTCTCCGCGAAAAAATAGAGCCATCCAGCCGCTCCCGGCCGGCGTCGCCCGACGCCCCGGCGCGCGGCCCAGAACAGCACAATCAGGAGACATCCCCATGACCGCCCGCCTGCCAGTCGACGGCCCGCCCGCTCTATCCGACTACCGTCTGACCGACAACCTGACCGCCACGCGCGGCCGGATCTTCCTGACCGGCACGCAGGCGCTGGTCCGCCTGATGCTGATGCAGCGCGCATCCGACGCCGCGCAGGGCCTGAACACGGCCGGCTTCGTCAGCGGCTACCGCGGCTCGCCGCTCGGGATGGTCGACCAGCAGCTGTGGAAGGCGAAGAAGCTGCTCGACGGCAGCGGCGTGCGCTTCCTGCCCGCGATCAACGAGGAGCTCGGCGGCACCGCGGTGCTCGGCACGCAGCGCGTCGAGGCCGATCCGGAGCGCACCGTCGATGGCGTGTACGCGATGTGGTACGGCAAGGGCCCCGGCGTCGACCGTGCCGGCGACGCGCTGAAGCACGGCAATGCGTACGGTTCGTCGCCGCACGGCGGCGTGCTGGTGGTGGCGGGCGACGACCACGGCTGCGTGTCGTCGTCGATGCCGCACCAGAGCGACTTCGCGATGATCGCGTGGCACATGCCGGTCGTGAATCCGTCGAACATCGCCGACATGCTCGAGTTCGGCCTGTACGGCTGGGCGCTGTCGCGCTACTCGGGCGCGTGGGTCGGCTTCAAGGCGATCTCGGAGACCGTCGAATCGGGCTCGACCGTCGATCTCGACGCGCTGCAGACGCACTGGCCGGCGCCGCCGGGCTTCACGCCGCCGCCGGGCGGCCTGCACAACCGCTGGCCCGACCTGCCGAGCCTCACGATCGAGGCGCGCCTCGCCGCGAAGCTCGACGCGGTGCGCCATTTCGCGCGCACCCACAGCATCGACAAGTGGATCGCACCGAGCGCGCAGGCGAATGTCGGCATCGTCACCTGCGGCAAGGCGCACCTCGACCTGATGGAAGCGCTGCGCCGCCTCGACCTGACGGTCGCCGATCTCGACGCGGCCGGCGTGCGGATCTACAAGGTCGGCCTGTCGTATCCGCTCGAGATGACGCGCATCGAGACCTTCGTCGACGGGCTCGCCGAAGTGCTGGTGATCGAGGAGAAGGGCCCCGTCATCGAGCAGCAGATCAAGGACTACCTGTACAACCGCACGGACGGCGCGCGCCCGCGCGTACTCGGCAAGCACGATGCGCAGGGCGCAAGCCTGCTGTCCGAACTCGGCGAGCTGCGGCCGTCGCGGATCCTGCCGGTGTTCGCCGCGTGGCTCGCGCGGCACAAGCCGGCGCTGGATCGCCGCGAACGCGTCGTCGATCTCGTCGCGCCGCAGATCCTCTCGAACGAGGCGGACGCGGTGAAGCGCACGCCGTACTTCTGCTCGGGCTGCCCGCACAACACGTCGACCAAGGTGCCGGAGGGCTCGATCGCGCAGGCCGGCATCGGCTGCCACTTCATGGCGTCCTGGATGGAGCGCGACACGACGGGCTTGATCCAGATGGGCGGCGAGGGTGTCGACTGGGCCGCGCACGCGATGTTCACCAACACGAAGCACGTGTTCCAGAACCTCGGCGACGGCACCTACTTCCACTCGGGCATTCTCGCGATCCGCCAGGCGGTCGCCGCGAAAACGAACATCACGTACAAGATCCTCTACAACGACGCGGTCGCGATGACGGGCGGCCAGCCGGTCGACGGCAGCATCTCGGTGCCGCAGATCGCGCGGCAGGTGGAGGCGGAAGGCGTGTCGCGCTTCGTCGTGGTGTCCGACGAACCGGAGAAGTACGACGGCCATCACGGGCAGTTCCCGCCGGGCACGACGTTCCATCACCGCAGCGAACTCGACACGGTGCAGCGCGAGCTGCGCGAGACGCCGGGCGTCACCGTGCTGATCTACGACCAGACCTGCGCGGCCGAGAAGCGTCGGCGCCGCAAGAAGGGCGAATTCCCCGACCCGGACAAGCGCCTGTTCATCAACGACGCGGTGTGCGAAGGCTGCGGCGACTGCGGCGTGCAGTCGAACTGCCTGTCGGTCGAGCCGCTCGAGACGCCGCTCGGCCGCAAGCGCCGCATCGACCAGTCGTCGTGCAACAAGGACTACTCGTGCGTGAACGGCTTTTGCCCGAGCTTCGTGACGGTCGAAGGCGCGGCGCTGAAGAAGGCCGCCGGCGCGGCGTTCGACGAGGCGGCGCTGGCCGTGCGCGTCGACGCGTTGCCGGTGCCCGCGACGCATCTCGACGCGGCGCCGTACGACATGCTCGTGACGGGCGTCGGCGGCACGGGTGTCGTGACGGTCGGCGCGCTGATCAGCATGGCCGCGCACCTCGAAGGCAAGAGCGCGTCGGTGCTCGACTTCATGGGCTTCGCGCAGAAGGGCGGCTCGGTGCTGTCGTTCGTGCGGATTGCGTCGAGCGACCAATGGCTGAACCAGGTACGCATCGACACGCAGCAGGCGGACGTGCTGCTCGCGTGCGACATGGTGGTCGGCGCGAGTGCCGAGGCACTGCAGACGGTGCGTCACGAGCGTTCGCGGATCGTGGTCAACACGCACCGGATTCCGAACGCGTCGTTCGTGCAGAACCCCGACGCGAACCTGCACGCGGATGCGCTGCTCGAAAAGATGCACCATGCGGCGGGTGACGGCTACCTGTCGAGCTGCGACGCGCAGGCGCTCGCCGCGAAATTCCTCGGCGACTCGATCGGCGCGAACATCCTGATGCTCGGCTACGCGTGGCAGCTCGGCCTCGTGCCGGTGTCGCTCGCCGCGATGATGCGCGCGATCGAGCTGAACAACGTCGCGGTGCCGATGAACAAGCTCGCATTCGCGATCGGCCGGATGGCGGCCGGCGACGCGGTGGGTCTCGAGGCATTGTGGAATGCGCGTCACAAGGTGGCCACGGAGGTCGCACCGGCGACGCTCGCCGAGCTGGTCGCCGATCGTGAAGCGCGCCTCGACGCATACGGCGGCGCGCATTACGTCGAGCGCTACCGCGCACTGGTGAACGCGGCGCGTGCGAAGGGCGACGATGCGCTGACGCGCGCGGTCGCGACGACGTTCTATCGGCTGCTCGCGGTGAAGGACGAATACGAGGTCGCGCGGCTGTACGCGGACGGCACGTTCCGCACGGCGCTCGAAGCGCAGTTCGAAGGCGTGCCGGGGCAGGACTATCGCGTGAAGTTCAACCTTGCGCCGCCGACGGTCGCGAAGGCCGGCAGCGACGGCAGCGCGCCGAAGAAGCGCGTGTTCGGCCAGTGGATGTGGCCGGTGCTCGGCACGCTCGCGCGCGTGCGCAGCCTGCGCGGCACGTGGCTCGATCCGTTCGGCCGCACCGCCGAGCGCAGGATGGAACGCGCGCTCGCGGACGACTACGAGACGACGCTCACGCGCGCGCTCGCCGCGACGACGGCCGGCAATGCGGCGCAGGTCGCGCAGCTGGCGGATCTTCACGCCCGCGTGCGCGGCTTCGGTCACGTGAAGGTGCGCAACCTCGCCGGCGTGAAGCGCGCCGAGCGCGAGCTCGCGCTGCAGCTCGGCATCGATGCGGCGACGAGTGCGGCCGTGCAGCACGCGCTCGACGAGATGAAGGGCGCGGGGATGCTGAAGGGGATTCCGGTCGTCGTCGCGAAGTAACGCGAACGCGCGCGGAGATGAAAACGGCGACGCCCGCGCGTCGCCGTTTTTTATGGACGGCGGTGCCGGCGCACCGCGCGCCGCGCGCCGTGCGCCGTGCAGTCAGATGATGCCTTTCTTGCGCGTCGACAGTGCCGTTTCCGACAGGTCGATCTCGCGGATCAGCTTGGTCAGCGTCTCGTCCGAGATCTTGCTCTCGCTGCGCAGCCGGTACAGCACCGATCGCTCCGCGCGCACGGCCGCGATCCGCATCTGCAGCTCCATCGTCTCGGTCTGCTTCGCTTCCGCGCGCGGCGTCGGGCCGTCCTCGGCGAGTGCGGCGAGGCGGCGGCGGTACTGGTCCATCACGCGCGCGGAGATGTCGGCGCAGCGCGCGGCGCCCGATTCGTCGAGATTGGTCGAGATCGCATCGTGCGACGAGTCGATCGCACGGATCGCGGCCTGCGCGGCGGCCGCGCGCGCGGTGCGTTCCTCGTCGGCCAGCGGGTTGCGCGTCGAGCGCACGCCGCGCAGCAGCAGCGGCAGGCCGATCACCGCGACGATCAGCGAGCCGAGAATCACGGCCGACGCGACGAAGATCGCGGTGTCGCGCCCGGGCAGCGGCGCACCGTCGGACAGCGCGACGGGGATCGACAGCACGCCCGCGAGCGTGACCGCGCCGCGCACGCCGCCGACCGTCATCACCGCGATCGTGCGCACGCCGGCCATCGTGCCCGCGAGGCCCTGGCGCGCGGCACGGCGGCTCGCGATCCAGCGCAGCAGCCAGACCCACAGGAAGCGGATCGCATAGAGCGCGACCATCATCGCGCACACGTTGAAGATCATCCGGCCGACCAGCACGTCGCTCGTGTGGTGCGCGTCGACCAGCGCGCGGCCGATGATGTGCGGCAGCTGCAGCCCGAGCATGATGAACACCATGCCGTTGAACACGAACTCGATCATCGCCCAGGTGCTTTCGGCACGCACGCGCGACGCGACCGTGCTTTTGCGCGAGAAGCTCGTGTAATTCATCATCATCCCGGCCGACACGGCCGCGAGCACGCCCGACAGGTCGAGGTGCTCGGCGAACAGATACGCGGCGAAGGGCACGAGCAGCGTCATCACGATGCCGGGGGCCGGATCGCCTTCCTGCTCGGCGTTCAGGAAGCGCGTCGACAGCGCGCTGAACACCCACGACACGATCGCGCCCGTCGCGAGCCCGCCGGCGGCGACGATCACGAAGGTGACCGACGCTTCGCGCAGCGAGAACATGCCGGTGAGCGCGGCCGCGACCGCGAACTTCAGCGCGACGAGGCCCGACGCGTCGTTCATCAGCGCCTCGCCTTCGAGGATGTGCATCAGTTGCGGCGGAATGCGCCCCTTGCCGGCGATGCCCGACAGCGCGACCGCGTCGGTCGGCGACAGCACGGCCGCGAGGGCAAACGCGATCGGCAGCGGCAACTCGGGTATCAGCCAGTGCGCGAAGTAGCCCACCGCGAGTACCGTCATGAATACGAGCCCGAACGCGAGCATCAGGATCGCGCGGCGCTGCAGGTACAGCTCGCGTTTCGGAATCCGCCAGCCGTCCGCGAACAGCAGCGGCGGAATGAACAGCAGCATGAAGATTTCGGGATCGAACGTGACGTGCAGGTTCAGCTTCGGCCACGCGAGGATCGCACCGAACGCGATCTGCATCAGCGGCAGCGGAAGCCGCAACGGCAGCATGCGCGTGACCGCGCCGGACAGCGCGACGGTGAGCAGCAGGATCAGGACTGTGAAGACGATTTCCATCGATACGGCAATTGTGGAGAATGAAACGACCGTACGGAGTTTAGCGTGACGGCGTGACGGGTGCGCTCGCGTGCCCCGGTGCGCATGCACGCAAACGGTGCAGCCGGCCTGCGCCACGGTGGTGCGACGCCCCCGAACGCAGGCGCGGCGGCCGTGTTAAGCCCTTGCACGGAGCTTGCTTGATGCTGGCGTACCGTCCGGCACCGGCCGGACAACCGAGGATTCGACCATGACATTGCGCGCGCCGTCCCGTTCGCCAGCCGCGTTCGACCGCATCATCAGGAGGAAGCCATGACGATCGCGCAACAGGAGCGTCCGGCCACCGCATCGCCGTATCGTTTCCAGCGGGAGATGAGTTCCGGCCTCGAGCGTCTGGCGACCCAGCATCGCGACCTGACGCTCACGACCGTGTTCCAGCCGATATTCAGCCTGTCGCACCAGCGCGCGGTGGGCTACGAGGCGCTGTTGCGCGCGCATGACGCGCTCGACCGCGCCGTGTCGCCGCTCGACGTGTTCGGCGAGGCCGCGCGCCAGGGAGAACTGCTGCAGCTCGACCGGCTCGCGCAGGCGCTGCATCTCGAGAACTTCGCGTTGCTCGGCGCTGAGCGCGAGTGGCTGTTCCTCAACGTGCATCCGGGCGTGCTTACCGATCCGTTCCAGGCCGCCGCGCTGCTCGCGAACCTGAAGCGGCTCGGCATGCCGCCGCGCCGCGTCGTGCTCGAAGTGCTCGAACAGCGTGCGGAAGACGTCGAGCGGCTCGCCGACGCCGTGCGCGAATTCCGTGCGCAGGGCTTCCTGATCGCGCTCGACGATTTCGGCGCCGGTGATTCGAACCTCGAGCGGATCTGGCAGCTGAACCCCGACATCGTGAAGCTCGACCGGATCATGCTGTCCCACGCGGCGCACCGTACCGGGCTCACCGCGATCCTGCACGGGCTGGTCACGCTGCTGCACGAGGCCGGCAAGCTCGTGCTCGTCGAAGGGATCGAGACCGAACACGACGCGCAGATCGCGCTGTCGTGCGAGGCCGATTTCGTGCAGGGCTATTACTTCGGCCGCCCGGCGCCCGGCTTGCCCGACAGCGCGGCGGCGACCGGCTGCATCGGCGAGCTGACCGAGCGCTTTCGTCAGCAGACCGAAGCGCGCGAGCGGCGCGACGCGCAGCGGCTCGCGCCGTACCTGCGCGCGTTCGAGCGCGCGGCCGAGCGGGTGGCGGCCGGCGAGCCGCTCGACGAGGTGTGCTGGAACTTCCTCGCGCTCGACGATGCGGCGCGCTGCTTCCTGCTCGACGCACGGGGCCGCCAGGCGGGCCGCAACGTCGTGCTGCGCGCGGACCGCGCGCTGGCCGAGGCGCGCTTCTCGCCGCTGGCGGATGCGCAGGGGGCGAACTGGCTGCGCCGGCCGTATTTCCGTACGGCGATCGCCGAGCCCGGACGCGTGCAGGTGACGCGCCCGTACCTGTCGATCAACGAGGCGCAGCCGTGCGTGACGCTGTCGATGGCGGTGCGCATCGGCGATGCGCAGCACGTGCTGTGCGGCGATATCGACTGGCGCGACGAAGCGGCCGACGGCGCATAGCGCCGGCGTCGCGCTGGTGCGGTTCACGCCGCTCGGATAGGATGCGCGAATTGTCCTGACGATTCGCGAGCCGCCGATGAACCGACCCGCCGCTTCCTCCGTCCTCCTCGAAGTGATCGCCACGACTGTCGGCGATGCGAAGGCCGCCGCCCGCGCGGGTGCCAATCGCCTCGAACTCGTGACCGCGATCACCGAAGGCGGGCTCACGCCGAGTGCCGGCCTGATCGAGGCCGTCGTGGCTGCCGTGCCGATTCCGGTGAACGTGATCGTGCGCCCGCACAGCCGCTCGTTCGTCTACGACGCCGACGACCTGCGTGTGATCGAACGCGACGTGCGCGCGGCCGTCGCGGCCGGCGCGAACGGCGTCGTGTTCGGCGCGCTCGATGCGCGCGGCGATCTCGATCTCGACGCGCTCGCCCGCATCGCGGCCGCCGCGGACGGCCGTGCGCTCACGTTCCACCGCGCGTTCGACGTCGCGCGCGATCTCAACGCCGCGTTCGACGCGCTGCTGCGCGTGCCGGCCGTCACGTCCGTGCTGACGTCGGGCGGCCATCCGTCGGTACTCGACGCAGTCGCGACGATCACGCGGATGGTGCGGCAGGCGGCCGGCTCGACCTGCACGGTGCTGGCCGGCTCGGGGCTCACGGTCGATGCGGTCGGCGATTTCGTCCGCGCCACCGGCGTGCGCGCGGTGCATTTCGGCTCGGGCGTGCGGCCGCGCGGCGCGGTGCTGGCCCCCGTCGACGAACAGCAGGTCGAGCGCGTGCGCGCGGCGCTCGACGGCGCGGCGGCGCACGTGTGACGCGCCTGCTGAAGCCGCGCGCCGGCAAGCAGGCGATCGACGGGCCCGACGGCGTGTGCTGGTGCGTCGAGAGGGCCGCGATGCGCGACGCGCAGGACGACCCGGCGCAGCCGGTCGGATGAAAAAAAGCCGGGGCATGCCCCGGCTTGTTCGTTTGCACGCGATGCGCGATGCAGGCGCTTACGCGTTTTCCGCCAGCGCGTCAGCCTGGCTCGCACGGATGCCGAGGCGCTCGAACAGCGCACGGTCGCGCTGCGTCTGCGGGTTGCTCGTCGTCAGCAGCTGGTCGCCGTAGAACATCGAGTTCGCGCCCGCGAGGAAGCACATCGCCTGCATCGCGTCGTCGAGCTGCTCGCGGCCGGCCGACAGGCGCACGACGGCCTTCGGCATCGTGATGCGCGCGACCGCGATCGTGCGCACGAACTCGAACGGATCGAGCGGCGCGGTGCCTTCGAGCGGCGTGCCTTCGATCGCGACGAGGTTGTTGATCGGCACCGAATCCGGATACGGGTTCAGGTTCGCGAGCTGCGAGATCAGGCCCGCGCGTTCACGGCGCGATTCGCCCATCCCGATGATGCCGCCGCAGCACACGTTGATGCCCGCATCGCGCACGCGGTCGAGCGTGTCCAGACGGTCCTGGTACGTGCGCGTCGAGATCACCTGGCCGTAGAACTCCGGCGACGTGTCGAGGTTGTGGTTGTAGTAGTCGAGGCCCGCATCGGCGAGCGCGTGCGCCTGCTCGTCCTCGAGCATGCCGAGCGTCATGCAGGTCTCGAGGCCCAGTTCCTTCACGCCGCGCACCATCTCGGTCAGCGCCGGCATGTGGCGCTCCTTCGGGTTGCGCCAGGCGGCGCCCATGCAGAAGCGGCTCGCGCCGTTCGCCTTCGCCGCGCGGGCGGCGTCGAGCACCGTGTCGACGTCCATCAGCTTCTCGGCCTTCAGGCCCGTGTCGTGGTGCGACGATTGCGAACAGTAGCCGCAATCTTCCTCGCAGCCGCCCGTCTTGATCGACAGCAGCGTCGACAGCTGCACCGCGTTCGCGTCGAAGTGCTCGCGATGCACCTGCTGCGCGCGGAACATCAGGTCGTTGAACGGCAGCTCGAACAGCGCGACGACATCGGCGACGCGCCAGCGCTGCGACGTCGGGGCGGCCACGGGGATCGCGTCGGGTTGCACGGCGGCGGTCTGGGCTTGGGTCATGGTGGTTTTCCTGTCGTGAATGCGGGGATCGGGGCGTCAATGCTGCGCGGCGCGCAGCGTGTCGACGAGCGCGGCGATGTCGAGCATCGCCGCGGCGGATTCGGGGGCAGCCGGGCTCATGTGCGCGATGCGGCCCAGCAGCGGTGCGCGATGCTCCCGCGCGAGCCAGTCGCGGATCGTCGCGACGTTCTCGTCGGCGTACGACATCGCCGGGTCGACGTGGTTCGCGACCCAGCCGGCGAGCGTGAGGCCGCGCTGGCGAATCGCGTCGGCCGTCAGCAGCGCGTGGCTGATGCAGCCGAGCCGCACGCCGACGACGAGCACGACGGGCAGGCCGAGCGCGACCGCGAGATCGGCCGTGTCCTGCGTATCGTTCAGCGGTACGCGGAAGCCGCCGACGCCTTCGACGACGACGACGTCCGCGCGCGTCAGCGCTTCGCGGTGGCTCGCGACGATCGTGTCGAGGTCGAGCGTCACGCCTTCCTGCGCGGCGACGATGTGCGGTGCCGCGGGCGCCTTCAGCAGGAACGGCGTGCGCAGCTCGGGCGGCAGCACGACGTTTGCGGCTGCGTCGAGCTGGTCCGCGTCCTCGTTGCGCCAGACGCCGTCGCGTTCATACGCGCCGGCGGCGACGGGCTTCAGCGCGGCCGCGCGCAGGCCGTGCCGCGCGAAGCCGTGCAGCATCGCGGCCGACACGAAGGTCTTGCCGATCTCGGTGTCGGTACCGGTGACGAAGAGGGAAAGGGGGGCCGTCATGCTGCTTCCCGCCGGGCCGCCCCAACAGGCGTAGCGGGGCATTCGCGGAGCATCGCTCCGTGCCCGCATAGCCGGCCGTGGGCACCAGCCGCCCCCTCGGGTGGCAGCGAACGAGTGTGAGCGTGGGGGCGGTTCATCTTGCTTCCTTGCTGGCTTCGAGTAGCGCGGTTTCGAGCCGCGCGAGATCGTCGAATGAATGGGCGGCCGACAGCGAGATGCGCAGCCGCGACGTGCCGGCCGGCACCGTCGGCGGCCGGATCGCGGGCACCCACAGGCCGTGCGCGTCGAGCGAACGCATCGCCGCGAGCGTCGCGTCGTTGCTGCCGATCACGAGCGGCTGGACGGCGGTGTGCGAATCGACCGGCTGCCAGCGCGTCATGCGCAGCAGCGCGCGCGTGCGCTCGATCAGCGCGGCGAGGTGCGCGCGTCGCGCGTCGCCTTCTTCGCCACCGATCACCTTCAGGCTCGCCGATACCGCGTGTGCGACGGCCGGCGGCGCGGCCGTCGTGAAGATATAGCTGCGCGCGCGCTGGATCATCCATTCGATCACGGTCTCGTGCGCGATGACGAACGCGCCCGCCACACCGGCGGCCTTGCCGAGCGTGCCGACGTACAGCAGGTTCGGCGAGCGCAGCGCGGCGGCCGCGAGCGCGCCGCGGCCCTGCGGGCCGAGCACGCCGAAGCCGTGCGCGTCGTCGACGACGAGCCACGCGCCGTGGCGCTCCGCCAACGCGACGAGTTCGGCGAGCGGCGCGATGTCGCCGTCCATGCTGAACACGGTATCGCTGACGATCAGCTTCGTTTCGGCATCCGACGCGTCGAGCAGCGCGGCGAGCGCGGCCGTGTCCGCATGCGGGTAGACCTGCACGTTCGCGCGCGACAGCCGGATGCCGTCGATCAGCGATGCGTGGTTCAGCGCGTCGGAGAAGATCGTCGCGTGCTTGCCGGTGAGCGCCGTCATCGCGGCGAGGTTCGCCATGTAGCCGGTGCTGAAGTACAGCGCGCGCGGCGCGTCGGAGAAGCCGCCCGCGAAGCCGGCGAGTTCGTCCTCGAGCGTCGCGTGTGCACGCGAATGGCCGCCGAGCAGATGCGAGCCGCCGCTGCCGGAGCCGTAGCGCTGCGCGCCTTCGGCGAACGCGGCGATCAGTGCCGGATGCGCGGCGAGGCCGAGGTAGTCGTTGCTCGCGAAGCCGATGATGTCGCGGCCGTCGACACGCATGTGCGCGTCGCATGCGGTGTCGGCGGTGCGGCGCACGCGGCGCAGGCCCTGCGCATCGAGCTCGGCGAGGCCGCGCTGCAGCGTGTCGAGCAGGGGCGCGGTCGTTTCCTGTGAGGATTGTTTCATTACGCCACCTCCGCGAGCGTCGCGTCGAGCGTGTCGCGCGTGCATTGCGCGAGCCACGCGATGTCGTCGTCGCTCATCACGTACGGCGGCATCAGGTACACGGTCGTGCCGATCGGGCGCAGCAGCAGTTCGCGTTCGAGCGCGCGCTCGAAGAAGCGCCGCGAGAAGCCGCGCGCCGCGTCGCCGTCGAGCGCGACGTCGAAGGCGAACAGCGTGCCGCGTTCGCGCAGGTGACGCACCTGCGGGTGCGCGTCGAGCGGCGCGAGTGCGGCGCGCATCGCCGCCGATTTGCGCGCGTTGCCGGCGAGCACGTCGTCGCGCGCGAACAGGTCGAGCGTCGCGACCGCCGCGCGGCATGCGAGCGGGTTGCCGGTGTACGAATGCGAATGCAGGAAGCCGCGCGTCGTATCGTCGTCATAGAACGCCGCGAACACGTCGTCGCGCGTGAGCACGAGCGACAGCGGCAGGTAGCCGCCGCTGATGCCCTTCGACAGGCACAGGAAATCGGGCCAGACGCCGGCCTGCTCGCATGCGAAGAAGGTGCCGGTGCGGCCGCAGCCGACCGCGATCTCGTCGGCGATCAGGTGCACGCCGAATTCGTCGCACAGCGCGCGCAGCCCGCGCACGTACGACGGATCGTGCATCGCCATCCCGGCTGCGCATTGCACCAGCGGCTCGACGATCAGCGCGGCGATCCGGTCGGCACGTTCGGCGAACAGGCGCCGCACGTCGTCGAGCGCGCGGCCCGCGACGTCGGCGGCCGTCTCGCCCGACAGCGCACCGCGCACGTCGGGCGACGCGACCACGTGCGCGTGGCGGATCAGCGGGTCATATGCATCCTTGAACAGCGCGACGTCGGTCACGCCGAGCGCGCCGATGGTCTCGCCGTGATAGCTGTTCGCGACGCACACGAATTCGCGCTTGTCCGCGCGGCCGCGGTTGCGCCACGCGTGGAAGCTCATCTTCAGCGCGATCTCGACCGCGGACGCGCCGTCCGACGCGAAGAACGCATGGCCGAGCGTGCGATCGGTGAGCACATGCAGCCGCTCCGCGAGCTCGATTGCCGGTTCGTGCGTACAGCCGGCGAGCATCGCGTGCTCGAGCGTGTCGAGCTGGTCCTTCAGCGCCGCATTGATGTCCGGGTTCGCATGGCCGAACAGGTTCACCCACCACGAGCTGATCGCGTCGAAGTAGCGGCAGCCGTCGCGGTCGTACAGCCACAGGCCTGCGCCGCGCGCGACGGGAATGAGCGGCAGGCGCTCGTGGTGCTTCATCTGGGTGCAGGGATGCCAGACCGCGCGCAGGCTGCGCGCGACCCAGTCGTCGGTGGCTGGCGTACTCAAGGCGGCTCCGGGGGGTAAAACGGCGGCGGGCATCGAACGGGATGCCGCGCGGCGACTGACGGAAAACGCGCTGAGATTAGCGTGTTCCGGCGCACGTTGCACTACCGGTTACAAACGCCGCAAAGCCTTGCCGGACGGGAGTTCGACGCAGATCGCGGGGGCTCGGAACGGTACGCGCCAGATGTCCAGAAATGACCGCAGATGACGACGTTCGAGTGACACCCCCCGACAGAAAAAAATCGTGGGGAAGGCGGACGACCGACGGTGAGGAATCGGGGCTGGAAGAGAAAAGAGAGAGCGAAGCGTGACGCAAGGTGCGCGGCGGCCGGTGAATTGGTGTGCCGAATCAGGCGCGGGAAGGGGCAGGAAAGGCCAGCAAGGACCAGTAAGGGCCAGCAAGGACCAGCAAGGACCAGCAAGGGCAGCCGGCGCGAGTGACGGGTGGAACTGCCGGTCGGCCGGGCACGAGACGCCCTGCACGAGCGCGCGAACGCCGCTGCACGCACCAGGCGTTCGCAAAAGCCGAGAAGGAGAAAGAGAGAGGGGGGAGACCGCGGGGCGACGCCGGGCGTCGCGAGTCCCGCGTCAGCGCGAAGCCAGCGCGCGCGTATCGGCGTCGTGCGTGTTGCCGTCGCCGTCGCCGTTGTCGGCCGTCTGCGTCGCGTTCGCGTTCCACACGACGCGGTCGTTGACCGCATACAGCCGGCACGCGCCCGCACCCTGCTTCGCGCAGTTGTCGAGCGCGAGCGCCATCGGGTCGTCGCCGCCTTCGGCCCACGACCATGCGCCTTCGGAAGACACCGCGAACGCGCGGCTCGGATGCTGGTTCAGGAAGCGGCGATAGCCTTCGCGGCCGGCCGCGTCGACGAACGGCACCGCATCGACCGCGTCGATCGACGCATAGCCGGTCGCATTCGGTTCGTGCGGGTTGGCGACCGCATAGCGCACCGAGGTCGGCAGGTTCAGTTCCGCGAGGAACGCATGCACGGCCGGCCACCACACGGGCACGCCGTCGCGATCGACGATCAGCCGGTGCGCGTCGTCCTTGTAGCGGCCGAAGTCGATGAAATGTGCCTGCGTGCCGTGCGACACGTACGCGTCGTGCATCTGCGCGACGAGCGCGGGCGTCCACACCGAATCGTTGTCGCCGTACAGCCACAGCGAGCGCACGGCCGTATGCGCGCCGTACTGGTCGAACGCGTCGACCAGGTTGCGCTGCCAGCCGTCGCAGAGATCCTGGCGCAGCCCGCCGGAGAAGTTGATGATGCCGCGCACGCCGGGCGCGGCTTCGGTGCCGTACGCGACCGACACGAGGCCGCCGTGCGACGTGCCTGCGACGACGATGCGCGACGCATCGATGTACGACTGACGCGACATGTAGCGGACCGTCGCATCGACGTCGGCGGCCTGCGCGAGGCCGTTCTTCCCGACGTTGCAGCCTTCCTGCTGGTACGTGCCGCCCGACCCGGAGAAGCCCTGGCGGTTCGGCGCGATCACCGCATAGCCGCGACGCACGAATTCACGCGCGAACGCGAGCGGCCGGCTGCGCGGCTGCAGATGGAGATCGCCGGTGTTCTTGCCGTGGTTGAAGACGACGAGCGGGAACGGCCCGGGGCCGTTCGGCTTGAACAGCGTCGCCTCGAGCATCACGGCGCCCGAAGCATCGGCCGGAATGCTGACGATTTGTTCGTTGAGGTTGGCGGCGACCTGCGGGAGGCCCGAATCGCCGTAATCGAAGTGCTCGGCATGGGCGAGCGAGCCGCTTGCCGCTGTGGCCGCGCCGGCGTGTGCATTCGGCTGCGTACCGGCCTGAGCGGCCGACAGCGCACACGCCGCCATCCATCCCACCAATACCTTGCTGAACGCCATTCGTAAGCCCTGCCATGCAACTTGACCAATCTGACGGCCATCGTAGCCCGACAAATTCAGGTTGTGCAATGCGGGAATTACCCGGCGTCTGACACAGCAACTATTTGTCAGCGTTCACTTACTTCGCCGTCGACATAGCGCCAGAAACCGTGCTCGTCGCGCACGAAGCGGCTCGTCTCGTGGAGCCGGTACGCGCGCCCGCCGACCTTGTAGCGGGCCACGAATTCGACCTCGGCGTGCCGTTCGTCGCGCGGCGCATGGCGTTTGACCGCGAGACCGAGCCAACGAGGTGCGTCGGGTGCATTCGGGTCCGCATCGAGATCGGCCGGGCAGGTGCGCGGATCCCAGGTCGCGCGCAGGTAGTCGGTCGCGCCGAGCACGTACGCGCTATACCGCGAGCGCATCAATTCGAGCGCGGTCGGTGCGGCTTCGCCGCCGTCGATGAAGCGGCCGCAGCAGGCCGCGTAGCGCGGGGCCGGCACTTTGCCGACAGGGGTGGGGGACGCGCCGCCGCACGGGCACGCGTCAGGTCGGTTCAAAATCATGCGAATCGTGAATTAACGACGCCAGGTTGTGATGCCGGCTTACCAGCTGAGCTCGACACCGTCGTACTGGAAGAAACGGCCGTTGGCCTGCGACATGTCCGCCCCGGCTTCGGCGATCACGCGGCGCATGCCGGTCACGCTGGTTTCCGGATCGATCGCGGCCTGCGCGCCGCCCATGTCGGTGCGCACCCAGCCGGGGTGAAGCGAGATGCACGCGGCGTGGCGCGTCTGCAGCGACGCGATCCGCAGCACGTCGTTCAGCGCGGCCTTGCTCGCACGATACAGCCAGCCGGTCGTGCCGGTCGCCTCGGCGATGCTGCCCATCCGGCTCGATACGACCGCCAGCACACCGCGCGCGTCCTCGACGAGCGGGAGCAGGATCGGCAGCAGCTGCATCGGCCCGCGCACGTTCGTATGCATTACCGCGTCGAAGTCCTCGGCGCCGATCGTTTCGACCCCTTCGGTGCGCGGCCCGTAGACGCCCGACACCAGCACGGCCGCGTCGAGCCGTTCGCCGTCGAGCTTCCAGCCGAGCGCCGCGATCTGTTCCGGCTGCGCGATGTCGAGCGCATGCGCGTGCGCGCCAAGTTCGCGCAGCGCGGCGAGCGATGCGTCGTCGCGCGCGGTGGCGATCACGTTCCAGCCGTCGCGCCGGTATTGCCGGACGAATTCGCGGCCGAGGCCGCGCGATGCGCCGACGATCAGTACGGTTTTCATGTTCGCCGCTCCTTTCGTGGCACCGCCGTCGCGGCGGTGCCGGTGTCAGATCAGTTCGGGGTCCGTCGCGCTCGCCTCGCCGGCGTCGATTACTTCGCGTCGCCGCACGGCTTCAGCGTGTCGGCGACTGCCTGCGCGACGCCTTCGAGCCGCGCGGCGTCCGCCGCGACCATGTCGTTGTCGGGCGCATGCTGGCCGCGCGCGGTGAGCGCCGCGACGCAACGCTTGTAGGTTTCGTCGAGCGCGTCGAAGCTCGACACGGCCATCCCGAGGTTGCGCATCCGCCCGTCGTGCACGCCGTACACGAGCCCGTGCACGGTGAGCGACTGGCCGCGCGCCCACGCGTCGTTGACGATCGTCGTGCGGCACACGTTGACGACCTGCTCGATCGAATTCAGTTCGATCAGGCGGCGATAGCGCGCTTCGCCGACCGGCCATTCGTCGAGCAGCGCCGCGTGACGTTCGCGCACGTCCTGCACGTGGTGCAGCCAGTTGTCCGCGAGGCCCACGCGCCGGTTGTGCAGCGCCGCGTTCACGCCCGAGCAGCCGTAGTGGCCGACGACCATGATGTGCTTCACGCGCAGGATGTCGACCGCGAACTGGATCACCGACAGGCAGTTCAGGTCGCTGTGCACGACGACGTTCGCGATGTTGCGGTGCACGAACACTTCGCCCGGCGGCAGGCCGATGATCTGGTTCGCAGGCACGCGCGAATCCGAGCAGCCGATCCACAGATATTCCGGTGCCTGCTGGTCGGCGAGTCGCGCGAAGAAGTCGGGATCGTCGGCGAGCTGGCGCTTGACCCAGGCGTCGTTGTTGTCGAACAGGTGTGAAAGCGGGTTGTCTTGGGTATTCATCGGTGAGGATTCCGTTTGCGGAAATCGGGTCGATCGGGTTCGGTGCACGTGCGCGTCAGGCGGCGCGCTGCGCGTCGCCTGCGCTGTCGCTCGCGTCCGTCGCAGCGAAGCGCGCGGGGTAGCGCACGGTGAAGCGCAGCGACACGTCGTACGGGTAAAAATCGGGCAGCTCGCCCTGCAGCAGCTTGTCCTTGCTGGCCTGCCACAACGCGGGTTCGAAAAAGTCCGCGTGATGCTTCATGAAGACCGTCCGCACGCGCGGGTCGCCGAGCAGGAACGGTCCGTAGGTTTCCGGAAAGATGTCGTGCGGGCCGACGGTATACCACGGTTCGCCGGACAGTTCGTCTTCCTCGTTGCGCGGCGGCGGCACGCGCCGCACGTTGCAGTCGGTCAGGTACTCGATCTCGTCGTAGTCGTAGAACACGACGCGGCCGTGGCGCGTGACGCCGAAGTTCTTGTACAGCATGTCGCCCGGGAAGATGTTGGCTTTCATCAACTCCTTCACCGCGTTGCCGTACTCCTTCACGCCGTGCTCGACGTCCGCGTCGGTGCCGTTCTGCAGGTACAGGTTGAGCGGCGTCATGCGGCGCTCGATGTACAGGTGCTTGATCACGAGGTTGCCGTCCTCGTATTCGAGCAGCGACGGCACTTCCTTCTCCAGTTCGCGCACGAGCGCATGGTCGAGCCGCGAGATCGGCAGCGCGACACTCGAATATTCGAGCGTGTCGGCCATCCGCCCGAGACGGTCGTGGCGCTTCACCAGCTGGTACTTCTCCATGATCTGCGCGCGGGTCGTTTCCTTCGGCGGCGGGAACTGATCCTTGATGATCTTGAACACGTACGGGAACGACGGCAGCGTGAACACGAGCATCACGAGGCCCTTGATCCCGGGCGCGATGATGAAGCGGTCGCTCGAATGCGACAGATGGTGCAGCAGGTCGCGGTAGAACAGGTTCTTGCCCTGCTTCTGCAGTCCGACCGACGTGTAGATCTCGGCCTTCGGCTTGCCCGGCATGATCGTGCAGAGGAAGTCCACATACGCGGACGGCACGCCCATGTCGACCAGGAAATACGAGTGCGAGAAGCTGAAGATGATCTGCAGCAGGTCGCGGCGCAGCAGCACGGTGTCGAGCGCGAGCAGGCCCGGCCGCACGTGGCGGATCGGCACCGCGAACGGCAGCACGCGATCGGCGTTGATGATGCGGCCGACGATGTACGCGCTCTTGTTGCGGAAGAACAGCGACGACAGCACGTGGATCTGGAAATTCGGCGCTTCGTCGAACTGGCCGAATTCGTCGCTGATCGCCTGCATCACGCAGCCGATGTCGCGTGTGAGATCCTCGAACGGCGGTTCGAGCTGGAAGTTTGTGACGATGCGCTCGAGCGTGGCCGCGAGCCCGTCGGTGCCGGGGTAGTACGCGCGATAGGTCGGCTTCGCGGCCGGCTCGTCGTTCTCGAGGTATTCGGTCGAGATCGCGGGCCGCACGAAGATGAAATCGTTGCTGAAATACGAGCGGTGCAGGATCTTGCAGCACACCGAATTGAAGAACGTTTCCGCGCACTCGGGCTGGCGGTGCGACGTGAGCAGGCCGATGTAGTGCAGCTTGATCTGCTGCCACACCTCGTCATCGATGTTCTCCGCGTCGTATTCGTCCTCCAGCACCTCGACGCATTCCTGCACGCGATCGTCGTACGACGTGATGCGCTCGCGCGCCAGCCGCTGCAGCCCGTGCCAGTCGGTGCGCTCGTATAGCGTCTTCGCCTCGACGGCGGCTTCCCGGAAGATCCGGTAGTGGCGGTCGAAGTATTCGAGCATCGTCTGCGCGACGTCGAAACCGATCTGCGACGACAGCAGTTTGGGGAAGTGATTCATCGCGTGCAGGCTCGTTCGAGAGGGGCTGTAAGCACTCGCCATTTTAGCGCCCAAGTCGGCGTTTCATTGACTTTCGGGGTCCGGCGCCAAGCGCCGTCAATGGGCAGGTTATTCGCCGTTGAAGACCGTTCGGTGCATCTTCGCGTAAAGATACGGGTACGGAACCGATTCTGACACGAACTTTTTTTGACCGGCCACCGCCCGCCGGGCACGCGTTGCGCGCGACGGCGATAGAATCGACGCGATGCCCGCCGTGGCCTGCCGGCCGCGCGCGCCGGCACCTGCATTGGCCCCCGCATTTGTACCGATAACGACGAGACACCCCACTGATGAACGCACTGGAACACCAACTCGAGTATCCCTTCGCCGACACGCTGCCCGCCGCGGGCGACACGTTCGAGGTCGCGCCCGGCGTGCGCTGGCTGCGCATGCCGCTGCCGTTCTCGCTCGATCACATCAACCTGTGGCTGCTGCGCGACGAGATCGACGGCCAGGCCGGCTGGACGATCGTCGACTGCGGGATCTCGTCGGACGCGATCCGTACGCACTGGGAACAGATTTTCGCTCGGCATCTCGACGGGCTGCCGGTGCTGCGCGTGATCGTCACGCACTGCCACCCCGATCACTTCGGCCTCGCGAACTGGCTGTGCGAAGGCGGCGACCAGGGCCGCTGGAAGGTGCGGCTGTGGATGACGCTCGGCGAATACATGTTCGGCTGCCTGATGGCGGCCGGCAACGGCTCGAACGCCGGCGGCGCGGCCGCGGCCGATCACTTCGCGCGCCACGGGCTGACTGATCCGGCCGCGCTCGAGAAGCTGCGCAACCGCCGCAGCTACTACTCGGATCTCGTGCCGGCCGTGCCGCCGCGCTACCGGCGCCTGCGCGAAGGCGACGCGGTGAAGATCGGCGCACGCACGTGGCGCGTCGTCACCGGCTACGGCCATTCGCCTGAACATTGCGCGTTGCACAGCGACGCGGACGGTGTGCTGATCTCCGGCGACATGGTGCTGCCGCGCATCTCGACGAACGTGTCCGTGTTCGATCTCGAGCCGGAAGCGAACCCGCTCGCGCTGTATCTGGAATCGCTCGGCCGCTACGAGACGATGGCGCCCGACACGCTCGTGCTGCCGTCGCACGGCAAGCCGTTCCGCGGCGTGCGCACCCGTATCGCGCAACTGCGCGCGCACCACGACGCGCGGCTCGACGAAGTGCGCGTCGCGTGCGCGGAGCAGCCGGCCAGCGCGGCCGACATCGTGCCGATCATGTTCCGCCGCCGCGAGCTCGACATCCACCAGATGACGTTCGCGCTCGGCGAGGCGCTCGCCCACCTGAACCTGCTGTGGCTCGCCGGGGAACTCGTGCGCGAGCAGGGCGACGACGGCGTAATCCGATTCGTGCGGCATTGAACCTGCACGCCGGCGGTAGCATATCCGGCGCTTTTATAGAATTCCCGGTATTCCAACTCGATACCCGTCGCGACCCATGCCACGCAATATCTCCCTCGCTGACGTCATCACGCTCGCGGAAATCCGGGCGCTGGCCGATCCGCAATCCTTCACGCGCGGCAAGGCTTATTTCCACGACGGCGTCGTCTCGCGGCTGACCGAGCGCGGAGGCGTGCTGTCGGCGACCGTGCGCGGTACGTATCGCTATCACGTCGAGTTCGCAGTGAGCGACGACGGCGGGCTGGGCTACGCGTGCAATTGCCCGGTAGGCGACGGAGGGGCGTTCTGCAAGCATGCGGTGGCGGTGGCCTTATCGTGGCTCGAAAACAGCGGCGAGGAGGTCTTTCACGACGAGACGCCCGAACAACCCGCGCGTTCGCGCCGCAAGCGCAAGACCCATGCCGAGCTGATTCGAGAGTATGTGGCGACGCTTGACGAGGATGCATTGCGGAACTGGCTGCTCGACGCGGCCGAGCGCGACCGGTCATTGCGCGACAGACTCCTGTTCGACGCACGTGCCGCGAATGCCGGCGACGTGGCAAGCCTGCGAGCTGCCGTCCGGCAATTGACGCGCGTGTCGCGGCCGCTCGGCTGGGACGAAGCGCATACGTACGGAGAAGCCCTGTTCGAAGTGGCAGACATGCTGCGGCGTCAGTTGGCGGGCCCTCATGCCGCGCAGGTGGTCGAGCTGGCGGAACTGGCGATTGCAGACGCCGAAGCGAGCCTCGAACAGATCGACGACTCGGACGGCAGCGTGGTGCCCGGCATCGAAGAACTGACCGGTGTGCACCTCGATGCGTGCGTCCAGACGCGGCCGGAGCCGGTGAAGCTGGCCGAACGCCTGTTTCGCCTGCAAGTCGACGGGCAGTGGGATACGTTCCGCGGCGTGCTGCCGGCCTATGAGGAGCCGCTGGGCGACGCGGGATTGCGCCGTTATCGGGAACTGGTCGAGCATCGATGGGCCGCGCTGCCCCCGCTGCAAGCGGGGCGGGACGATCGGCGCTCGTACGATTCGGTGCGCTTGAATCTCGAGCATGCGATGGAATCGCTGGCGAAGCACGACGGCGACGTCGACGCGCTGATTCGCATCTGGTCGAAGGATCTGTCGGCGTCGTACCGATTCGCGCAAATCGCGGAATTATGCGCGGAGCATGGCCGTTTCGACGAAGGGCTGGCGTGGGCCGACCGCGGGATGTGCGAAATGAAGGATCGGCACGACGATCGCTTGCTGAGTTTCTGCATCGACGAATATGTCCGGCGGCGCGCATTCGATCGGGCGGACGAACTCGCGTGGCAACGCTTCGCGTACCATCCGACGGCGGACGCATTCCGTGCGCTGATGAAGGTTGCGAAGGCAACGAAGCGACGCGACGCCGTGCGGGAGCGGGCGGTTTCGCATCTGTTGTCTCTCGCGCGGAAGCAGGAAACGCCGGCGGGGACCCGTACGGCTCGACGGTATTGGGAGCCGTCGGCGCGTACCGAACTGGTGAAGCTGCTGCTCGCGGAGCAAGATCACGAAGCGGCGTGGGGTGCGTTTTGCGGCGGGCCGACCTCGACCGTGGTCTGGCCGGCGATGGCGGCGGCGCGCGCGAAGACGCATCCGGACGACGCGATCGCGCTCTATCATCGATTTTTGCCGGCTGCGGTCGAGCGTGGCGCGGGCAGTGCGCGGTACGACGAGGCGTTCGGCATCGTGCGCGATATTCGCGCTTTGCGGGTTGCGCATCGCCAGCAGGCGGCATTCGAAGCGGAACTCGACGCGATTCGCAAGGATTACCGGGCCAAGCGCAACCTCATCAAGCTGCTTGCGACGCTCGATTCGTGATCCAGCCGGCCGGATTGGAGGACCTCGCCATGAGTATCGATCTCGGCGCCGTCGATGACGCCGTTCTTGCGCTCCTTTATTTGACCCTGCACGACCGCAATCGCGCCTGGAAATCCTTCGATTGGGACGCGCTGAACCGATTGCATGAACGCGGCCTGATCGGCGATCCGGTCAACAAGGCGAAATCCGTCGTGCTGACCGATGAAGGCTTACTGGAATCGGAGCGGCTCTTCACGCGGTTGTTCGTCGATTCCGGCGCCGCGCCGACAGACGTCCCCCGATGATCTTCAGCTACGCAACGGGTTCGTAGCGCCACCCGTCGCGCTGCCATTGCATCGTGTGCGTCGGTTCGAGCGCCGCGAGAAACGCGGCGTCGTGCGACGCGACCACGAGCGCGCCGGGGAAGCCGGCCAGCGCGGCTTCGATCGCGCGCACCGATTCGAGATCGAGGTGATTAGCGCGACGCGCCATCTGGCCGCCGCTCAACGCATGTGCCGGCGTGTCGGCGCGCACGTCGTGCAGGCCGGCTGCGTCGAGCGCGGCGATTTCCGCGACGGTTCGCGTGCCGGCCGATCGAGCCCGCGCTCGGCGTGCGCCGGCCCGCGATCAGTTGCGCGAGCAGGCTCTTGCCGACACCGTTGCGGCCGACGATGCCCGTCGGCGTACGGTCGATGGCCAGGTCGAGCGAATCGAACAGCGTGATGCCGTCGTCGAAGCGGAAGGAAACGTGATGCAGCGCGACGAGCGCGCCGGTCGGCGTGGCAGCAGCCATAAGCACCTCCGAAAATGCGTGAAACCTTTCGCGCGGCGTGCGTGGCACGGCGGCGAAAACATTTTTGGGAAGGCTTGGTTGTTCACTTTGGCTGGCGTCCGGTATGAGGAATAGGCGCGCAGCGTAGCAAGCGCAGCGCACGGGCCGCAAGCGACCGGCGAGCACGCCGTCGCTTGCGCGCCACGCGCGGTTACTGCACGGCGACCGCCGTGAAGTTCTGGCGGCCGAACGGGCTGACGTGATAGCCGCTCACGTTCGTGCGCGTGAGCGCCGCCGCGGTCGGGTAGCCGAGCGGAATCCACAGCGCCTGGTCGTGGATGATCTTCTGCGCGGATTCATACAGCTTCGCGCGCTTGCCCTGGTCGGCAGTCGACTTGCCGTCGGCGATCAGCTTGTCGAGCTGCGCGTCGCAGAAGCGCGCGAAGTTGATGCCCGACTTCACCGCGTTGCAGCTGAACAGCGGCGACAGGTAGTTGTCCGGATCACCGTTGTCGCCGGCCCAGCCCATGAACAGCATGTCGTGCTGGCCGAGCTTCGCCTGCTTGATCAGCTCGCCCCATTCGATCACCTTCACCTCGGCTTTCACGCCGATCTTCGCGAGGTCGGCCTGCAGCAGCTCGGCGCCAGCTTTCGGGTTCGGGTTCAGCACGCTGCCGGTCGGACGCGTCCAGATCGTCGTCGAGAAGCCGTTCGGGAACCCGGCCGATGCGAGCAGCTGCTTTGCTTTCGCGGGATCGTACGCATACGGCGCGATGTCCTTCGCATAGCTCCACGTGTTCGGCGGATACGGGTTGTTTGCGGCCGTCGCCGTGTTGTCGAACACGACCTTCAGGTAGGTCGCACGATCGAACGCGAGGTTCAGCGCCTCGCGCACCTTGTCGTTGTCGAGCGGCTTCTTCTGCGTGTTCAGCGCGACGAACGCGGTCATGAACGCGGGCGTCTGCACGACCTTCAGCGCACTTTCGCCCTTCGCGGCGAGCACGTCCTGCGGCTTCGGCGACAGCGCGATCTGGCATTCACCGGCCTTCACCTTCTGCATGCGCACCGACGAGTCGGGCGTGATCGCGTAGATCAGCCGGTCGACCTTCGGTTTCGCGCCCCAGTAGGTCGGGTTCACGTCGTAGCGGATCAGCGCGTCCTTCGTGTAGCTCTTCAGCGTGAACGGGCCGGTGCCGACCGGCTTCGCGTTCAGGTCGGCCTGCTTGCCGGCCTTCAGCAGCTGGTCCGCGTATTCGGCCGAGTAGATCGATGCAAAGCCCATCGTCAGGATCGGCACGAACGTCGCGTTCGGCTCGTTCAGCACGAACTTCACCGTGGTGTCGTCGACCTTCGTGACCGACTTCACGAGCTTCACGAGGCCCATCGACTGCGCGTGCGGGAAGCCGCTCGCGCCGGCGACCTTGTGCCACGGGTTTGCATCGTCGAGCATCCGTGAGAACGAGAACACGACGTCGTCCGCGTTCAGCGGGCGGCCCGGCTTGAAGTAGTCGGTGGTCTGGAACGCGACGTTCGGGCGCAGGTGGAACGTGTACGTGAGGCCGTCGGCGCTTGCCTCCCATTTGTCGGCGAGCGCGGGCACGACCTTCTTCGCGGCTTCGTCGTATGACACGAGCGTGTTGAAGATCACGTCGGCTGACGCGTTGGTCGTGACGAGCGAGTTGTACTGCACGACGTCGAAACCGTCCGGGCTCGATTCCGTGCAGACGGTGAGCGGCTTGGCGGCGACGAGGCCGGGGGCGGCGAGGGCGGCGGCGAGTGCGGCCGCGGCGAACAGCTTGACCTGCATAGGTTCTCCCACGTGACTTGTGATTTTTGCTGGGTGACGGGATGCGGGCGCGGCCCGGGAACAGGCGGGCCGGCGCGGCTGGCGGATAGCATACCGTCAAAGCGCGCAGGGCGTGAAAAAAGGCGTCGGATCGCGGTGGATTGACCGAAAAACGGCTGCGTTCGCGACGGAATGCGTGTTCGGGCGGCGGTGCGGCGCGGGAGCGGAGGCGGGTGCGACGGTGAACGACGGGCGGCTGAGCAGGCGGCGGGGAAAGCGCGAATCAGCGGCATCGGCAGGATCGACGGCATCGACGGCATCGACGGGATCGCGGCATCGGCGCGCGACGAGTGGGGCGGCCGCAAGGAGGAACCGGCGCGCGCCGCGTTGGCGCGGGACTGCGATGCCGACGCAGCACCGGTCCGGCGCGCACTGAGCGCGCCGGATGTCCGATGCGCTCAGTGCGCGCCGGCCTTCGGCTTGCGCGGCGCCTTCTCGAACAGGCGGTCGTAGAGCCAGCGCGGCAGCACGTGCAGCACCTTCGCGACGACGCCCATCTGCCACGGAATTACGCGGAACGCGTGCTGCCGCGCGATCGCGCGGGCGGCGCGGGCCGCGAAGCGGTCGGCGTCCATCAGGAACGGCATCCGGTACGGGTTGTGCGCGGTCATCGGCGTGCGGATATAGCCGGGCGCGATCGTCACGACGCCGACGCCGGCCGGGCGCAACTCGACGCGCAGCGCTTCGAGGTACTTGATCGCGGCCGATTTCGACGCGCTGTACGCGCCGGAGCCGGGCAGGCCGCGCACGCCGGCGACGCTCGCGACGCCGACCAGCGTGCCGTGTCGCGCGGCCGTCATCGGGCCGACGAACGGCTCGAACGTCGTGACCATCCCGTAGTAGTTGATGTCCATCACGTCGCGGAACGCGGCGAGATCGCCCTGGCCCGTGACGGCGCCCTGGCTGATGCCCGCATTCGCGATCACGACGTCGGGACAGCCGTGCGCGGCGATGAACGACGCGGCGGCCGTCGCGAGCGCATCGGCGTCGCGCACGTCGGCGGAATAGACGGAGACGGACAGCTTGGGAAAGCGTCGCGCGAACGCATCGAGGGCATCGGTGCGGCGCGCGACGAGGGCGAGCGTGGCGCCCTGGCGGGCGTATTCCTCGGCCATCGCGAGGCCGAGGCCGCTCGACGCGCCGGTGATGAAGACCTTCAGCGGAGTAGTCATGCCGGCGCGTGGGCGGGGATCAGAGCTTCTTGTCCTGAACCTGCTTCACGAGGTAGTCGAGCACCTGCGCGGTGCCCGGGATGCTGTTCGTGTAAGCCGGGCCCGTCTTGTACTTGCCCTGGACGACGACCGTCGGCACGCCGTCGATCGCGTAGTTCTTCAGCAGCTCGGCCGACTGCTTCACCTGGCCCTGCACGCTGAACGAGTTGTACGCGTCCATGAACTGTTTCTTGTCGACGCCTTGCGTCGCGAGGAAGTCGGCCTGCGCCTGCGGCGTCAGCAGGTAGTTCTTCTGCTTGTGGATCGCGTTGAAGATCGCCGGCGTGACCTTCTCCGAGATGCCGAGCGCGGACACCGCGTAGAACAGCTTCGAGTGCGGGACGAAATCGTCGCGGAACGCGACCGGCACGCGCCTGAAGTCGATGTTGTTGCCCTGCTTCTTCACCCAGGCCTCGATCGTCGGCTCGAATTCGTAGCAGTGCGGGCAGCCGTACCAGAAGAACTCGATCACCTCGACCTTGCCGGCCGGCGCGGACACCGGCTGCGGCGACTTCATCACCTCGAAGTCCTTGCCGGTAGCCGGCGCGGCGGGCGACGCCTGGGCGAAGCCGGCGGCGGCCAGACCCAGGGACAGAAGGAGCGTGCTAAGCAGTTTTTTCATGTTGTGAACGTCGAATCAGTTGCTCGGGTTACGGAACGTAACGGGTTCTGCGTGGGCGCGGCCGGTTGCTTATTGCTTCGTGAAACGGATCACCGCCGTGTCGACACCTGCATCGGACAGGCGCTGACGGGCCGAGTTCATATCCTCGAATTTCGAGAACGGGCCGACGCGCACGCGGAAATAGGTCACGCCGCTGACATCGCGCTTCGACACCTTCGACTCGAAGCCCTGGAAGCCCAGCCGCGCGCGCTGCTGCTCGGCGTCGCCTTCCGTTTTATAGGCGCCGACCTGCAGGAAGTAGCCGGTGTTCGCGTCGCTCGCGGTCGGCGGCTTCGCTGCCGCTGCGGCCGTCGCGGACGACGTCGGCTTCGCGGTGTTGTTCGCGACCTGCTGCTGCTGTTTCTGGGCGGCCGCCTGCTGCGCCTGCTTCTGCGCGGCGAAGCGCGCGAGGTCGTCCTCGCCGCCTTGCTGCTGTTGTTGCTGCTGTTGCTGCGCCTGTTGCGTCTTCTTCGGCGGCGGCGTGTTGTTGGCTGGCTTCGGTGCGACGGCGACGCCGTTGTCCGACGGCGGATTGTTCGACGCGGTCGTGTTGCCCGAGCCGCTGGAGCCGTTCGCGTTACCCGACGGCGGCACTTCGACGATCTGCGGTTCGGGCAGCAGGCCGCCCTGGGTCTGGTTCGCGGCCTGGCCGGGCGCGGTATTGGGCGGCGCGGATTGCGCGGCCTGCGGCACCGGCTGGCCGGGCGTCTTGCCCTGCAGCGCGCGGTTCGGGTCGAACTGCTGCGGCTGGCTCGCGCCGTTGTCGGCCGGCGGCGGCGCGACCTTCGACACGAACGGCGACGGCGAACGCGTGATGTAGAGCGCCACCACCACCGCGATCGCGAGGCCGACGATCAGGCCCAGCACGATTCCAAGAAATGTCCCTCCGGCTTGTTTCGATTGCTTCGAAGTTCGGCGTGGTTGTGCCATTGCTTGAGTCACCTGCAAAAAGAATCGTGAAAAGGCTGCGGCGGGCACCCGACGGCGGGCACCCGGCGGCGGGCATCCGCCGCCAGGCGCCCCTGCCGCGGCCATTCGCTGCCCGGTTCGGGCCGCTTACATCTTGGCGGGCGCGGACACGCCGAGCACCGCCAGACCATTCTCGAGCACCTGCCGGGTCGCGGCGAGGAGCGCGGCGCGCGCGTTGCGCGGCGCTTCGTCGTCGACCAGCACGCGCTCCGCATTGTAGAACGAGTGGAATTCACCAGCGAGATCGCGCAGGTAGAACGCGACCGCGTGTGGCGCCAGCTCGTTCGCCGCGTGCGTGAGCATGTCCGGATACTCGGCGAGCTTCTGCATCAGCGACACGGCCTGCGGGCTCGTGAGCTGCGCCAGGTCGGCGCCCGGCAGCTGCGTCACCTCGACGTTGTAGCGCGACTTCAATTCGTTGAGCACCGAGCAGATCCGCGCGTGCGCGTACTGGACGTAATAGACCGGGTTCTCGTCGTTCTGTTTCAGCGCGAGATCGATGTCGAACACGAACTCGGTATCGGCCTTGCGCGAGATCAGGAAAAAGCGCACCGCGTCGCGGCCGCGCGTGATGGTCGCCTCGTCGATCAGGTCGGGTGCCGCTTCCTGGCCCGGCGTCGCGCCGCCCGACCATTCGATCAGGTCGCGCACCGTCACGTAGCTGCCCGCCCGCTTCGACAGCTTCACTTCCTGGCCGTCGCGCATCACGGTGACCATCTTGTGCAGCACGTAGTCGGGATAGCCCTTCGGGATGCCGACGTGCAGCCCCTGCAGGCCGGCGCGCACGCGCGCGATCGTGCCGTGGTGGTCCGAGCCCTGGATGTTGATCACCTTCGTGAAGCCGCGCTGCCATTTCGTCACGTGGTAGGCGACGTCCGGCACGAAGTACGTGTAGGTGCCGTCCGACTTGCGCATCACGCGATCCTTGTCGTCGCCTTCGTCGGTCGTGCGCAGCCACAGCGCGCCGTCCTGTTCGTAGGTCATGCCGGCCTTGATCAGCGCGTCGACCGTCTGCTCGACCCGGCCTTCGCTGTACAGCGACGACTCGAGGTAGTACTGGTCGAACTTCACGCCGAACGCCTGCAGGTCCATATCCTGCTCGTGACGCAGGTACGCGACCGCGAACTTGCGGATCGCGTCGAGATCCTCGATGTCGCCCGCGCCCGTGACCGGCTCGCCATCCTTCGCGGCGACCGTCTCGCGGTTCAGGTAGTCGCGTGCGATGTCGGCGATGTATTCGCCGTTGTACGCGGCTTCCGGCCAGCCTGCGTCGCCCGGCTTCAGGCCGCGCGCGCGCGCCTGCGTCGAGATCGCGAGGTTGCCGATCTGCACGCCGGCGTCGTTGTAGTAGAACTCGCGGTGCACCGCGTAGCCCTGGCTCGCGATCACGTTCGCGAGCACGTCGCCGAGCGCCGCCTGGCGGCCGTGGCCGACGTGCAGCGGGCCGGTCGGGTTGGCCGACACGAATTCGAGCAGCACCTGCTTCCCTTTCTCGCGCTCCGACGTGCCGAACGCGCGGCCCTGGTCGAACACGGCGGCGATCACCGCCTGCTTCGCGGTGGCGGTCAGGCGCAGGTTGATGAAGCCGGGGCCGGCGATTTCGGCGGCGTCGACGAGCCCTTGCGCGGCCGGCTGGGCCGTGAGCGCGGCGACGATCCGTTCGGCGAGCTGGCGCGGGTTCGTGCCGAGCGGCTTGGCGAGCTGCATCGCGACGTTGCACGCGACGTCGCCGTGCGCGGCGACCTTCGGGCGCTCGAGCGTGATGGTCGGGGCGACGAATTCGGCGTCGGCGCCTTTCAGCGCGTGTGCGACCTGCGTGACGCTATCCGCGAGCAGGGCTTCGAGGGTCTGTTTGTGTGCTGGCAGCATGCTGGTAGAAGGCTTCGTTGGTGGCAGCCGGAAACGCCGGCCCGCCGGCGCGCTTTTCGAGCGCGCGTTTCAGGGATCGCAGAATTTTAACAGGTGCTAATATGCCGCTCAGGCGGCCCGCGTCCGCGAGGCCGGACGCCGGTCTGCCGGTGTTCCCCAATCGCGCCGCGCAGGCACAACAAGATGAAAAGGGAATTGTCATGATTACGTTCAAGAGCAAGGCGGCACAGGATCTCGACGTGCTGAAGGATTTCGCCGTATACGTGCTGGGCCTCGTCGGCAAGCAGCTGGGCGAACGCGGTGTGATTACGCACGACGAACTGGACCATGCGATCGCAAAGCTGGAAGGCGCGGTTGCGCAGGCGAAGCAGGAACGCGCCGAGCACGCCGGCCATTTCCACGAGGACGACGCCGACCACGCGCACCACGAAGTGCCGCCGAGCCTGGCGCAGCGCGTTGCACCGTTCCTCACGATGCTGCGCGAAGCGAAGGCCGGCGAGGCCGACGTGCACTGGGGCTTCTGAGCTTCGTTGCCCGGCTGACGCCGATCGAACGGTCGGAAAGGCCAGAAAAAGGCCCGCTCGAAGCGGGCCTTTTTATTTTGTCTGACCAAATGGGCGGGAAGCCGCCCCGGCCGTGCGCGGATCAGAGCTGCGGCGCGAGCGCGCGGCGCGCGTCGTCGAGCGACAGCGCCATCCGCTGCGCGTAGTCCTCGAGCTGATCCTGCCCGATTTTGCCGACCGAGAAATACGTGCTGTCCGGATGCGCAAGGTAGAAGCCCGACACGCTTGCCGCCGGCAGCATCGCCAGCGAGTCGGTCACGCTCATGCCGATCTCGTCCGCCTGCAGCGCGGCGAACATGTCGCGCTTCACGAGGTGGTCGGGGCAGGCCGGGTAGCCGGGCGCCGGGCGGATGCCCGCATACTTTTCGGCGATCAGCGCGTCGTTGTCGAGCGTCTCGCCGCTCGCGTAGCCCCACAGCTCGCGGCGCACGCGCGCGTGCATCGCCTCGGCGAACGCTTCCGCGAAGCGGTCGGCGAGCGCCTTCAGCATGATCGCGCTGTAGTCGTCGTGGTCGGCTTCGAACTGCTTTTCCTTCACGTCGACGCCGAGGCCGGCCGTCACCGCGAACATCCCGATGTAGTCTGCAACGCCCGATTCCTTCGGTGCGATGAAGTCGGCGAGCGAGCGGTTCGGGCGCATCACGCCGTCGACCACCGGACGTACGCTCTGCTGGCGCAGGTTGCGCCACGTGAGCAGCACTTCCGAGCGCGAGTCGTCGGTGTAGATCTCGATGTCGTCGTCGTTGACCGTGTTCGCCGGCAGCAGCGAGATCACGCCGTTCGCGCTCAGCCAGCGGCCCTGGATCAGGCGCGCGAGCATCGACTTCGCGTCGGAGAACACGCGCCGCGCCGATTCGCCGACGATCTCGTCGTTCAGGATCGCCGGGTACGGGCCCGCGAGGTCCCAGGTCTGGAAGAACGGGCCCCAGTCGATGTAGTTCGCGAGCTCGTTCAGGTCGTAGTTCTTGAACACACGGCGGCCGATGAACTTCGGCTTCACCGGCTGGTAGCTCGCCCAGTCGACCTTCGTCTTGTTCGCGCGCGCCTCGGAGAGCGTGACCATCGGCTGCGCCTTGCGGTTCGCGTGCTGGTCGCGGATCCGTTCGTAATCCGACTTCAGTTCGTCGAGGTACTTCGCCGCGCCTTCGTCCGACAGCAGGTTCGACGCGACGGATACCGAGCGCGATGCGTCGGGCACGTAGACGACCGGGCCCTCGTAGTGCGGCGCGATCTTCACGGCCGTGTGCACGCGCGACGTGGTCGCGCCGCCGATCAGCAGCGGAATCTTCTTCACGCGGAAGTAGTCGTCGCGCTGCATTTCGGACGCGACATACGCCATTTCCTCGAGGCTCGGCGTGATCAGGCCCGACAGCCCGATGATGTCCGCGCCCTCGACCTTCGCCTTCGCGAGGATCTCGTTGCACGGGACCATCACGCCCATGTTGACGACTTCGAAGTTGTTGCACTGGAGCACGACCGACACGATGTTCTTGCCGATGTCGTGCACGTCGCCCTTCACGGTCGCGATGACGATCTTGCCCTTCGCGCGCACGTCGCCGCCCGCTTCCGCGAGCAGGCGCTTTTCTTCCTCGATGAACGGGATCAGGTGCGCGACGGCCTGCTTCATCACGCGCGCCGACTTCACGACCTGCGGCAGGAACATCTTGCCCTGGCCGAACAGGTCGCCGACGATGTTCATCCCGTCCATCAGCGGGCCTTCGATCACGTTGATCGGGCGGCCGCCGGCCGCGTCGATCTTCGCGCGCACTTCTTCGGTATCCTCGACGATGAAGGTCGTGATGCCGTGCACGAGCGCGTGCGAGAGCCGCTTCTCGACCGGCTGGTTGCGCCACTCGAGGTTCTCTTCCTTCTTCGCACCGCCGGCCTTGAACTTGTCGGCGATTTCGAGGAGTCGGTCGGTGGAATCGGCGCGGCGGTTCAGGATCACGTCCTCGACGCGCTCGCGCAGCTCCGCGTCGAGATCGGCGTACACGCCGAGCTGGCCCGCGTTGACGATGCCCATGTCCATCCCCGCCTGGATCGCGTGGTACAGGAACACGGTGTGGATCGCCTCGCGCACCGGGTCGTTGCCGCGGAACGAGAACGACACGTTCGACACGCCGCCGCTCACCTTCGCGTACGGCAGGTTCTGCTTGATCCAGCGGGTCGCCTCGATGAAGTCGACCGCGTAGTTGTTGTGCTCCTCGATGCCGGTCGCGACCGCGAAGATGTTCGGGTCGAAGATGATGTCTTCCGGCGGGAAGCCGACTTCGTTCACGAGGAAGTCGTACGAGCGCTTGCAGATCTCGGTCTTGCGCTCGTACGTATCGGCCTGGCCCGTCTCGTCGAACGCCATCACGACCGCGGCCGCGCCGTAGCGGCGGATCAGGTTCGCGTGGTGGCGGAATGCTTCCTCGCCTTCCTTCAGCGAGATCGAGTTCACGATGGCCTTGCCCTGCACGCACTTGAGGCCGGCCTCGATCACTTCCCACTTCGACGAGTCGATCATGATCGGCACGCGAGCGATGTCCGGCTCCGATGCGATCAGGTTCAGGAAGCGCACCATCGCCGCCTTCGAATCGAGCATTGCCTCGTCCATGTTGATGTCGATCACCTGCGCGCCGTTCTCGACCTGCTGGCGCGCGACGGCGAGCGCCTCGTCGAACTGGCCGTTGAGGATCATCCGCGCGAACGCCTTCGAGCCGGTGACGTTGGTGCGTTCACCGACGTTGATGAAGAGCGTCCCGGACGTGACGTTGAACGGCTCGAGGCCGGCAAGGCGCATCATGTGATCGGTCATGGCGGTGCGAATTCGTGTGAGGTAGGGCAGGCGTTGAGGCGGTCGGGTCAGGCGGCTTCGCTGTACTGGCTCGGCCAGCGGCGCGGTTTCACGTCGGCGAGCGCCTTCGCGATTTCGGCGATGTGCTCGGGCGTCGTGCCGCAGCAGCCGCCCGCGAGGTTCACGAGCCCGGCCTGTGCGAACTCCTTCAGGAGGCCCGACGTGACGTCCGGCGTCTCGTCGAAGCCGGTGTCGCTCATCGGGTTCGGCAGGCCCGCGTTCGGGTAGCACGACACGTAGGTGTCGCACAGTTTCGCGAGCTCGGCGATGTACGGGCGCATCAGCGCCGCGCCGAGCGCGCAGTTCAGGCCGAACGTGAGCGGCTTCGCGTGGCGCAGCGAATTCCAGAACGCTTCGACCGTCTGGCCCGACAGGATGCGGCCCGAAGCGTCGGTCACGGTGCCCGAGATCATGATCGGCAGGCGCTCGCCGGTGTCCTCGAACAGTTCGTCGAGCGCGAACAGCGCGGCCTTCGCGTTCAGCGTGTCGAAGATCGTCTCGACCAGGAACAGGTCGACGCCGCCGTCGAGCAGCGCCTTCGCCTGCTGGTAATACGCGTCGCGCAGCTCGTCGAACGTGACGTTGCGCGCGCCCGGGTCGTTGACGTCCGGCGAGATGCTCGCCGTCTTCGGCGTCGGCCCGATCGCGCCCGCGACGAAGCGCGGCTTGTCCGGTGTGGCGTAGCGGGCGGCCGATTCGCGCGCGAGGCGCGCGGATTCGATGTTCATCTCGACGACGAGGTCTTCCATCCCGTAGTCGGCCTGCGCGACCGTCGTCGCACCGAACGTGTTGGTTTCGACGATGTCCGCGCCGGCCGCGAAGTACTGGTCGTGGATCTCGCGGATGATCTGCGGCTGCGTGAGCGACAGCAGTTCGTTGTTGCCCTTGATGTCGCGCGGGAAGTCCTTGAAGCGCTCGCCGCGATATGCGGCCTCGTCGAGCTTGTAGCGCTGGATCATCGTGCCCATCGCGCCGTCGAGGATCAGGATGCGCGATTTCAGCAGCGCGGGCAGTTCGGCGCCGCGCGTGTAGGGCGCGTCGAGCGGGGCGGAAGCGGCGAGAGGGGTCGCAGACATGGCGGAAGACCGGCGAAGACGGGAAAACCGTCATTGTAGCCGGTGCGCCGGGGCACCGCCCGGCCTTGCGCGGCGTGCGATGCAGCGCGCGGGTTGCATGTGCGGTGACGGGGCCTGCCCGCTGCGGGTCCGTCAGCGTTGCCGGCGCAACCGATGCACGCTGCGACGCGCGGCGGTCGTACCAAACGAAAACCCCCGCCGGCGAACCGGGCGGGGGCTTTGATCGGAGTGCTCGCGGCGCCGCTTGAGCGCGGCGAATGACCCGGCCGCGCGACGCGCCGGGGCGCGTGTCGTCAGTGCAGGACGACGGGCATCATCATCAGGCTGTCGAATTGTCCGAGGAATTCGTCGACTTCGTCGAGCGACGGTTCATCTTCGATCAGCTGTTTCACGTGCGCGCGGAATCGCTCGGCAAGTTCGCCGTCGATGAAGATCTCGCGCTGCGCGTTCTTGTCGACGATTTCGTATCCGCCGGCATTCATCAGATGGTGACCGGCCTGCGGCGCAAATTCGACGACGCAGTAGTTGGGGCTGTTGTAGATCATTTGCATGGCGGCACTCCTCTTCGCAGTGGCATCTGGCCTTGTTGTCCCGTAGGTGGGGCAGACCTTGCCGGTTTCAAGGGGCTTGCGCTGCACACCCCGGTCTCCCGTTTGCGTGGGGTGTATCGGGTTAGAAGCCGATGTCTATCAAACGTTTCTTATTGTGATCCGGTGGACCGAAATAGTTGTTAAAGAGTGTCATCGGCCATTTCGGCGATAGCTTTAATCGGTCGAAATTGCCGGTTCATCGTTCATCACGGCGCGGCAGGCGACGATGCAGGCGGTTGCACTGCCGGTGGCGGCACGGGTTGTGCCGGCTCCGCGGCCGGTGCGGCGGGCACCGATGCACCGGCGGGTGCATTCGTCGTGCCGCCTTCCGGTGCTGCATCGGAAGGCGCGCCTGGCGGTGCGAGCCGGCCGTGCCACAGCAGCTCGATCTGCGCGCCATTCGGTTCCGATTGTACGAGCCGGGCGGGCAGCCAGCCAAGCGATGGCGCGAGCCACATGTCGATGCGGCGCGTGTCGCCGTCGCGGCGCGGCAGGCGCATGAAGTGCCGGGCCCTGACGCTGCCGGCTTGCGTCTGCACGTCCTCGTCGCCGATCACCGTGATCGGCCACGTCTCGCCGCTGTTGTTGTCGATCACGAAGAACTGCTGCGTGACGCCCGGCTTGTACGCGGACGGGTTGCCGCGCAAGAGCCCCGACAGCTGCATCAGCATGCTGAACCGATCCTGCACGCCGTCGGGCAGCGGTGCGTTGTTCGGCGTGCGCGTGAAGACGACCTGGCGGATCTCGCGGTTGAAGATCGCGATGTCCTCGGGCCGCTTGCCGCGCTTCTCGACGTAACGGTCGGGTGCGACGCCGAATGCATCCACGCGGCCTTCGCTGCGATAGGTGAACGGACCGACGAACGGCACCGGCATCGATACCGACAGATCGTACGTGCGTCCGTCGGTACGCCAGTGAATCGTGCCGATCATGTTCTGCATGCCGTTGTAGAACGTGTCGTATTGCAGGTCGCCGGACGGCGGCGCGGCGAATTTCACGCCGCTCGTCGCGGGACCGGGCGCCGCGGCGCTGCTGGCGCCGCCGGCCGATGCGGGTTGCGTGCCCGCTGCGGCCGCCGTGCCGCTCGCGGCGGAGGTGGCGGCCGGCGGCTCGCCCTGCTCGGCCGTCTGCGTCGACGTGAGGACCGGCTCGTGCGGCGGCGCGGGCTTCGCCGCGGCTTTCGGTGCGACGGGGGCCGGCTTTGCCGGCGCAGGCTCGGCCGGCTGTTCTACCGGTTTCGGCGCGGGCTGGCGCGCAATCGGCTGCGGCTTCAGCAGCTCGATCTGTACCGGCACCTCGGCGGGCGCGGGTGGCGTGAACGCTGCGCGGTTGTGCGTCAGCCACAACGCCGCGAGCGCGTGCAGCACCAGCACGACGACGAGCGCGACGCCCGCCCGCAGCCAATGGCGGGGCAGGGCGTGGCGAGGACGGGGGACGGCTGGCGGCATCGGCGAAACGGAACAGGGTTGGGGCGGATGTGGCGCGCCGTGCGCAACGCGCGTCACAGCAATCGGACCGCCGGATGCGCCGCGCGTTCGCGGTGGATCGCGCGTGTGTCGCGCGCCTCGCGTGTCAGGCGTCGCGCGCGTCCGGACTATAGCCGAGTTCGTAAGACAGTTTCTGCGCGCACGCGCGCAGCGCGGTGTCGATCTCGCCGCCCCACGCGATGTCGAACATGCCTTCCTGACCGAGCGCGACGATCGCGAGCGCGAGTTCGCCGACCGCATCGAACACCGGCATGCAGAACGCGTGGATCGTCGGCAACAGCATCCCTTCGACGCGCGCGGCCTGGTGCGCGCGCACGTCGGCGAGCACCGCGTCGAGCTCGTCGAGCGTGCGCGGGCCGCCGTGATGCGGCGAGCGGCGCGTATCGGCGAGCTCGCGCTCGAGCATCGCGGCGGTCTTGCTGCGCGGCAGATACGCGGCGAACAGCAGGCCCGTCGCGGAGCCGAGCAGCGGCATCACGTCGCCGAGCTTCAGCGACGCCTTCGCGGGATGGCTCGATTCCATCCAGTGCACGATCGTCGGCCCCTGGTTGCCCCATACCGCGATGCCGACCGTCTGGTCGACGCGGTCGCGCAACTCGGTCAGCGCGATCCGCGCGAGCTTCACGCCGTCGACACGCGCCAGCCGGGCGAGCCCCATCTGCAGCGCGAAGCCGCCGAGCTCGTAGCGGCCCGATACGGGATCCTGCGCCACGACGCCAAGCCGCGAGAAGCTGACCAGATAGCGGTGCGCCTTCGCAGGACTCATGCCCGCGCGCTGGGCGAGGTCGCGCAGCATCATCGCGCGCGGCTCGCTCGTCAGCACGTCGAGCAGGCGGAAGCCGACCTCGATCGACTGGATGCCGGAGCGGACCTTCTCGCCGCCTTCGCCGTGCTCGCCGGAGCCGGTGTCGTCGGTGTCGGAATCAGCGAGATCGTCATCGGGAAGCGGGCTGGCAGGCATGGGCAACGGGTGCGCGAAAATGCGGCAAGGATCGGGACGAACGCGGCGTGCACGATCGTGGCGCGCCGCACGGATTCACCATCGTAAAATAGATTCCCTCCATCGTCACTACAACGGCAGATACCCCCATGAAACTTGCATCGCTGAAGGACGGCACGCGCGACGGCCAGCTGATCGTCGTGTCGCGCGACCTGCACACCGCGGCGATCGCCGATGCGATCGCGCCGACGCTGCAGCGCGTCCTCGACGACTGGGCGTTCTACGCGCCGCAGCTGCGCGACCTGTACGACGCGCTGAACCACGGTCGCGCGCGCAACGCGTTCGCGTTCGATGCGGCGAACTGCATGGCGCCGCTGCCGCGCGCGTTCCAGTGGGCCGACGGCTCCGCGTACGTGAATCACGTCGAGCTCGTGCGCCGCGCGCGCGGCGCCGAGATGCCGCCCGAGTTCTGGACCGATCCGCTGATGTACCAGGGCGGCAGCGACGATTTCCTCGGCGCGCGCGACGACATCGTGTGCCCGTCCGAGGAATGGGGCATCGACTTCGAGGCGGAAGTCGCGGTGATCACCGGCGACGTGCCGATGAGCACGACGCCCGACGACGCGCTGAAGGCCGTGCGGCTCGTCACGCTGGTGAACGACGTGTCGCTGCGCAACCTGATTCCGGCTGAGCTCGCGAAGGGCTTCGGCTTCTTCCAGAGCAAGCCGGCAACCGCGTTCGCACCGGTCGCGGTGACGCCCGACGAGCTTGGCGAGGAATGGCGCGAAGGCCGCGTGCACCGGCCGATGATCGTCCACTGGAACGGCAAGAAGGTCGGCCAGCCCGACGCAGGCACCGACATGGTGTTCCACTTCGGCCAGCTGGTCGCCCACGCAGCGAAGACGCGCAACCTGCGTGCCGGCTCGATCGTCGGCTCGGGCACGGTGTCGAACAAGGATGCGAAGCGCGGTTACTGCTGCATCGCCGAGAAGCGCTGCCTCGAGACGATCGAGCACGGCGCGCCGCAGACCGAATTCATGCGTTACGGCGACACCGTGCGCATCGAGATGACCGACGCGGCCGGCAAGTCGATCTTCGGCGCGATTGAGCAGTCGGTCGCACCGCCCGACGGCGCGGCCTGACGCCGGCGCGAAACCCGGCTCCGGCCCGCGCGCCGGGTTTCGCCTGATGTTTGCCCGCGCGGGCTTGGCTACACTCGATTCAAGCGTCTGAAGGCGCCGGGAGCTCCGCATGGCCGATCTTTCCGCATACGGCGGGTACGAAGCACTGAAGGTGACACGCCGCGATCATGGCGTGCTCGACATCGTGATGAGCGGCGAGGGCGCGAACCGCAGCGGCCTCGCGACCGCGAACGAACGCATGCATCGCGAGCTCGCCGACATCTGGCGCGACGTCGACCGCGATCCCGATACGCGCGTCGCGGTGATCCGCGGCGAGGGCAAGGGCTTTTCGGCGGGCGGCGATCTCGCGCTCGTCGAGGCGATGGCCAACGACTTCGACGTGCGCGCTCGCGTGTGGCGCGAGGCGCGCGACCTCGTCTACAACGTGATCAACTGCAGCAAGCCGATCGTGTCGGCGATGCACGGCCCGGCGGTCGGTGCGGGGCTCGTCGCCGGGCTGCTCGCCGACATCTCGATCGCCGTGAAGGATGCGCGCATCATCGACGGCCATACGCGGCTCGGCGTCGCGGCCGGCGATCATGCGGCGATCGTGTGGCCGCTGTTGTGCGGGATGGCGAAGGCGAAGTACTACCTGCTGCTGTGCGAGCCGGTGAGCGGCGCGGAGGCCGAGCGGATCGGACTCGTGTCGCTCGCGGTCGAGCCGGCCGACCTGCTGCCGAAGGCCTATGAAGTCGCCGAGCGGCTCGCGCACGGGTCGCAGTCGGCGATCCGCTGGACCAAGTACGCGCTGAACAACTGGCTGCGCACCGCCGGACCGACGTTCGATACGTCGCTCGCGCTCGAATTCATGGGCTTCTCGGGGCCCGACGTGCAGGAAGGCATCCGTTCGCTGCGCGAGCGGCGCCCGCCCGACTTCCCCGGCGACGCACCGTTCTGACGCGCGCTATGATCGAACCCAAGGCGGCCGCCCGACCCGTGCCGGCCGCTTCGCCCACCCAGTCAACCAGGATGCCCGTATGACCACCGATGCCTCCGGCTCCAATCCATTCGCCGGCTTTGCCGGTTTCAAGCCTGCCGACATGCTCGACCGCATGTGGGACATGATGCGGATGTCGCCGTTCGGCGGGATGGCGCCGTTTCCTGGCGCCGCATCGGGGCTGCCGCCGTCGCTGTCGAGCATGTCCGACATGATGGCGCCGCTCACGAGCGTCGAGGAGCTCGACAAGCGGATCACCGATCTGCGCGCGGTCGAGCAGTGGCTCAAGCTCAACCTCGGGATGCTGCAGTCCGCGATCCAGGCGCTCGAGGTGCAGCGCGCGACGCTCGCGACGCTGCGTGCATTCGGCGCGTTCGCGCAAAGCTCGATGTCGGCGGCCGAGGAAGCGGCGGTCGCGGCCGCACAGGCCGCGTCCGCGTCCGCGTCGCGCGCCGATGCCCGGCACGCGCCGGACGCCGAGGCTGCTGCCTCCGAGGCTGCGCCGCCGGCAGGCGACGCCGCGCAGCAGGCGTTCGACCCGGCCGGCTGGTGGAACCTGCTGCAGGCGCAGTTCAACCAGCTCGCGAGTCTCGCGGTGGCCCAGCCGGGCGCGCAACCCGCGGCGCCGGGCGACGCGTCGCCGGAGCCGGCCGCCCAGCCGGCGCAGGCGAAGCAGCCCGCCCCCGCCGCGGCAGCCGCAGCCGCGCCGCGCAAGCCGGCCGCGAAGCGTGCGAAGCCCGCCGGCTCGGCCGCGGCGCGCGCGGCGGCCGCTTCGTCGCCCGAAACCCGTCCGCCGAAGCGCTCGACGTGACGCGAACCGGCTAGCAGGTCGATCATGCGGCTCGCGCTCGTTCTGATGGGCGGCGGCGCACGCGCCGCCTACCAGGTCGGCGTGCTGAAGGCGCTGGCCGAGATCGCGCGCGAGGCCGACCCCAACCGGCATACGGTGCCGTTCACGGTCGTGTGCGGCTCGTCGGCCGGCGCGATCAATGCGACGTCGATCGCGAGCCACGCGGACGACTTTTCTCACGGCGTGCGGCGGCTGCTCGAATTCTGGGAACCGCTGCGCGCCGACTACGTGTATCGCACCGACTGGCTCGGCATCGCGGCGGCGGGCGCACGCTGGCTCGCGGCGATGACGTTCGGCTGGGCCGCGCGCCGTTCGCCGCGCGGGCTGCTCGACAACGCGCCGCTCGCGCACTTGCTGCAGCGCGAGCTGAGCTTTCACCGGATCGAGCAGATGCTCGAGGCGCGCCTGCTTCATGCGCTCTCGATCACTGCGCTCAGCTATTCGAGCGGCCGGCACCTGACTTTCTACCAGGCCGCCGAGCCGATCCAGGCGTGGCGGCGCGCGCAGCGCACCGCGCGGCTCGTCGACCTGTCTGCGTCGCACCTGCTCGCGTCGTCGGCCATTCCGTTCGTGTTCCCGGCCGTGCCGCTCGTGCTCGACGGGCAGATCGAGTACTTCGGCGACGGGTCGATCCGGCAGGTCGCGCCGCTGTCGCCGGCGATTCACTTCGGCGCGGACCGGATCGTCGTGATCGGCGCGGCCGATGCGCGGCCCGAGATTCCCGCCGCGAACGGCTCGGGGCGGGTGCGCGGCTACCCGACGCTCGCGCAGATCGGCCAGCAGGTGCTGGCGAGCGTGTTTCTCGACTCGATCGGCTCGGACATCGAGCGGATCGAGCACATCAACCGGATGATCGAGCACCTGCCACACCAGATCGAAGTGGACAGCGGCTGGCGGCACGTGGATGTGATCGCGATCGCGCCGTCCGAGCGCATCGAGCTGATCGCCGCGAAACACCTGAAGCAGCTGCCGGCGACGATGCGCGGGCTGCTCGGCGCGATCGGCGGCAGCCAGCCGGCCGGCGCGTCGTTCGCGAGCTACCTGCTGTTCGAGCAGGCGTTCACGTGCGAGCTGATCGAGCTCGGCTACCGCGACGGGCGCGCGCAGCGCGACACCCTGGCGGACTGGATCGCGCAGGCAGACGGCGGCAGCGCGCTGACGGCCGGCACGCCGCCGGACGGCGGCCATGCGGCGGGTGAAATACGGGTCTGAAGCGATCGGGGCGCGCCCGGGACGTACGCGGATGATGCGCCGGTTGTGTTTTCGCGACGGCCGCCCGCGACCGATCGTCGCACCGCGGTTGGCGGCCGGCGACCGGGCTCGCGTCTCGGAACCGTCATGCACGCGTGCTATCATGGCCGCCGCCGTATACACCATATCGAGCAGTCCGCCGGGCCGGCGGCCGCACGGGAACCCGTCGGGGGCCGTGTGGCGCCGGGGCGGGCTCGCCAACGAGCCGGCCTGCGCCGGCCCCCACATCAGGCACGCGCGGTCGGTTCCGTTCGAGCGGAGCGGGGCCGCGGCGTGCTTCAAGGCGGCGGCGCGGCCGCCCGGCTGCCGGACGCGGAATCTGCGTCCGGGGGCCGGATTCACGCGTAAAATTACAGTCTTGGCTGCAAAAAGCGCGCTCGCGCGCCTACGCGGCAACAGTCACGTTTAGAGAAGTCGCATTGCGCAGAACAGGGGTGGGACCATCATGAACACCATGCTTTATCCGGAACTTTACAGGTCGCTCGAAGCTGTCCGCTGGGACATGGAGAAGGACATTCCGTGGGACAAGTTCGACGCTTCGCTGCTCACCGACGAGCAGGCGAAGACGATCAAGATGAACGCGATCACCGAATGGTCGGCGCTGCCCGCGACGGAAATGTTCCTGCGCGACAACCAGCACGACAGCGATTTTTCCGCGTTCATGAGCGTGTGGTTCTTCGAGGAGCAGAAGCATTCGCTCGTGCTGATGGAATACCTGCGCCGCTTCCGGCCGGAAATGGTGCCCACCGAGGAAGAGCTGCACGCGGTGCGCTTCCAGTTCGATCCGGCGCCGCCGCTCGAAACGCTGATGCTGCACTTCTGCGGCGAGATCCGCCTGAACCACTGGTACCGCTGCGCGGCCGACTGGCACACCGAGCCGGTCATCAAGCAGATCTACGAAACGATCTCGCGCGATGAAGCGCGCCACGGCGGGGCGTACCTGCGCTACATGAAGAAGGCGCTGAACAACTGCGGCGACGTCGCGCGCGCGGCGTTCGCGAAGATCGGCGTGCTGATGGCGTCGGCGCGCCGCACCGAGAAGCCGCTGCACCCGACCAACCTGCACGTGAACCAGGCGCTGTTCCCGCGCGACACCGTGCAGTCGCGCCTGCCCGATCCGGAATGGCTCGAGCGCTGGCTCGACGAGCAGATCCGCTTCGACGGCGAATGGGAAAAGAAGGTCGTCGAACGGATCCTGCACAACCTGTCGATCCTGTTCGAGCGCACCTTCGCGACGGCGCAGGAGCTGAACCGCTATCGCAAGGAAGTCACCGGCCGCCTGCAGTCCGAAAGCGGCCCGTCGTCGGCCGCACAACCGGCCTGAGGCCGCGCGGCGTCGCAGCCGGCGTGAGGTTCCGCCGGTCGCGAGCGCTGCAGCAGGCCCGATGCATGAAGCCCGCCCGGCCGTCCGGCGGGCTTTTTAACTGGCGCCGCCGTGTTCCGTCACGACGCGCACGGCGCGCCGCTCACTCGATCCGACATCCATCATGCCCGCTACCTTCGAACGCAAGCTGATCACCCGCGACGCCCTCGTTGCCCTGCGCGCTTCGCTGACTTCGCCCGTCGTGTTCACGAACGGTGTGTTCGACATCCTGCACCGTGGCCACGTCACGTATCTCGCCGACGCGAAGGCGCTCGGCGCGTGCCTGATCGTTGGCGTGAACAGCGATGCGTCGGTGCGCATGCTCGGCAAGGGCGACGACCGTCCGATCAACCGCGAGGACGACCGGATGGCGCTGCTCGCGGCGCTGGAAAGCGTCGACTGGGTGGTGAAGTTCGAGGAGCAGACGCCCGTGTCGCTGATCGAGGCCGTCCGTCCGGACATTCTCGTGAAGGGCGGCGACTACGACATGGACGCGTTGCCGGAGTCGGCAATCGTGCGCGGCTGGGGCGGCCGTGCGCTCGCGATTCCGTTCGAGCACGACCGCTCGACCACCGCGCTGTTGAAGAAGGTGCGCACGCAGCAGCCCTGACGCGGGTGTCGCGCCGTCAGGGCGCAGATGCCGCGAGCGGCTCGGCCGTGACGGCGGGCGCGGCGAGCGGGCCGCCGATCACGGGCTGGTCGGTCGCCTGCGCGAGCGGCATCGCGCGCAGCGCATCGGGCCGCACCTGCCGGGACAGCATGCCCGGTTCGCGCGGGCCGGCCGCCGGCAGCGGTCCGAACACGCCGCGCGCCACCACGAATGCAAGCATGTTGGCGAGAAAGAGAACAGCGATCAGCCAGCGCAGCATCGTCGACGCTCCTCGTCGTGGTTCAATCGTTCAACCGTTCAGTCAGGCCGGCCGCATGGCCGGCTTTTTCGTTGTGGCCGGCGATCGTCGGCGACGGCCGCACCGTGGGTGCGACCTGGCGTTTGCAGGGGCGCAGGCCACGCCCGTGTACTCGTCGCCACCGTGACGAAGCCCGTGGCACGGGCATTCGTCGACGCGGCCGGCGCAATGCCGGCCGGTTTCCGTCAATCCTGCGCGGCCGCTTCCGCGGCGATCAGCGCAAGCCCGGACAGGATCAGTGCGTCGTGCCGCGTGTGCGGCAGCGTCAGCGCGCGCGCAACGTCGTCGGCCGCGCCGCCTGCCAGTACGAGCCGCACCGGCGCCTGCCACGCATCGGCGAGATCGCGCCAGGCGCGTTCGATCAGCCCCGCTTGCGCATACAGGCAGCCGGCCGACAGCGAGCGTGGCGTATCGACCTGGAACGGCTCGGCCTGCGCCCCCGCCAGCAGCCCGCTCGCGGTGTCGGCGGTCAGCGTCGGCAACTGCGCGGTGTGCGTGCCGAGCGCGCGCATCATCAGCGCCCAGCCCGGCGCGATCAACCCGCCCGTGAACCGACCGTCCGCGCGCAGCGCCTCGAGCGTGGTCGCCGTGCCGAACGTGGCGATCAGCAGGTGCTCGCCCGGAAACGCGGCGCGCGCGCCGATCAGGCCGGCCCAGCGATCGCTGCCGAGCTGCTCGGGCGTCGTATAGCCGTTCGTCACGCCGCATTGCGCGGGCTGCGAGCGGATCGTCGTGCGCGGCAGGCCCGGCCAGCGAGCGTCGAGCAGTGCGTCGAGCCGCGCGGCCACGTCGGCGCCCGCGACGTTCGAGATCCAGGCGCCGCGCGGACGCGGCAGGTTCGACCAGTCGGGATCGGCGCCGCCGTCGCGCGTGTGGCCGAATGCACCCGTGTCGCCCAGCGTGCGCTGCGCGTCGGCGAGCGCCCACTTGATCCGGCTGTTGCCGGCGTCGATCAGCAGGTGTGGTTCGCTCATTGCGCTTCGCGCAGCGACACGTCGCCGGCCGCGATCGCCTGCACGCCGTCCGGCGTGTCGAGCAGCAGCTGGCCGGTCGCGTCGATGCCCGTCGCGATGCCGCGCACGCGTTCGACGCCCTGTTCGAGCAGCACGACTTCGCGTCCCGCATACGCGTGCAGCGCGTGCCAGCGCGGCAGGAACGGCGCGAGCCCGTCGGTCCCGAACTGCGCGAGCGCGGGCGTGAGCGCGTTCAGCGCCGCGGCGAGCGTATCGGTGAGGTTGGCCGATGCGCACGCCGCCGACAGCGCGGCCGGCGGCAGCCCGCTCGCGAGCGTCGCTTCGCGCGCACGCAGTGCGTCGACCTGCGCGGCGACCGCTTCCGCGCCTCGCACGTTGATGCCGAAGCCGATCACGACGGCGGTCGCGTCGGCGGTGGTCCAGACGGTTTCGATCAGGATCCCGGCGAGCTTGCCGACGATCTGCGTCGTGCCGTCGTCGGTCGCCGTCAGCAGCAGGTCGTTCGGCCATTTGAGCGCGATGCGCGTGCGGGCGTCGAGCGGCAGCGCCGCGAGCCCTTCCGCGAGCGCGACGCCGATCGCGATGCTGAGGCCGCCGAGCGCGTCGACGGCGCGCGGCACGATGCAGCCGACCGAGCACAGCAGCGCGTTGCCGGGCTGCGCGAACCACGGGCGGCCTTGCCGGCCGCGGCCGGCCGTCTGCTCGAACGCGACGCGCACGAGCGGCGCGGGCAGCGCGTTCGCGGCGCGTGGCAGCGCCTTGAGGCGCGTCGCGACGTCGGCGTTGGTCGAGCCGGTGGCGGCGACGATGTCGAGCGGCCACGCGCGCGGCGCGGCGTCCAGGTGCGCCTCGAGCCGGTTGCGCGCGATGTGCGCGTCGCCGGAGTCGGGCGTGTCGGAGGAGGTGGGGGCGTTCATGGTGGCTATTGTAGCGACAGGGGGGCGGTGCGCGCTGCGAAGTCGGGCGCGCAGGCGCTGGGTGTCAGGAACGGCGGGAGGTGCGCCATGTCCAGTTTGCGCGGGTGCCGGATCTGATCAGGTCGAACTTCAGAGCGCGCCCACTGCTGAGCGGGTTAGCGCTCGAGCCGGTCTCGTCATTCATTACATAAACATACTCAAACGACCTTTATTGATAAGAAATTCAAATTTGTCTGATGGAATGTTCGTTCTCGCGTGTGCAATTTTGTGTGGTGCAACCGCCACTCAACTGTCGAGAAAGGAGATACCGATGACTAGCGAGCCGAAGACACCGACACATCTTTTCGCCATCATGGGCGCACTCACCGAATGGGGCGGCCGCATGACCCAGGCCAGCAGCGGGTTGACAGTCATCGGGCTTGTCGTTGCCCGCGTCGGCGATATCGTGACCTACGAAGATCGCAGCGAGGCCGTCATTTCGGACGGCGCTGGCAAGTACGCGGTTGACTGCGACAAGCCCTTTGCGCTGGTGGGCAGTCGATTGAGCAACGGCGACCGTATTGTCGAAACACTTCAACGTTCGTGCGGAATCCGTGTGCCGGCAGATGAAGATATCGACGGATTGTTCGATCCCGGCTTTGTACCGCCATCCGCGCCGCTGTGCCATCGACTGGCGGTACGTGGCGCGACGACTGCGCGAGGCGGTGTGCTGCGCGAAGCAACCGGCCGGTGGGATGCGGGCATTCGACTCGGCAAGGCCGGCGTCGTAGGCGATCTTGTCTACTATGCGGATGGCTCGACTGCGCGAATCATTACCGGTCTCGGGCTGACGGATGACGACAGCTTCGAGCCGCTGGCTTTCGTTGGTAGCGAACTGGATAACGGCGACACCGTGACGGACAGCCGGGAACGTAGCGGCCTGGTATCTGCTGACATGTTCACGGTCGTGAAGCGTTCGGCAATGACGTGCCGAGGTGGCACTGAATGATTCGCTATTTTCTCGCCAAAGGTGATCGGGGCGGTAGCGCGGTGATTACCGAGGGGCTCGCGGATGTGACCTGTTCGGACCCGCCGCCGAGCGTGAATATCGCCACGCTTTATATGAAGACTTACTGCATGGCGTGCAAGCAGGAAGGGTTTATCGCGCCGCAAGGGCCACGCTGGCCAGGCACAGGGTCGAACGGCCAACCTTGGGCGTTGAGTGGCGATATCAATGTGTGTGGATGCAATCCGTCGCCGACTTTCTATGCAGAACGCAACATGACAATGACGTTCGAGTCGCACGAGGTTGCGGCGCTGGGTGGAGCGGAACGTATCCCGGCCGCAAGCATCGCGCCGGCGGAGGCGACGACAGCGACGCATGCCGATATATCCGAGAGGCACGACGAACAGGTGCGCGCCGCCATTGGCACCACGTTACCGCAGAGCTATCCATATCTGATCGAAACGAGTAACGGGCGCACTTTCGCTGGGCACGTGAGCGGAGACGGCCTGTTGCCACGCATCCATTCCGAGACCGCCGACAGTTACACGATCTATTGGGGCGAAGACGCGCTTGTACACAAGGACTGGACGCCATGCCAAACAGCCCGACCACGGTAAGAACGAACGCGAGGCCGGATTCCGTCAAGGGCGTGCAACTGAGGGCGGTAACATTCAAGGAGCTGTGGGACGCCTACCCGTCGGGCAATCCCTATGAGAATCCGGCTTATACCAATCAATGTGCCATCCGCATAAGCGTTACCTTTCACCGCGTTGGCATCGAAATGAAGTCTTTTTCATCGAAGCTGGTCAAGCCGCTCGGTGGTCAGTCGAGCATCGGGCGAATTCTGCTGAATGGAAAAGCGACCGCCACACGGGCCAACGAACTCGGGGAATGGTTGAAGCTGCAACCTTTCGCGGGGCTGGGACAGGCGGAAAACGTCACCGGCAAGGACTGGCGGGATAGAGTCAAGGGGCGAACCGGCATCATCATGTTTGATGGTTACTGGACTCGCGACGGGGAGGCAGAGGGAAATGCAAGCGGCGGCCACATCGATCTATGGAATGGCGAAAAACTAACGGGATTCGGTACCGGGCTCCGGACTCGCTGGAATGTCGTGATTCCGGGATTGTGGTCTGATTTTCGTCGGTCAAGAAAAATCTTGTTCTTTCCGATCAAATGAAATTATTGGGGCCCATCGTCGGTGCAATTGCAGGCGCTTTCATCGCCACGCTTGTTTGTTGGGGCGGATTGTATTTGTTCGGCGTTTTGATTCTTCAGGGACGAGGTAGCCTGTTCGATACGCATCCGCAGATTGCCACCCGTTTTTTTGCCGGTTGGTTCGTGTCCGTGGTTGTGGTCTCGGTAATCGGCGGCTGGCGTGGTTATCGCTGGGGGCGAGGCCGGTAACCAATCAATCGGAACGAAGATCGATCTCAATTGACTCTGTTTCGCCGCGCGGCTCGATGAATGTCCATTTGCTCGAGCGCCTCGCTGTCTTCCTCCGACGTCATTTCGCAGGCGACCGGCGTCTGCCCTTCAGCACCGTGCCCGCGCGGGCCGATACAAGGATCAGCGCGCCGCCGGGAGGCGGCGGCGCCGGCACGGCACCCGGCCTTCACACCGATATGTGGACGCCGCGAGATCGAATCCGCTGCGAAGCAGTCGATGCGCGGGGCGTCGCATCATGGGCGTCAGGCCGTCGCTGTTGCGCCGGGTCGCGTTTGGAGCGGCGCGTGCCGAACCACCCTCACGGCGCCACCACCGGATGCTTCAACGCATGCGCGGTCTCGATCCACTGCGCGTGGAACTCATCCGCGTCGGGCTTGAGCCCCAGCTCGCCGTTGCGATACGCCATCGCGAGCGTCTGCACTGCTTCCGGCAACTCGTGTTCCGCCGCGCGGCGATACAGCGCGAGCGCACGCGCTTCGTCGCGCGGCACGCCGCTGCCGTCGCGGTACGCGTTCGCGAGCATGAAGTCCGCGGCCGGGATGTCCGCGCGCGACGCGAGCCCGAACCAGTGCGCGGCCTGCACCGGGTCGGCTGCGGTGCCGTAGCCACTCCGATAGATCAGCCCGAGGTAATACGCAGCGGCCGGATCGCCCTGTCCGGCCGCTTCGCCGAGCAGTGCACGGGCGCGTGTGTAGTCTTTCGGGATGTCGCTGCTGCCGAGCAGCATCGCCTTGCCGAGCGCGAGCTGCGCGCGCCGCGCAGCCGGCGCGTCGGCCTTGCTGTCCGCCGTCGCGGCTGTTTCCAGCCAGCCGCGCCCTTCGTCGCGCAGCCCCGGCTCGCGCGCATCGACGAGCGCGATGCCGAGCGCCGCCTGCGCGTCGCCCGAACCGCGGCGTGCGAGGGTCCGCAACTGCGCGAGCGCGTGCGGCTCGACGGCTTGCGTGACCATCGCCTGCCACTCGTCGAGCTGCGCGGCGCTCGGCGCGGGGCCGGCGGCGCGCCAGCCGGTCGCGGCGACCACGGCCGCGACGGTCACGGCCGCCGCCGCGAGCAGCGCGGCCGGCGGGAGTTTCGCGCGCAGCAGGCGCCGCGCGGCCGCGGCGAAGCCGGCTTCGGCCGGCCGCATCGTCCGGATCGGTTGCATCGCGGGTCTCATGGTCATTGCGTGAGGTCGATCTCGTAGGTGGCGAGGTTCTTGCCCGAGCCGTCGTCTGCCGCGACCTGCGTGAGGCCGGTCAGGCCGGCCGCCGCCGCGTCGCCGAGGCGATTCGGCGCCGACGCGAACTGCACGTGCGCGACCGAACTCGCGAGCTTCGTAAAGCGCCAGCTGCGCTGCGCACCGTCCGCCGTGCGCGTGATCGCGCCGCGCTTCTTGATGAACGCGATCAGCACGTCGCGGTTCGCATCGGGCGACGCGAAGATCGTCTTGCTGCCGTCGAGTCCCGGGAAGTTGCCGCCGCCGCTCGCGCGGTAGTTGTTGGTCGCGACGATGAACTGCGCGTTCGGGTCGATCGGCGCGCCCTTGTACGTCAGGTTCTTGATCCGGCTGCCGACCGGCTGCGTGACGTCGATCTCGTACGCGAGATCCGCGGACGTGAACATGTCGAAGTTGTAGCCGGGGAAGCTGCTGACGAGCGGCTGCACGGTCGCCTTGGTCGGGTCGATCGTGTTGAAGCGCTTCGCGGCCGTCTCGAGCCAGTTCTTCACGTCGGTGCCGCTCACCTTCACCGCGTACACGGTGTTCGGATACAGGTACAGGTCGGCCGCGTTGTTGATCGCGAGCGCGCCCGGCGCGACGTCGGTGTAGTCGGTGCCGCCGCCGAAGCCGCTCTTGAACGGCGCGCTGACCGACAGCACCGGCAGCGCCGCGTATTGCGGCAGGTTCGCCTGCACGTAGCTCCGCACGTAGTCGGCCTGCGCCTCGTTGACGATCTGGATTGCACCCGGATCGCCGACGTCCGCGAAGTACGAGTTCATCCGGTAGTCGGTCGCGCCGATCGGCGTCTTCACGTAGTCGATCGTCGCCTGGTGCTCGGCGGCGATCGCGGCGGAGACCGACGGATCGGCTGCGACGTAGCTCTTGTCGGCGTTCTGGATCGGCCGCGCCTCGACGGTCGTCTGCGACTTGTCGACGCTCCAGGCTTTGCCGTCGAACTTCAGGCCGAGCTTGATCACGCCGAGGTGCTTGCCCCAGTAGTTGGCCATCACGGTCGGCACGCCGTTGACGGTGCCCTTCGCCTTGTCGACACCCGGCAGGTTGAACTGCGCCACGGTGCTGTTCGCGTCCGGGAACACCTGGTGCGAGTGGCCGATCAGCATCGCGTCGATGCCGGGCACCTTCGACAGCCACCAGCTGCCGTTTTCCATGGTCGGCGAGTACGCGGCATTGTCGAGGCCGCCGTGCGAGATCGCGACGACGAGGTCGGCGCCCTTCGCGCGCATCTCCGGAATGTACTTCTCGGCCGCTTCCTTCAGGCCGGTCGTGTAGACCTTGCCGTCGAGCCAGCGCTTGTCCCAGCTCATGATCGCGGGCGGCGTGAAGCCGATGATGCCGATCTTCACCGGCGCGCTGACGGTCTCGCCGTCGGGCGTGACGGCCGTCACCGTGCGGGTCAGGATCGTGTACGGCGTGAACAGCGGCGCGTTGGTCTTCGCGCTGATCACGTTCGCGAGCACCTGCGGGAAGTTCGGGCCCGCGCACTTCTTCTGCTGCGCGGGGGCCGGCAGCCCGTCGACGTCGAACGTGTTGCCGGTCACTTGCGACAGGTACGGCAGCCCGTAGTTGAACTCATGGTTGCCGATCCCGCCGCCGTCGAACTTCGCGGCGTTCATCACCTTGTAGATCGCGAGCGTGCGGTCGCAGCCGATCGGGTTCACGAGCGCCTGGTAGTCCGACAGCGCGGTGCCCTGGATCGTGTCGCCGTTGTCGAGCAGCAGCGTGTTCGGGTACTGCGCGCGCGCCTTCGCGATCAGCGTCGACACGCGTTCGAAACCGAGCGAATTGTCGGCGGCGAGCTTGAAATAGTCATACGACAGCACGTTGGTGTGCAGGTCGGTCGTCTCGAGCAGCGCGAGCGTGGCCGTCGTGCCGGCGGGGGCCTGGGCCTGCGTCTGCGACGACGGCGCGGTGACGTCGTCGCCGCCGCAGCCGGCGAGGGCGAAGGCGAGGCTGGCGAGCGCGGCGGCGCTCGGCACGCGGCGACGGGAAAGCGGGGGGAGACGCATCGATTGTCCTGTTCGGTGTTCTGTTCTATGAGTCGCGAGGTGCGCAACGAGATGGCGGCGCGGGCGCCGACGGCCTGATGTGCGGCGCGTGAGAGTATCGAAAGGAAACATGACGGAAGAATGAAAGGTCGCGGGTCGGGCAATCGGCCGGCCCCGGCGGCGAGCGTTGCGTCGCCAGGGCCCGGCGCCCCCGGCTAGGCGCCCCCAGCTGGGCGCCCCCAGCTAGGCGCCCCCACGGAAATCCTCACGTCGCGGCGCCGGGCGGTTCGCTACAATGGCCGCTGTCATCCTTTTGCAAACAACCCGCCCTTGGACTTTGAGACTCCTCCCGGCCTGTCGGTCGACGCCGGCGGCCAGGGTCAGACGGTGCGCCTGTATGGCCAATGGACTGCGCTCGCGCTCGCGCGCAACCGCGGCGTGGTTGCGCGTCGCGTTGCGGGCATCGCGTCCGGACGCGTGAGCGAGTGGGACCTGTCCGGCATCGAGCGGCTCGACCACGTCGGCGGCCAGGCGCTGTGGCGCGTATGGGGCCGCAAGCTGCCGGCCGGCGTCGAGCTGACCGCCACCCAGCGCACGATCTTCGAGCGCATCGAACGCCTCGACAGCCAGCGCGAGGCGCCCGAGCGCGTCGTGCGCTACGGTCCCGTCACGCGTCTCGGCCAGGCGATCTTCGCGTTCGGCGAACACCTGCAGGGCGGCATCGCGATGTTCGGCCTCGTGGTCCTCGACGCGGTGTCGGTGCTGCGCCGCCCGCAGACGATGCCGTGGAAGGAAACCTCGGCGAACATCTACAGCGCCGGCGCGCAGGCGCTGCCGATCACCGCGCTGGTCGCGTTCCTGATCGGCATCGTGCTCAGCTACCTGTCCGCGCAGCAACTGCAGATGTTCGGCGCGAACCGCTACATCGTGAACATCCTCGGGCTGTCGGTGATCCGCGAGCTCGGCCCCGTGCTGTCGGCGATCCTCGTCGCGGGCCGCTCCGGTTCGGCGATCACCGCGCAGATCGGCGTGATGCGCGTGACCGAGGAGCTCGACGCGATGCGCGTGATGGGCATCCCGCACGGGCTGCGGCTGATCCTGCCGCGCGTGTTCGCGCTCGGCGTCGCGATGCCGCTCCTCGTGATGTGGACCAATATCATTGCGTTGACGGGCGGCGCGCTCGCCGCGAAGATGGTCCTCGGGATCGACGTCAGCTATTTCGTGCGTTCGCTGCCGGGCGTCGTGCCGATCGCGAACCTGTACATCGGCGTCGGCAAGGGTGTCGTGTTCGGCATGCTGATCGCGCTGGTCGCGTGCCATTTCGGTTTCCGGATCAAGGCGAACTCGCAGAGCCTCGGCGAAGGGACGACGACGTCGGTCGTCACGTCGATCACGGTCGTGATCCTCGCCGACGCGGTGTTCGCGATCCTGTTCCAGAACGTGGGGCTCGGATGAACGCGTCGAACCAATCGCCGGCCGCTGCCGCGCCGGCCGCTGCCGCGACCGCACATGCCGCTGCAGTCGGCGCCGGATCGGCCGGCATGCCGCGTGGCGCCGCCGCGCACGGCGACGACCTCGTGATCGAGGTCCACAACCTGACGAAGCGCTACGGGCGCAACATCGTTCACCAGAAGCTCGATTTCGACGTGCGACGCGGCGAGATCGTGTCGATCGTCGGCGGCTCCGGCTCGGGCAAGACGACGCTCGTGCGGCAGATCCTCGGCCTCGAGCGGCCGACGTCGGGCACGATCAAGGTGTTCGGCGAAGATACCTCGAAGATCGACGACGCGAGCGCGCGGATGATGCGCACGCGCTCGGGGATGCTGTTCCAGCAGGGGGCGCTGTTCTCGTCGATGACGGTGTTCGACAACGTCGCGCAGCCGCTGCGCGAGCTCGGCCGCGTGCCCCCCGACCTGCTGCACGACATCGTGATGCTGAAGCTCGAGATGGTCGGGCTGCCGTGCAAGCACGCGTCGAAGATGCCGGCCGCGCTGTCGGGCGGGATGGTCAAGCGGGTCGGCATCGCGCGCGCGATCGCGCTCGAGCCCGAGCTGCTGTTCCTCGACGAGCCGACGGCCGGCCTCGACCCGCAGGCGTCCGACGAATTCGTCGAGTTGATCGCGACGCTGCACCGCACACTGGGGCTGACCGTCGTGATGGTGACGCACGATCTCGACACGATGGTCGCGCTGTCGACGCGGGTCGCGGTGCTGGCCGACCGCAAGGTGCTGGTGGCCGCGCCGGTCGAGGAGGCCGCGAACGTCGACCATCCGTTCATCCACGAATATTTCCTGGGGCTGCGCGGGCGCCGCGCACTGCAGGCGCTGCCGCCCGAGCGGCGTGCGAAGCTGCCGAAGGCGGCCCTCGAGCCGGCGCCGTCGAGCGTCGAGTTGTAAGCGAAGGCAAGAAGCAAGGAACCCGCGAATGGAAAACAAATCACATGCGTTCTGGGCCGGCCTGTTCACGATCGCGTTGACGCTGGCGATCGCGGGCACCGTGTTCTGGTTCAACGTCGACCGCACCGTGCGCGTGCCGTACGACCTGCTCGCGCGTACCAACGTGACGGGCCTGTTTCCCGATGCGGCCGTGCGCTTTCGCGGCCTCGACGTCGGCAAGGTCCAGTCGATCGGCTTCGACCGTACGCACCCCGGCCAGATCCGGATCCGGATTCTCGTCGACCACGACGCGCCGATCACGCAGTCGACCTACGGCAGCCTCGGCTTCCAGGGCGTGACGGGCATCGCGTTCGTACAGCTCGAGGATACGGGCCGCGACCTGGCGCCGCTGCCGTCGTCGCCGAAGGCGATCGCGCAGATCCCGATGCGGCCGAGCCTGTTCGACCAGATCCAGGAGCGCGGCGACGAGCTGCTGCGGCAGCTCGAGCAGGCGGCGAAAAGCGCGAACCAGCTGATGTCGCCGGAGATGCGCGAGCAACTGCGCGCGACGGCCGAAAGCCTGCAGCACGCGGCGGACGGCGCGGCGACGCTGTCGAAGCAGCTGGCGCCGGCGGTTGCCGCGCTGCCGGAGACGATGCACCAGGTCGATCGCGCGATGGCGTCGGCGAACACGCTGCTGCAGCCGAACGGGCCGCTCGTGTCGAACCTGAACAAGGCGGGCTCGGCCGCGGAGCAGGTCGGCGTCGCGCTGAACGACCTGAACTCGCGGGTCCAGTACGACACGCTGCCGCGCTTCAACTCGCTGGCGGGTAGCGTCGGCGATGCGTCGCGGCAATTGAAGGACGTCGCTGGTGAACTCGGCCGCAATCCGAGCAGTCTGTTGTTCGGCTCGCCCGGCGCCGCGCCCGGGCCCGGCGAAGCGGGCTTCGTCTGGCCGGGTGCGTCGGCCGGGAAATGAAGCGCATCGCAAGCCCGTCGATCGTCCGGCCCGGCGCGAGGCCGGGCAATGACGCCATCGAAACCGGAACCATCATGCAGGAACACGCCATGCCACGAATCCTTGATCGCGCGCTGCGTCCGGCTGCGGCCGCGCTCGCCGTGCTGACGCTCGCGCTCGCCGCCGGCTGCGCCGGCCACAGCGCGGCGCTGTCGAACGTCCGCTACGACCTCGGGCCGGCCGCGTCGGTCGTGACGGCCGGCACGGGCCCCGCGCTGAAGGTGCTCGACGTCGCCGCGCCCGACGCACTCGACTCGGACAAGTTCGTCTACCGCCTCGCGTATGCGGATGCGCAGCGCATGGCCGTCTATCGCGACAGCCGCTGGACCGCGCCGCCCGCGCAACTGCTCACGCAGCGGCTGCGCGGCGCGCTGTCGTCGCGCGGCGCGGTGCTCGAAGGCTCCGACGGCGTGCGCGCGCCGACGCTCAAGGTCGACCTGAACGAATTCGAGCAGGTGTTCGACGGCCAGTCGCAGAGTCACGGCGCGGTCACCGCCCGCGCGACGCTGATGCAGGACGGCAAGGTGCTCGGCCAGCGCACGTTCGTCGCGCGCGCGCCGTCGAGCACGCCCGATGCGGCCGGCGGCGCGCGTGCGCTCGCGGCTGCGAGCGACGAGCTCGTGTCGCAGATCGCCGCGTGGGTTGGCGTGCAGGCGTACGCGGGCAACCCGTGACGCGCGACGCGCAGCCGCGATGAACCCGCCGGGCACGCCGCGCGCGTCGTCGCTGGCGCGACAGGCGTTCGCCGCGTACGCGGCGCTCATCGTCTATGCGTCGCTGTATCCGTTCGAAGGCTGGGTGTCGCTCGGCATCGGGCCGTTCGACTACCTGTTCGCGCCGATGCAGCGCTATGTGACCGCATTCGACGTGGTCACCAACGTGCTCGGCTACCTGCCGTTCGGCGCACTCGGCGTGCTCGCGCTGCACCCGCGCTGGCGCGGCGTCGCCGCGACGCTGATCGTCGGCTGCCTCGGTGTGCTGCTGTCGGGATCGATGGAGGCGCTGCAGACCTACCTGCCGACGCGCGTCGCGTCGAATCTCGACCTCGCGGCCAACGCGCTCGGCGCACTGGTCGGTGCCGCGCTCGCGGCGCCGGCCACCGGCGCGCTGCTCGACCGCGGCGCACTGCGCCGGTTGCGCTTCGCGTGGTTCGAAACCGACGGGGCCACACCGCTGCTGCTCGCCGCGCTGTGGCCGTTCGCGATCCTGTTCCCGTCGCCATTCCTGTTCGGCATCGGCGACTGGCCGGCCGCACTGTGGGAGCGCACCGACGGCTCGATGCAGGACGCGCTGCTCGCGTGGCTGCCGGCCGCGTGGCGCGTGAGCGAATGGCCCGAGCGGGTCGATGGCTGGCTGTCCGACTCCGCGTGGGAAGCCGCGCTCGGCGGGCTGATGCTGTTCGCCGCGCTGGCGATCGCGTCGCTGGCGATGCGCGAGTCTGCGCCGCGCGTGCGGCTCCTGATCGGGTTGGTCGCCGCGACGCTCGCGCTGAAGTCGGCCGCGACCTTCATGCAGTCGACCACCGGTCTCGTCGTCGTGTGGGCGACGCCCGGCACGCGGCTCGGCATCGAGCTCGGCTTCGCGGCGGCGCTGGTTGCGCTGCACGTGCCGGCCACCTGGCGTGCCATGCTCGCGGCCGTCGCGCTGCTGGCCGGCGTGGCGCTCGTCAACCTGCTGCCCGTCAACCCGTTCTTCGACTTCACGCTGTCGGGCTGGCGGCAGGGCCGCTACGTGCATTTCAACAGCATCGCGCGCTGGCTCGCGTGGATCTGGCCCTACGCGGCGCTGATCTGGCTCGGCCAGCGCGTCGAGCACGCGTGGCTGCCGGCCGCGCTGCGGCGCTGACGCGGCGGTCGGGGCAGGGCGGCCACGGCGCGATCGCGGGCAGCGGCGCGCGCCGGTCGTTATAATCGACCGCACCATCCGTCGCACCGCGCGCCGGCAATCGCCCCTCTTTCCGCCCGGCACCGCGCCGGGCCGCTCGTCACCATCATGGATTCCTACTACCAGCACCACGTCTTCTTCTGCCTGAACCAGCGCGAACCGGGCGCCGAGCGTCCGAGCTGCGCGCAATGCGACGCGCAGACCATGCAGGAATACGCGAAAAAGCGCGTGAAGGAACTCGGCCTCGCGGGGCCGGGCAAGGTCCGCATCAACAAGGCCGGCTGCCTCGATCGCTGCGAGGAAGGGCCCGTGATGGTCGTGTATCCGGAAGGCACGTGGTACACGTACGTCGATCAGGCCGACATCGACGAGATCGTCGAATCGCACCTGCGCGACGGCAAGGTCGTTGACCGCCTGAAGATCTGAGCGGGCCGGCCGAATGAACGTTAATACGCAGAAGTCGCTGATCGCCGGCCCGGTCGGGCAGATCGAAATCGCGGTCGACCTGCCGGACGCCGTGCGCGAAGGCAGCGCCGCGCCGCGCGGCATCGCGCTCGTTGCGCATCCGCATCCGCTGTTCGGCGGCACGATGGACAACAAGGTCGCGCAAACCCTTGCGCGCACGCTGGTCCAGCTCAACTACGTGGTGTACCGGTCGAACTTTCGCGGCGTCGGCGCGACCGAAGGCGTGCACGACAACGGCATCGGCGAGGCCGACGACCTGCTCGCGGTGCTCGCGCAGATGCGCGCGCAGCCCGCGTATGCGGACCTGCCGCTGGTGCTCGCGGGCTTCTCGTTCGGCACCTTCGTGCTGTCGCATGTCGCGAAGCGGCTGCGCGACGCGGGCGAGACGATCGAGCGGATGGTGTTCGTCGGCACGGCCGCGAGCCGCTGGCAGGTCGCGGACGTGCCCGAGAACACGCTCGTGATCCATGGCGAAACCGACGACACGGTGCCGATCGCATCGGTCTACGACTGGGCGCGGCCGCAGGAACTGCCGGTCGTCGTGATCCCCGGCGCCGAGCACTTCTTCCATCGCAAGCTGCACGTGCTGAAGCGCATCATCGTCGACGCGTGGCGTTGAGACGCTGAGCCCGCCGCGCGGCGCCGGAGCCGCACGACTGCGAGGTCGCCGCTCGCGCGACATCGCGTCGCACCGTGCCGGACACGGTCGCACCTGCCGCCGCCGCGCGGCGCAACCCGACTTGCACGGTGCCTGCGCACGCCTTTCGCGCGGCTTCGAGCGCGCTCTCCCGTCACTCACCCGCGCTATCCTCTCGAAGCCGGTGTGCGGCCACCCGGCGCGCGGTTCGCGAAAACGCCTTTCGCGGCCACGTATAATGGCCGCATTTCGCGTCGCCCGCGGCCCGGCTGGGCCCATGCGGCGCTCGTTTCGCCGCCTGTCCGCCCGCTCGCGACGGCCGCGAACCGAACGCGTCCGCACGAGTCCAACCGGCGCGTTTCGCGCCGTCCGACGCTGTCGGACGCATGCCCGGAACGCCCGCCGCCTTGCCGTTCAACCCTGCGCGTTTCGCGCTGCACTTTCTGCCATCAGCCTGAATCGATCATGCGTCTGTCTCCCCAAGGCCTCAAGTCCCTCGCTTCCTCCATCGCCTTCGGCACCGCCGCGCGCAACGTCGCGTTGGGCGTGATGCTGCCTGTCGCGCTCGCGTCGACGATCGTCGTCGCGGAAGCGAAGCCGGCCGCCAAGGCCAAGGCCGCGCATGCCGCGCCGGCCGCCGCCGAGCAGTTCACCGGCGCGCCCGCGACCTTCATGCCGGGCGCGGTGCCGCCGCCGGGCGTGAACGCGCACTCGTGGGTGCTCGTCGATGCGACGAGCAACACGGTGCTCGCGTCGGGCAACGCTGACGAACGCGTCGAGCCCGCCTCGCTGACGAAGCTGATGACGGCCTACCTGGTGTTCGAGGCGCTCGACAAGAAGAAGATCTCGATGGAGCAGATCGTCACGCCGAGCGCAGCCGTGCGCCGCGTCGGCACCGACGAGTCGCGGATGTTCATCGAGGCGGACAAGCCGGTGTCGGTACACGACCTCGTGTACGGGATGATCATCCAGTCGGGCAACGACGCCGCGATCGCGCTGGCCGAACTGGTCGGCGGCAGCGAAGGGCAGTTCGTCACGCTGATGAACGACGAGGCGCAGCGCCTCGGCATGAAGGGCACGCACTTCGCCGACGTGAACGGCATGCCCGACCCGAACCACTACACGACGGCCGGCGACCTCGCGAAGCTGTCCGCACACCTGGTCCGCGATTTTCCGCAGTACTACAGCATCTTCTCGGAGAAGGAATTCAAGTACAACAACATCCGCCAGGGCAACCGCAACCGGCTGCTTTGGCTGGATCCGACGGTCGACGGCCTGAAGACGGGCCATACGCAGGCGGCGGGCTACTGCCTGATCGCGTCGGCCAAGCGCGCGATCCCGGGTGTCGATGGCCAGCGTCGCCTCGTGTCGGTGATGATGGGCGAGCAGAAGGAAGGCGAGCGCACGCAGGACAGCATGAAGATGCTGAACTACGGCTATAGCGCGTTCGACGCGGTGCGCCTGTTCAAGGGCGGCCAGGCGATGTCGACGCCGCGCATCTACAAGGGCAAGGAAAACACCGTGCAGGTCGGCGTGAAGGGCGACCAGTGGGTGACCGTGCCGCGCGGCCTCGGCGAGAAGGTCAAGCCGCAAGTCGAAGTCAACGCGCCGCTGATCGCACCGCTCGCGGAAGGCCAGCAGGTCGGCACCGTGAAGATCGTCGCCGACGGCAAGACGCTGTCGGAGTTCCCGGTCGTCGCCCTGCAGGCCGTGCCTGAAGCGGGTATCTTCGGGCGTATCTGGGACTCGATCCTGCTGATGTTCAGCAAGAAGAAGTAAGCGCGACGGGCCCTTTTTTTTTTGCGACTTCATCCCCATCTGGTATTGCCATGAGCCAAGCCGAATTCGAACCGATCGTCTACCTCAGCGTGTCAGCGCAGGAGGAACTGGTGCCGCTGTCGGAAGCCCGGGTCCCGGTGCTCGACCGCGGGTTCATCTTCGGCGATGGCGTGTATGAAGTCGTTCCCGTCTATGCACACGACGGCGCGCACGTGCCGTTCCGGATCGAACAGCATCTGGAGCGGCTCGCGCGCAGCCTGAAGAAGATCGGCATCGACAATCCGCATGACGCGGCCGGCTGGCGCGAGTTGATCGAGCGCATGGTCGCCGCGAATGCCGAAGGTCTCGGCGACGGCAATGCGCTCGTCTACCTGCAGGTGACGCGCGGCGTCGCGAAGCGCGGCCACGCGTTCCCGGCCAACGTGGTGCCGACGGTGTTCGTGATGACGAGCCCGCTGCGCCTGCCGTCGGACGAGGAGCGCGCGAAGGGCGTGTGCTGCGTGACGGCCGAGGATCGGCGCTGGCTGCATTGCGACATCAAGTCGATCTCGCTGCTCGGCAATGTGCTGATGGCGCAGCATGCGGCCGAACGCAACGCGTTCGAGACGATTCAGCTGCGCGACGACAACGTGACCGAAGGCTCGTCGTCGAACGTGTGGATCGTGAAGAACGGCGAGCTGATGGCGCCGCCGCGCAGCAACAAGATCCTCGAAGGGATCCGCTACGCGCTGGTCGAGCAGCTGGCCGACGAATGCGGGATTCCGTTCGTGGCGCGCGAGATCAGCGAGGTCGAGCTGCGTTCGGCGGACGAAATCATGATCACGTCGGCCACGAAGGAAATCCTGCCCGTCACGTTGCTCGACGATCTGCCCGTGCAGGGCGGCAAGCCGGGCCCCGTGTTCGCGGCGTTGTACGACGCGTACCAGCGCGCGAAAGCGCGCGAATTTGAACAGTTTGACCTAACCCGGAGAAAATGATGAGCGAACCGACCAAAACCATCGAGGTCACCGGCGCGATCGATACCCGGAAGGAGTCGCTGCTGGAGTTTCCATGCGATTTCCCGATCAAGATCATGGGCAAGGCGCATCCGGAATTCAAGGACACGATCTTCAAGGTCGTCGCTGTCCATGACAACGAGATCGACGTCGAGAAGATCGAAGAGCGCGCATCGAGCGGCGGCAACTACACCGGCCTCACGATCACCGTGCGCGCGACGAGCCAGGAACAGCTCGACAACATCTACCGTGCACTGACCGGCCATCCGATGGTCAAGGTCGTACTGTAGGGCCTGTTCCCGCTAATAACGGGCTTGCGCCGGCCCTACGCCTTCCATCCTCCTTCCTGCGCGCACTCGGCGGGGGTCTTCCCCGCCGCGCGCCGCGCGTCCAGCTCGTCGCACAGCAGCATGTACTCGGCGACTTCCTGAAGCAGCCAGGTCCTGAACGCCTGCACGCGCGGCGTGTTCAGGAGCGGCGGCGGACACACGAAGAAGTAGTGCCACGGGCTTTGCCCGTCGATGTCGAACAGGCGCACGAGGCGCCCGTCGAGCAGGTCATGCACCGCGAGCGAGCGGCGCACGAGCGCGATGCCCTGGCCGTCGATCGCGGCCAGCAGCAGGTTCGACGAATCCTGGTACAGAATCCCCCGTTTCGGCTCGGTCAGCGTATCGAGCCCGGCCGCGTCGAACCACGGCCGCCACAGCTCGTCGTCCGAGCGCAGCAGGTTGTAGTGCGCGAGATCGGCGGGCGTCTGCGGCAGCTTGCCGCCGTTCAGCGTCGGCGAACAGGCCGGAAAGAACACCTCCTCGAACAGCGGCTCGACGTGCAGCCCCGGATAGCTGCCGGAGCCGAAGCGGATCGCGAGGTCGACGTCGTCGCGCGCGAAATCGGTGAGCGAGTTGGTCGACTGCAGCTCGACGTCGATTTCCGGATGCCGCTCGATGAACGTGCCGATGCGCGGCGTGATGAAGCGCGCGGCGAACGACGACAGCATCGACACCACCAGCCGCCGGCCGCGGTCGCTTGCGCGCACCTCGCGCGTCGCGTCGGCGATCACCATCAGCGCGCCGCGGACCTGCTGCGCGTAGCGCATGCCGGCGTCGGTCAGGCACAAGCGCTTGCCGTTACGGGTGAACAGCTGCACGCCGAGCTCCTCCTCGAGTGCGCGCACCTGGTGGCTGACCGCGCCGTGCGTGACGTACAGCTCGTCGGCGGCGCGCGAGAAATTCTCGTGACGGGCGGCGGCTTCGAACGCGCGAATCGCGTTCAGTGCAGGCAGCTGGCGGAGGTCCATTTGCTAATTTTCCTCACATCGACGTGAAAATTGGTCGTTTAGTCGGGCGCCTTTAAGTGACTACGATTGTAGCCATCGAAGCATTTATTGGCGGAGTCGATCATGCAAGAAATTTCTTCAAGCATCACGTTCGAAATCCCCGCGGGCGAAACCGTGCCGATGAAGGTGCAACGCAGCACGCGCCTGACGGTGCAATGCGGGCCGGTCTGGGCGACGCGCAGCAACGACGTCGAAGACTACTTCCTGGTCGACGGCGAGACGCTCCGGCTGCGCCGCGGCGAGCGGCTGTGGCTCAGCGCGGAAAGCGGGCAGGGCGCGCACGTCGCATTCTCGGTGTCGCGACCGGCCCGGGAAGTCGCGCTCACCGGGCTCGCGCGGCTGCGCAACCGCCTGAATGCGCTGCTCCACGACGGCTGGCGCACCGTCTGACCGAGCTTTCCTCCGACGGAACCTTGTGATCCGTCCCTTTCCAAGGCCGGCGAGACCCATGGGTTTTCGGTAAACTACCGCCCATGTCCGTCTCGCCGGTTGCCATCGTGTCCACGCCTGTCGCTGTTTCCGAATCGCCCGCCGGGTCCCCGGTTCATCCGGTCGTGCCGGTCACCGTGCGCTGGCGGGGCAGCGAAGCCTACGAGACGAGCTTCGCCGCGATGCGCGCGTTCACCGACACGCGCACGACCGACACCGGCGACGAAATCTGGCTCGTCGAGCATCCGCCCGTGTACACGCTCGGCCAGGCCGGCGACCCGGCCCACCTGCTGGTGGCCGACAGCGGCGTGCCGCTCGTGAAGGTCGACCGTGGCGGACAAATCACCTACCACGGCCCCGGCCAGATCGTCGCCTACCTGCTGCTGGACCTGCGCCGGCGCAAGCTGATGGTGCGCACGCTCGTGACGAAGATCGAGGAGGCCGTGATCGAAACCCTTGCGGCGTATAATCTCGCTTCGGTCCGCAAGGCGGGCGCGCCGGGAATCTACGTGGCATCCGGCGTGCACGAAGGCGCGAAAATCGCGGCCCTCGGCCTGAAGATCCGCAACGGCTGCAGCTATCACGGACTGAGCCTGAACGTGAAGATGGATCTGCGCCCGTTTCTTGCGATCAACCCGTGCGGCTATGCCGGACTGGAAACCGTCGACATGGCAAGCCTCGAGGTTGCCGCCGACTGGAACGACGTCGCCCACACGCTGGTGGGTCGTCTGATCGCCAACCTCGACGGCGAATCCGCGGCCGCCGACAAGCCGCAGGCACTGGAACATTCGAATGACTGACGTTACCGCTTCCCCCGCACCGGCCGATTCGGCCGCGACTGCCTACGATCCGACCGCCAAGCAGAAGGCGCAGGCGAAGACGGCGCGCATCCCGATCAAGGTCGTTCCGATCGAGAAGCTGAAGAAGCCGGAGTGGATCCGCGTGAAGGCGGCCACCGGCAGCTCGCGCTTCAACGAGATCAAGACGATCCTGCGCGAGCACAACCTGCACACGGTGTGCGAGGAAGCGAGCTGCCCGAACATCGGCGAATGCTTCGGCAAGGGCACCGCGACGTTCATGATCATGGGCGACAAGTGCACGCGCCGCTGCCCGTTCTGCGACGTCGGCCACGGCCGTCCCGATCCGCTCGACGCGGATGAACCGAAGAACCTGGCGCGCACGATCGCCGCGCTCAAGCTCAAGTACGTGGTGATCACGAGCGTCGACCGCGACGACCTGCGCGACGGCGGTGCCGCCCACTTCGTCGAGTGCATCCGCGAGACGCGCGCGCAGTCGCCGGAAACGCGCATCGAGATCCTGACGCCGGACTTCCGCGGCCGTCTCGACCGCGCGATCTCGATCCTGAACGCTGCACCGCCCGACGTGATGAACCACAACCTCGAAACGGTGCCGCGCCTGTACAAGGAAGCGCGCCCGGGTTCGGACTACGCGCACTCGCTGAAGCTGCTGAAGGACTTCAAGGCGCAGCATCCGGACGTCGCGACGAAGTCGGGCCTGATGGTCGGCCTCGGCGAAACCGAGGAGGAGATCCTGCAGGTGATGCGCGACCTGCGCGCGCACGACGTCGACATGCTGACGATCGGCCAGTACCTGCAGCCGTCCGAGCACCACCTGCCGGTGCGTGCGTACGTGCATCCGGATACGTTCAAGATGTACGAGGAAGAAGCGTACAAGATGGGCTTCACGCACGCGGCCGTTGGCGCGATGGTGCGTTCGAGCTATCACGCCGATCTGCAGGCGCATGGGGCCGGGGTGGTTTGATTGCTCGCTGACGCTCGATGCATAAAAGAACCCGCTACGCGGGTTTTTTTATGCAGTTCTTCGTCTCGATGTACTGACGAAGTGAAGCAACGGCTTCTAACGCAAGCGCGATTTCGTCAGCGCTTCCACGGGTTTTTAGTCCTCAAGCTTGCGAAACCGGGCATCGCGCATTCTGATACTCTCGACCCACAGTTCCCAATCCTCGGCTGAGATATAAGCGCCAGTCTCTTTCCTGCCTTCTTCCAGAAAGCTCGTCTGTTCATCCAGGCTCAGGCTTTCCCAGAACGAGTCCCATACATAGTTCAGCCAGTAGTGAGGATCACCCTGACTGATATGCAGAATCGGTCCAAACTCATACAACGTGATCCACGGAGGGGCGGGGTGGAAGCCTTGCTCCGAGAGCTTGGCAATCAGTTCAACATCGTTGGAGAGCAAGCGCACGTCGCGCTCTGAAAACCTCCATGTGGCGGAGATGATGGTACTCAGCGACTGCCCGTCGACTTCGCGCATGAAGTGAAAATACGCAACCTCTTCTCGGCCTTGCCGCACCAGATTGAGCAAAGTCGGAAACTGACTGGGCTGAACGTGATGAACCAGCCCCAAAGCATTGATACCTGCATCGCCTTGATATATCGGCTTGGGATAGGTAGGAAGTTGCTGCCTTTTTAGGTCGAGCGAACCGGAAGCGAAAATAGTTTGCAATGCACCGAGTGGCTTTCCAAAGGCATCTTCCAGACTCTTCAGACTTTCCCGTTCCGCTCGCTTCGTTTGCAACTCTTCAACCTTGCGCCTGAAGAAAGACACATCTCCTCCTCATCATTTATCTGGAATCTGATCGGCAATCATCGAGCCGCCGAAATAGCCGATAGCACCAAAGAGGATGCCACCGATGGCGCCGGTTATTACGGTGCCAGGCCCAAGTTCAACACCGACCAGCGCGCCCGCTGTAGCACCTACTCTGGCGCCAGCAACGGCGCCGGCCCAACTACCTGCCCATCCCCCAGCCTGGCGAATCAGTTCCTTTTCCAGAGGACGAATGGACTTTAGACGAACCGATTCATTGGATGCAACCGAGAGGTCATAGCCTGTAAAAGCGAGCCCGACAACCCGCACAACACGAGCATATTTGACGATGCCTAGGCTGATAGCCAAGCCACGCTGCGAGAACACGGCTTCACCAGGCACTATGGGCCGTGGCTGAACCAGAACCTCCTTGTCCATGGCCAGGACTTTTTGCTTGATATGTTCCGCCCACCGCCTGTCGTTTGAGCGAGCCTTGGCAGCGTACTTATCGATGGCTTGAACAATCTCATCGGTTGTCACGAGCTTCGCACCTGCTCGCTTGGCTTTGGCGATGTCGACATACACGGTCTTGCCCGCCATTCTCCCCGTGCCTTCAGGATAGATGCTACTGGTAGAGGCATAGGAAGTTAGCTTGTCGTATTCCAGCACGTGGTCAACGACACTGCCTGGAGCTTTGGGACCGCCCTTGCTCCACAGACCATATTTTTCTGGATAGACTTCGCGCATCTCACCAAGTGGCGAGAGTTCAAGTTGCTTGAGATATGGATTGTCGATCGTGCTGTACGTGCGACGGACCAGCATGCCATCCTTGCCGACTTCTTCAACTGTAACAAAGAAGAAAATGCGAGCAGGCATGTGATGCCCGAGCACATCATACTTGGAGTCAGCGGTAGTGTTTGTCGTTGTTCGATAGACGAAGTTGCTCATTGTTCCCACCGCTCCAGAGCTTGCAGACCTACTGCAATGTCCAGCTTTGACACATCCTTCGTGTAGACACGAGGACAGTAACCTTGGGAATCCGTCAGCCCCTTATAGACCGCCCCGGCTGACGTGCGAATGTGATATGGGGAACTGCAAACAGGTTGATTGTTACCGTCGAGCACGCGCACGCGCTCATCGCAGTTGCCTCGATACTCTTCCGTCAGAGATTGCCCGGAAGGTCCGTATCCCATCTCGGCGAGGTTGTGAGACTCGAAGCTATGAAAGCTATCGGTTTGGGAGGCGATCATCACGGGAGGAGGATGGCATTTGCAAAGGCACAAGTCGCCATCAAGAGCCTGTTCTTTGCCCATCATATGATCGGGCCAACGAGGACCTTGAGCCGCGATGACACCCGTGGACTCGCACGCGTTACAAACGACTTGAGCGCCAACAAAAGTCAGAGCTGTGCCGTGATGCGTGCAACTGTCTACCCCCTCGATGACGATGCCACCCGTAGTTGACTTGTCACCTACCTTGAGCAAGTACCGTTTCATGCTCATCATCCGTTTTTCGCAACAGACAAAGAAATATCATCGTGGTATTGGGCGCAGCAATTAGACGGGTACTAAAAACCCTGTAATCCGAATTTTTATGAAGTATCGTGGTTTCGATCGATTTTTCATCCCGGATATGCTGAGCGTGCGACGTCTCGCAAGTTTGCTACGGTCTCGTATCGACTAACGTGCGGCAACGGCCCGCCCCCGCACGACAATCGCCACCCGACCGGACGCCTGATCCGGTTCAGCGTGGAAAGCAAAGCTGAAACGGCATCGATAGCTTCGCAGGATAAGTTCGCTCCCGCCGCGCGCAAAGCTCGTAAAGTCGGCTCTCCCGCAGCAATGCCCGCATTCGAAGGAGAGCCGCATGTCCCGTTTCCGCTTTATCCGCCGCGCCGTCGTCGCGTTGACTGCTTTTGCCGCGCTCGGCGCGGCGCACGCCGAATCGCGCGAGGTCGTGATCGCGTACCAGGACATGGTCGTGCCGTGGCGCTATGCGCAGGCGAGCGGTGAAGTCGAAAAGGCGACCGGCTACAAGGTCACGTTCCGCAAGCTCGACAGCGGCGCCGACGTGATCCGCGCGCTCGCATCGGGCTCCGTGCAGCTCGGCGAGGCCGGCTCCAGCCCGATCGCGGCTGGCCTGTCGCAGGGGCTCGACATCTCGCTGTTCTGGGTGCTCGACAACATCAACGACGCCGAGGCGCTCGTCGCGCGCAACGGCTCGGGCGTGACCAGCGTCGCCGCGCTGAAGGGCAAGAAGATCGGCGTGCCGTTCGTGTCGACGTCGCACTTCCATACGCTCGTCGCGCTGCAGGCCGCGGGCATCAGTCCGAACGACGTGAAGATCGTCAACCTGCGCCCGCCCGAGGTCGCGGCCGCCTGGACGCGCGGCGACATCGACGCGACCTACATCTGGGACCCGGTGCTCGCGAAGGTCAAGCAGTCGGGCACCGTGCTGACGACGTCGGGCCGGGTCGCGCAGGAAAGCGGCAAGGCGACCTTCGACGGCTTCGTCGTGAATCGCAAGTTCGCGCGCGAGAACCCCGAGTTCGTCGCGCGCTTCGTGACGGTGCTCGCGGCCGCCGACGCCGATTACCGCACGCACGCAGCCGCGTGGAAGCTCGGCTCGCCGCAGGTCGCGGCGGTCGCGAAAGTGTCGGGAGCGAATGCGCCGGACGTGCCGGCGAGCCTCGCGCTCTACGCATTCCCGACGCCGGCCGAGCAGGCGTCGCGGACCTGGCTCGGCGGCGGTGCGCAATCGGGTGCCGCGAAGTCGCTCGCGGCCACCGCCGCGTTCCTCAAATCGCAGGGCACGATCCAGACGGTGCTCGCCGACTATTCGGTCGGCGTCGATCCGCAGTTCGTGCAGAAGGCCGCGCGCTGAGCGCGGCCACTCAGGTCATTCATCGCGGAGCCCTCGATCATGAGCACGCTGGAAGTCCGTCAGGTATCGGTCGCCTATCCGGGCGAACGCGGTCGGCCGACGACGCAGGCGCTCGCGCGCGTCGACCTGCGCATCGATTCCGGTGAATTCGTCGTCGCGCTCGGCGCGTCCGGGTGCGGGAAGACGACGCTGCTGAACTGCATGGCCGGCTTCGTCGCGCCGACCACGGGCAACGTGTGCGTCGACGGCGTGCCGGTCACGGGCCCCGGCGCCGACCGCGGCGTCGTGTTCCAGAAATACGCGTTGCTGCCGTGGCTCGACGTGCTCGAGAACGTCGCGCTCGGGCTGCGCTTCGCGCGCGTGTCGAAGGCCGAACGTGAAGCGCGCGCGCGCGAGATGCTCGCGCTCGTCGGCCTCGAGCGCCATGCGCATGCGCGCGTGTACGAACTGTCGGGCGGGATGCAGCAGCGCGTCGGCATCGCGCGTGCGCTCGCGAGCGACCCGCGCGTGCTGCTGATGGACGAACCGATGGGCGCGCTCGACGCGATGACGCGCGGCACGATGCAGGCGCTCGTGCTCGACGTGTGGGCGCGCACCGGCAAGACGGTGTTCTTCATCACGCACGACGTCGAGGAGGCGCTGTTCCTCGCGACGCGTCTCGTCGTGATGACACCCGGCCCCGGCCGCATCGCGGAAACGTTCGAGCTGCCGTTCGCGCGGCGCTACGTCGAATCGCGCGATGCGCGCGCGGTGAAGTCGTCGCCGGATTTCATCGCATGGCGCGAGCGGCTGATCGCGTATCTGCATCGGGACGAGGCGGTTGCGGAGACCGCGTGATGCATGAGTTCGCGCGGCAGGGTGCGTCCGTCGGGCGCGGCCGGATCAGTACATTGCACAGGCAGGACAACATGAGCACGCAGGATTCGTGGGCGGCCGATCGAGCGGCCGGGGAGTTCGGGCAGGATCAACGCGCGACGCAACGACGCCACGCGGCGCGTCCGGCCCGCGCATCGCATCGCTACCGGTTGCCGGGGCAGGGGAAGACAGCCGCGCTCAGCGCGGCGACGGTCGCGGCGCTGGCCGTGCTGTGGTGGGTCGCGACGCACCGGCAGTGGCTGCCGCCGCTGTTCCTGCCCGCGCCGGAAGCGGTGTGGGCCGCCTTCGTCGACGCTTGGCACGGTCGCATCCAGGGCGGCCTGCCGTTGTCCGATCACCTGTTGTGGAGCGCCGCGCGCGTGTTCGGCGCGTTCCTGTTCGCGACCGCGATCGGCGTGCCGGCCGGCATCCTGATGGGCGTGAGCCGGGTCGCGCGCGGCGTGCTCGATCCGCTGCTGGAGTTCTACCGGCCGCTGCCGCCGCTCGCGTACCTGCCGCTCGTCGTGATCTGGTTCGGCATCGACGAAACGGCCAAGCTGGTCGTGATTTTCCTTGCGTGCTTCGCGCCGATCGCGATGGCCGCGCGCGCCGGGGTGCGCGCGGCGACGGTCGAGCAGATCAACGCCGCGTATTCGCTCGGCGGCAGCTTCGCGCAGATCGTGCGCCACGTCGTGCTGCCGGCCGCGCTGCCGGAAATCCTCACCGGCCTGCGGATCGCGATCGGGTTCGGCTGGACGACCCTCGTCGCGGCCGAGATGGTCGCCGCGACGGCCGGGCTCGGGCAGATGGTGCTCAATGCGTCGAGCTTCCTGCGCACCGATATCGTCGTGATGGGCATCCTGATCATCGGCGCGATCGCGTGGCTGTTCGATCTCGCGATGCGCTGGGTCGAGCGGCGGGTGGTGCCGTGGAAGGGGCGCGGATGATACGAAGCAGGCGGCGCATGTGCGCCGCCTCTGCCGGCCGGCCTCAATCCCCCATCGCAATCCCTTCCCGCCGCGGGTCCGCGCCGCCGAACCACACCGTCTGCCCCTGCACGTTCAGTCGCTGGATCCCCTGCAGTCCCGAGTTCATCTCGACGACCTGCACGTCGTGCCCGCGTCCCTTCAGCCCGTCGACGAGTGCATCCGACACGCGGCCGCGTTCGAGCTGCGTCGGCCCGTTCATCGACCCGAAGTTCGGCAGCGCGATCGCCTGCTGCATCGTCATCCCCCAGTCGAGCACGCCGATCAGCGCCTTCGCGACGTGGTTGATGATCGCGGGGCCGCCGGCCGAACCGACGATCATCGTCACCTGCTTCGTCTTCCTGTCGAACACGAGTTCCGGCGTCATCGCTGAGCGCGGCCGCTTGCCGGCCTGCACGCGGTTCGCGACGGGCCGCCCGTTCTCGCTCGACACGAACGAGAAATCGGTGAGCTGGTTGTTCAGCATGAAGCCGCGCACCATCAGCCGCGAACCGAATGCGTCCTCGACGCTGGTCGTCATCGACAGCGCCTGGCCGTAGCGGTCGACGATCGCGATGTCGGACGTCGACGGCAATTCGGGGCTGTGGTCGTCGGCCAGTGCCAGCGTCGCGCCCTGCGGCATGCCGGCCTGCGCGACGCCCATGCTGGTGTCGCCGATCAGGCGCGCGCGCTGCGCGAGATAGCTCCGGTCGGTGAGGCTCGCCCAGCTGCCGCCCGGCAGCGGCGCGAAATCGGGATCGGCGACGTAGCGCGCGCGGTCCGCAAACGCAAGGCGCCCGGCCTCGCTGAACAGGTGCGCCGCGAACGGTGTCGGCTCGTAGCCGACCTCGTTGCGCACCGGCTTCTGCGCGCCGATCTGCTGCCAGTCGGGCATCGCCTCGAGGATGCCGAGCATCTGCGCGATCGCGAGGCCGCCCGACGACGGCGGCGGCATCCCGCAGACCACCGAGCGCCGGTAGTCGGTACACAGCGGCGTACGCACCTTCGCCTTGTAGCGCGCGAGATCCTGCACCGCCAGCAGGCCCGGATTGGTCGGATGCTTGCGCACCTTCGCGACGATGTCGCGCGCGATCGCGCCGGTGTAGAACGCATTCGCGCCGCGGTCGGCGACCTGGCGCAGCACGGTCGCGAGCGCGGGGTTCTTCAGCACCGTGCCGGCCGGCTTCGGCGTGCCGTCCTGGTTGTAGAAGTACGCGCGCGCGGCCGGATCCTTCATCAGGTACGGGTCGTTCGCAACCAGCATCGCCAGGCGCGGGCTGATCGTGAAGCCGTGCTCGGCGAGCCGGATCGCGGGCTGGAACAGCCGGCGCCACGGCAGTTTGCCGTGCGCGCGATGCGCGGCGTCGAGCATCCGCAGCACGCCCGGCGTGCCGACCGAGCGCCCGCCGACGACGCCTTCGTAGAAACCCATCGGCTGGCCGGTCGGGCCGTAGAACAGGCGGTCGGTCGCGGCGGCCGGCGCGGTCTCGCGGCCGTCGTATGCCTGCGCCGCCTTGCCGTCGAAGTACAGCATGAACGCGCCACCACCGAGCCCCGACGATTGCGGCTCGACGAGCGCGAGCACCATCTGCGTCGCGATCGCCGCGTCGATCGCGGTGCCGCCGGCCTTCAGTATCTCGTAGCCGGCCTGGGTCGCGAGCGGGTTCGCGGCCGCGATCATGAAGTGCTGCGAGGTCCAGCCCGGCTTGTCGGTCCAGCCGGACGACAGTTCGGGCGCATGGACGCCGGGCAGCGGCACCGCGGCGCCCGACGCGGCGGCGACCGGGACGACGGCGCCCGACGGCGCGGACGGCGATGTGCAGCCGGCGCCGAACGTGACGAGCGCGGCGAGCGCGAGCGTGGCGACGAGCGTCCGGGGACGCGAATGCGGACGGATCCGGTCGAACATTGAAACCCTCGGCAACAGTGAATTCGAAGGAGGCGGCGTGTGCGCGGCACGCGCTCCGCACGGACGGCGCGCTATTGTCGCCGTGCGGCCGGCGGATTGTCATCCGACAGGAAACCCTGACGCATCCCGCCGGGCCCGCCCCGGCCGGCCTTTCCGGCCTGTTCGAGGATGAACTCTATGAACGTCGCGGTCGCGCGCGTGTGGTGCCGGTTCGGCATGTACAGCATGTACATGTGCGTGCCGAAGATGCTGAGCCGGTACGCGTCCAGCGACGTGACGACCGTGCCGCGCCGCATGTCGTCCTGCATCACGTAGTCGGGTACGATGCCGACGCCGATCCCGGCGAGGATCGCCTGGCGCAGGAACAGGAAGTTCTCCGAAATCAGCGTGGGCTCGAGCAGCACCTCGTGGCGCTCGTCGCCGAGATACGCGGCGATCCGCAGCTGCCGGCCCAGCACCGTCGCCGTGACGACCGGCGCGGCGGCCAGCGCGCCGAGGTTGGCGGGCATCCCGTGCGCGGCCGCGAACGCGGGCGACGCGCACGCGACGTAGCGCACCGCGCCCATGTCGCGCGCGACGAGGTTCTGCGGCGGCTCGGACATCACGCGGATCGCGATGTCGACTTCGTCGCGCATCAGGTCCTCCACGCGATTCTCGAACACCACGTCGAGCACGATGCCCGGATGCAGCCGCTTGAACGCGAGCAGCCATTCGGACATCACCATCTGTCCGTAGCCGCTCGGCACCGACAGCCGCACGCGGCCCTGCAGGTCCTGGCCGAGCGTCGTCACCGATTCCTGCGCGGCGAGCAGCTCGTTGCGGATGCGCCGGCCGTGCTCGTACAGTTTCAGCCCGATCTCGGTCGGCTCGATGCGGCGCGTGGTGCGCCGCACCAGCTGCTGGCCGATCGAGCGCTCGAGCTGGTTCAGCCGGTAGCTGACGTTCGCGCGGCTCATCTTGAGCCGTTGCGCGGCCTTGCTCAGGTTGCCCGCGTCGAGGATCTCGACCAGCAGCGTCAGCGCGTTCAGGTCCATGCCCGGTGTCTCCTGGTCTGTCCCGTTTAATGGTTCGAAAGCATTCAGTGTCAAGTCAGACTTGACAGCTTGTAAAGGCGCGCGGGAATTGTCAATGAATCTCGATCAATCGAGAATCGAGTCATGATCGGCACGCACGCCGGATTGTTTCCCGCCGCGCGGGACGCGGATCGGGAACCGGCACCGCCGACCCGTCCCGCGGCTCCCGCCCGGCGCACCGCACTGGAGACCCCATGAATTCAACCACTTCCCCCGAACCCTCCCGAGCGGGCACCGTCACGCGCGAACGGCGCGACAAGGTGCTCGTCGTCACGATCGACCATCCGCCCGTCAACGCGCTGTCCGCCGACGTGCGGCGCGGCCTCGCCGACGCGCTCGACGCCGCGCAGGCCGACGACGCGATCCGCGCGGTGCTGATCGTCGGCGCCGGCCGCAACTTCATTGCGGGCGCCGACATCCGCGAATTCGGCAAGCCGCCGGTGCCGCCGTCGCTGCCCGACGTATGCGAGCGGATCGAGTCGAGCGCGAAGCCGGTCGTGGTCGCGCTGCACGGCGCGACGCTCGGCGGCGGCCTCGAGGTCGCGCTCGCCGCGCATTACCGGCTCGCGGTACCCGGCACCAGGCTCGGGCTGCCCGAAGTCACGCTCGGTCTGCTGCCCGGCGCGGGCGGCACGCAGCGCACGCCGCGCCTGATCGGCGCCCAGGCCGCGCTCGACCTGATGCTGACGGGGCGCCACGTGAGCGCCGACGAAGCGCTCGCGTTCGGCCTCGTCGATCGCGTCGCGCACAGCGACGACACGCTCGCCGAAGGTCTCGCGTACACCCAGGAACTCGTGTCGCTCGGCGCGCCGGCAAGGCGCACCCGCGATGCGCAGGGGCTCGCCGATCGCGCGGCCGCGCAGGCCGCGATCGATGCGGCGCGCGCCGAACTGCCGAAGAAGTCGCGTGGCCTGTTCTCGCCGGCGAAGATCGTCGACGCGGTCGAGGCCACGCTCACGCACGCGTTCGACGCGGGAATGAAGCTCGAACGCAGCCTGTTCCTGCAATGCATCGACAGTCCGCAGCGCGCGGGCCTCGTGCATGCGTTCTTCGCGGAACGCGAGGCCGCGAAGGTGCCGGAGGCGCGCCGCGCGAGCGCGCGTCCGGTCGAGCGGCTCGGCGTGGTCGGTGGCGGCACGATGGGCGCGGGGATCGCGGTCGCGGCGCTCGACGCCGGGCTGCCGGTGACGATGATCGAACGCGATGAAGCATCGCTCGCGCGCGGCCGCGCGCATGTCGAGAAGGTCTACGACGGCCTCGTCGCGAAGGGCCGGATGACCCCGGCCGCGCACGCGGCGCGGCTCGCGCGCTTCAAGGGCAGCACGTCGTACGACGCGCTCGCGCAGGCCGACGTGGTGATCGAGGCCGTGTTCGAGGACATGGCCGTGAAGAAGGCGGTGTTCGCCGAACTCGCGCGCGCGTGCAAGCCGGGCGCGGTGCTCGCGACCAACACGTCGTATCTCGACATCGACGAGTTGGCGGCCAGCATCGACCGGCCGGCCGACGTGATCGGCCTGCATTTCTTCTCGCCGGCCAACGTGATGAAGCTGCTCGAGATCGTCGTGCCGGCGCGCGTGAGTGCGGACGTCGTCGCGACCGCGTTCGCGCTCGCGAAGCAGCTGAAGAAGACGCCGGTGCGTGCAGGCGTGTGCGACGGCTTCATCGGCAACCGGATCCTCGCGGTCTACCGCACCGCGGCCGACTACCTGATGGAAGACGGCGCGTCGCCGTACCAGATCGATCGCGCGGTGCGTGAATTCGGGTTCCCGATGGGGCCGTTCCAGGTGGTCGACCTCGCGGGCGGCGACATCGGCTGGGCGACCCGCAAGCGCCGTGCGGCGACGCGCGACCCGCGCGCGCGCTACGTGGAGATTTCCGACCGGCTGTGCGAGCGCGGCTGGTTCGGGCAGAAGACCGGGCGCGGCTACTACCTGTATCCGGACGGCGCGCGCGTCGGCACGCCGGACCCGGAAGTCGAGGCCATCGTCGCCGACGAGCGCGCGAAGCAGGGCATTACGCCGCGCACGTTCACCGACGACGAGATCCTGCGCCGCTACCTCGCCGCGATGATCAACGAAGGCGCAAACGTCGTGCACGAGAAGATCGCGCTGCGCCCGCTCGACGTCGACGCGGTGTTCCTGTACGGCTACGGCTTCCCGCGCTATCGCGGCGGCCCGATGCACTACGCGGACACGGTCGGCCTCGCGAACGTGCTCGCCGACATCCGTGCGTTCGCGCAGGAGGATCCGCTGTTCTGGAAGCCTTCGCCGCTGATCGTCGAGCTGGTCGAGCGCGGCGCGGATTTCGCGAGCCTGAACCGCATCGACTGAACGCCAACCGCATTCGCAACGGACCCACGATGGACCTCAATTTCACACCCGAAGAGGAAGCGTTCCGCGCCGACGTGCAGCGCTTCCTCGCCGCCGAACTGCCGGAGCGCATCGCGCGCAAGGTGAAGGGCGGCCTGCATCTCACGCGTGACGACATGCGCGAATGGCACGCGATCCTCAATGCACGCGGCTGGCTCGCGAGTCACTGGCCGCGCGAATACGGCGGCCCCGGCTGGAGCGTCGCGCAGAAGTTCCTGTTCGACAACGAATGCGCACTCGCGGGTGCGCCGCGCATCGTGCCGTTCGGCGTCAACATGCTCGGGCCCGTGCTGATCAAGTACGGCAACGAAGCGCAGAAGCGCCACTGGCTGCCGCGCATCCTGGACGGCACCGACTGGTGGTGCCAGGGCTATTCGGAGCCGGGCGCCGGTTCCGATCTCGCGGCGGTGAAGACGAGCGCGGTGCGCGGTGTGGACGCGCAGGGCAGTCACTACGTCGTGAACGGCCAGAAGACGTGGACCACGCTCGGCCACTACGCGAACATGATCTTCTGTCTCGTGCGCACCGCGACCGACGTGCGCAAGCAGGAGGGCATCAGCTTCCTGCTGATCGACATGAACACGCCGGGCGTCGAAGTGCGCCCGATCATCACGCTCGACGGCGAGCACGAGGTGAACGAAGTGTTCTTCACCGACGTGCGCGTGCCCGTGGAGAACCTGGTCGGCGAAGAGAACCGCGGCTGGACCTACGCGAAATACCTGCTCACGTACGAGCGCACCAACATCGCCGGGATCGGCTTCTCGACGGCCGCGCTCGACCGGCTGCGCGCGGTCGCCGCGAAGGTGACCAAGAACGGCCGGCCGCTCGCGGACGATCCGTTCTTCGCGGCCCGCGTCGCGCGCGTCGAAATCGAACTCGAGAACATGCGCACGACCAACCTGCGCGTGCTGGCCGCCGTCGCGGGCGGCGGCGTGCCGGGTGCGGAAAGCTCGATGCTGAAGATCCGCGGCACGCAGATCCGCCAGGAGATCACGGCGCTGATGCGGCGCGCGATGGGGCCGTACGCGCAGCCGTTCGTCGAGGCCGCGCTCGACGGCGAGCATGCGGATGGCGGCGGCGAGCCGATCGGCCCGGACGAGGCCGCGAGCGCCGCGCAGCAGTATTTCAACAACCGCAAGCTGTCGATTTTCGGCGGCTCGAACGAGATCCAGAAGAACATCATCGCGAAGATGATGCTCGGGCTGTAACGAGGGACGCGACGATGGATTTCCAGCACACAGAAGACCGCCGGATGCTGGCGGATACGTTGAACCGCTTCATCGCCGAACAGTACGCGTTCCCGGTGCGCGACCGCATCGCGCAGTCGGCCGAAGGGTTCGATCGCGCGATGTGGCAGCGCTTCGCTGAACTCGGCGCGGTCGGCGCGCTGTTTCCAGAAGCCGATGGCGGCTTCGGCGGCGCGGGCTTCGACATCGCCGTGGTGTTCGAATGCCTCGGGCGCGGGTTGGTCGTCGAGCCGTTCCTCGGCGCGCTGCTCGCGGGTCGCGCGTTGTCGCTCGCCGGCGGCGACGCGCATCGCGAGCGGCTGGCCGCGCTGATCGACGGCAGCGCGAGCGCCGCGTTCGCACACGACGAGCCGGGCTCGCACTACGAACTGACGACCGTGCGCACGCGCGCCGAACGTGCCGGCGACGGCTGGGTGCTGACGGGCGCGAAGGGCGTCGTCGACCAGGCCACGCAGGCGGCGTTCTTCGTCGTCAGTGCGCGCGTGTCGGGCCGCGACGACGATGCGGCCGGCATCGGCCTGTTCGTCGTGCCTGCCGACGCGCCGGGTGTGTCGCTGCGCGACTACAAGAAGATCGACGGCGGCCGCGCGGCCGAAGTGCGCTTCGAGCGCGTTGCGCTGCCGGCCGATGCCGCGCTCGGCGCGCCAGACGCTCACGACGGCGAAGCGGGCGCGGCGCTGCTCGAACGCGTGCTCGGCTACGGTCTGCTCGCGCTGTCGGCGGAGGCGCTCGGCGCGATGGAGGTCGCGAAGGCGCACACGCTCGACTACCTGCGCACGCGCAAGCAGTTCGGTTTGCCGATCGGCAGCTTCCAGGCGCTGCAGCACCGGATGGCCGACCTGCTGCTCGAAGTCGAGCAGGCGCGTTCGACGGTGATCAACGCGGCCGCGCAGCTCGACGCGCCGCGCGTGGTGCGCGAGCGCGCGCTCGCGGCGGCCAAGACCAGCATCGGCCGGATCGGCACGCTGGTCGCCGAGGAGAGCATCCAGCTGCACGGCGGGATCGGGATGACGTGGGAGCTGCCGCTGTCGCACTACGCGAAGCGGCTCGTGATGATCGATCACCAGCTCGGCGACGAGGATCACCATCTCGCACGCTATATCGCGCTGTCGAAACAGTAACAGCGAAACACGCGAATGGAGGAGACAAGGATGACGAACGAACCGCGCGCGTTGCCGCTGGCCGGCGTGAAGGTGCTCGATTTCTCGCGCGTGCTCGCGGGCCCGTGGAGCGCGATGGTACTCGCCGATTTCGGCGCGGAAGTGATCAAGGTCGAGCATCCGGCGCGCGGCGACGACACCCGCGACTGGGGGCTGCGGATCGGCGATACCGAGACGACCTACTTCAACAGCGTGAACCGCAGCAAGCGATCGATCTGCGTCGACCTGCAGACCGAAGCAGGGCAGCGTCTCGCGCGCGAGCTGGCCGCGCAGGCCGACGTGCTGATCCACAACTTCAAGTTCGGCGGCGCGGAAAAGCTCGGGCTCGGCTACGACGCGCTGGCCGAGCTGAATCCGCGGCTCGTGCATTGCGCGATCTCGGGCTATGACCGCTCGGGCCCGGAGGCCGCGCGGCCCGGCTACGACCTCGTCGTGCAGGGCGAGGCCGGGTTGATGGCGCTGAACGGCGAGGCCGACCAGCCGCCGCTGAAGTTCGGCGTCGCGGCGGTCGACCTGTTCACCGGCATGTATGCGGCGCAGGCGATTCTCGCCGCGCTGTACGAGCGTCATGCGACGGGGCGCGGACGGCGCATCGAGATGGCGCTGTTCGACTGCGGGCTGATGATCACCGCGTACTACGGGCTCGATGCGCTGCTGATGGGCGAGGATCCGCCGCGCTACGGCAACGCGCATCCGTCGATCGTGCCGTACGGCGTGTTCGATGCGGCCGATGGCCCGCTCGTGATCACGGTCGGCAACAACCCGCAGTTCGCGCGTTTTTGCGACGCGATCGAGCGGCCTGATCTCGCCGCGGACGAACGCTACAAGACCAACCTCGGTCGCTCGGAGAATCGCACCGAACTGCTGCCCGAGATTCGCCGCGAACTCGCACGCAGGCCGCGCGCGACGCTGCTGGCGGCGCTGGCCGAGGCGGGCATCCCGTGCGGCGAAGTGCTCGGGCTGCACGACGCGCTGACGTCCGAACGTGCGACCCGCGCGGGCCTCGTCACGCGGCAGCCGCATCCGGTCGCGGGCGGCGTCGATGTGCTCGCGCCGCCGTATCGCTTCGATGGCGCACGCCTGCCGGTGCGCGGTGCGCCGCCGGTGCTCGGCGCCGATACGGACGACGTGCTCGGCGGCTGGCTCGGGCTGTCGGCCGACGCGTTGGCGCGCCTGCGTGCTGAGCGCATCGTGTAACGCGATTCATGTCTTGCCGCCGCGGCGCGGGCGGAGCAGTCGACGCGCCGACCATCCACAAGACAGTTCTCGCGATATGACGAGACGATATTGGAGACACCATGGAGCTTTCCGTCATCGAATCGGTCACGGCGCGCCGTGACTACCAGCAGCTCGTACGTGCGCGGCGCCGCTTCAGCTTCACGCTGACGGCGCTGATGATCGCCACTTACTACGGCTTCATCCTGCTCGTCGCGCTCGCGCCGCACGTGCTTGCTGCACCGCTGTACCGTGGCGCGACGACGACGGTCGGGATCGCCGCGGGCGTCGCGATCATCCTGGTCGCGATCGGCCTGACCGCGTGCTACGTGCTGCGCGCGAACCGCGCGTTCGACCGCCGCGTCGACGCCATCCTGCAGCGTTCGTGACGGAGGCCGACATGCGACGCACCTCGATTGCGCTCGGCGCACTGGCCGTTCTCGTTTCCTCCGCCGCCCATGCGACCGCCGTCGCGGGCCCGATGCCCGACAAGGTCGAACTGAACCCGGTCGCGATCGGAATGTTCTTCGCGTTCGTGTTCGCGACGCTCGCGCTCACGCGCTGGGCCGCGCGGCGCACGCGCTCGACCCGCGACTTCTACACGGCCGGCGGCGGCATCACCGGGCTGCAGAACGGGCTCGCGATCGCGGGCGACTACATGTCGGCCGCATCGTTCCTCGGGTTGTCGGGGATGGTGTTCATGTTCGGCTTCGACGGGTTGATCTACTCGATCGGCTTCCTGGTCGGCTGGCCGTTCGTGATGTTCCTGATCGCGGAACCGCTGCGCAACCTCGGCAAGTTCACGTTCGTCGACGTCGTTGCGTACCGCTTCGCGCAGCGGCCGATCCGGCTGCTGACGTCCGCGAACGCGCTGACGATCGTCGTGCTGTACCTGGTCGTGCAGATGGTCGGCGCGGGCAAGCTGATCCAGCTGCTGTTCGGGCTGTCGTACGGCACCGCCGAGCTGATCGTCGGCGTGCTGATGGTCGTCTACGTGTTCTTCGGCGGGATGACCGCGACCACCTGGGTGCAGGTGATCAAGGCCGTGCTGCTGCTGTGCGGCGCGACCGTGCTCGCGTTGCTCGCGCTCGGCGAATTCGGTTTCAGCGTCGACGAGATGTTCCGCCGCGCGGTGGCCGTGCATCCGGGCGCGCTGTCCATCATGGGGCCCGGCAAGCTGATCCGCGATCCGGCCAACGCGCTGTCGCTCGGCATCGCGCTGATGTTCGGCACGGCCGGTTTCCCGCACATCCTGATGCGCTTCTTCACGGTGCCGAACGCGAAGGAGGCGCGCAAGTCGGTGCTGTACGCGACCGGCTTCATTGGCTACTTCTATCTGCTGACCTTCGTGATCGGCTTTTCGGCGATCGTGCTGCTCGCGCAGCATCCGGAATTCTTTCGGCTCGGCGCGAACGGCACCTTCAACCTGACGCACGACCTGCTCGGCGGCTCGAACATGGTCGCGGTGAAGCTTGCGCAGGCGGTCGGCGGCAACTGGTTCTACGGTTTCATCGCGGCGGTCACGTTCGCGACGATCCTCGCGGTGGTCGCCGGGCTGACGCTCGCCGGCGCGACCACGATCTCGCACGACCTGTATGCGCAAATGTGGGCGCGCGGCAAACCCGACGAACGGCTGGAGATGCGCATCTCGCGCGCGGCGACGATCGGGTTGTCGGCGATCGCGATCGCGCTGTCGATCCTGTTCGAGCACGTGAACGTCGTGTTCATGGTCGGCCTCGTCGCGGCGGTGGCCGCCAGCGCCAATTTCCCGGTGCTCGCGATGTCGATCTTCTGGCGCGGGATGACGACGCGCGGCGCGGTGCTCGGCGGTGGCCTCGGCCTCGCGTCGGCGGTCACGCTCACGGTGCTGTCGAAGTCGGTGTGGGTCGACGTGCTGCACCACGCGCACGCGCCGGTGTTCCTCGACAACCCGGCGCTCGTGTCGGTGCCGCTCGCGTTCATCGGGATCGTCGTCGGCTCGCTCGCGGACCGCGGCGAGTGCGCGCGGCGCGAGCGTGCTGCGTTCGAGCAGCAGGAGTTCTACGCGCAGACGGGCGTGCTGGCGAGCCGGGCCGTGCAGCACTGATTCGTCTTCGTCGTTCGATGGCGTTGGAACCCCGGCGGATTGCGATCTTCCGGGGTTTTGTTTTTTTGAGGGGGGCGCGGAGGTAGTGGTCAGGACAGGCGGTACTTGTGAGCGATGCTGGCCGGATCTGCAGGAAGCCGCGTCTCGAAGAAACTCTACTTTCGGATTCGTCCAATAGACGTGGATCTTGCGATAGTCAATCGTTGCTGCTTGGCGTTTAGCGAACAGCTTGAATATGGTTATCCAATCCGATCTGCGCTTTACCTTCACCGCCGGCGACGAGTCGTTCGAGGTGGTGGAGTTCACTTTGCACGAAGGCTTGTCCGAGACCTTCCTCTTGCAGGTGGAATTGGCCAGCGCGAATCCCGCCATCGACTTCGGCCAGGTGCTCGACCGCAATGGCCTGCTCACGATTTGGCAGGGCGGGCTGCCGGTGCGTTATGTCCACGGCGCCATCTCATCGCTGGCCCAAGGCGAGACGGGGTTTCGACGGACCCGGTACTCCGCGGTGGTCGAGCCGCGCCTGGCGCGTCTGAAGCTGTCGTCGGATTGGCGCATCTTTCAGACCCTGAGCGTGCCGGAGATCGCGACGGCCGTGCTCAAGGCACACAATCAAACGCTGGACTACGAGCAGCGCGTCACCGCCGAGCATCTGGCGCGCGAGTACTGCGTGCAGGCCGGCGATACCGACTACGACTTCACCGAGCGCATCCTGCGCGAAGAGGGCTTTTTCTACGCCTTCCAGCACAAGGCCGACGGGCATCGCCTGATTCACTGTGATCGCCTGTTTATCTTCGGCCGGCAGCAAGGCGAGCCAGTGCTGTATAACCCGACGCCCGGTGGCGATCAGCCGCAGCCCAGTTTGCGCACCTTCGCCTATACGGAGAACGTACGCACCGCGCGTCAGGTGCAGCGCGACTACACGTTCAAGAGCCCACGCTTCCCGCACGAGTACCCGCGCGATGGCACCGACCTCGATCACCAGGGCCGCAGCTACGCGCGCTACGACTATCCGGGCCGCTACAAGCACGAAGCCAGCGGCAAGGCCTTCACGCAAGACCGCCTGCGCGGCCACCGCCGCGACGCGCGTATGGCCAGTGTGAGCGGCGACGATGCGCGCCTGCAGCCGGGCATCGCGTTCGACCTCACCGGCCACCCGCGCGAAGACATGAACCGCGGCTGGCGTCCGATCAGCATCGTCCATCACGGCAAGCAATACACCAGCCAGGCAGAGGAGGGTGCCGACGCGCAGCAGGGCACGCACTACCGCTACGAAGCCGTGCTGGTGCCCGACGATGCGGAATGGCGTGCCGAGCCGCTGCCGCGCCCGCGCATCGACGGCCCGCAGCCGGCGACGGTGGTCGGCCCGGAAGGCGAAGAGATCTACACCGACGAGTACGGCCGGGTGAAGGTGCAGTTCCCATGGGATCGCGAGGGCAAGCACGACGAGCACAGCTCGTGCTGGATCCAGGTCGCGCAGAACTGGGCCGGCGCGACGTGGGGGCATATGGCGATCCCGCGCATCGGGCAGGAAGTGATCGTGGTCAACCTGGATGGCGATCCGGAACAGCCGCTCATCATCGGGCGGGCGTACAACCGCTTGCAGTTGCCGCCGTACGAACTGCCCCGTCACAAGACGCGGATGACGATCAGAAGCCAGACGCACAAGGGCGACGGCTACAACGAACTGCGCTTCGAGGACGAGGCGGATCAGGAGGAAATCTACGTCCACGCGCAGAAAGACCAGAACGTCCATGTCAATCACGACGAAACCACCTTCGTCGGTAACGACCGCAGCGAGCAGGTCGAGCACGACGAAACCATCGCCATCGGCAACGACCGCAAAGATACCGTGGGCCACGACGAGCAGGTCACCATCGGCCAGGACCGCCGCCACGACATCGGGCAGGACGACCTCCTGAGCATCGGCCGCAACCACACCATTCACACAGCCAAGGACCGCACGGAGGAGGTTGGCAACCATCGTCGCGACAAGACCGCCGCCAATCACACGGTCGATATTGGCGGGCATCTGGAACAGCGCGTGCAGGGCCATGCCGAGCTTGAGGCGGGACAGGCCATTCGCCAACGCACCAAGGTCGTCGAGCTGCAAGCCGGCGAGGTATTCCGCCTGCGCGGCCCGGGCGGCACGATCACGCTGGACGACGGCGGTATCACTCTCGACGCCGTGGTGACGCGGTTCAAGGGCCCGCTGACAGGCGACAGCATCGGTCGTGGCAACCGCTTAGGCATCGACGGCACCCCGCTGCCTGGCGAGCCCACCGACCCGACTGACCTGCCGCTCTCCGAGTAACTCCCAGGAACCCACCATGCTCATCAGCTTTCCTTTCTTGCGCTCGCCTCAACCGCGGACCGACGAGGACCAGAACGACGGGACATTCGGTCTGGGGGAAAAGAGCGGCAAAGGCACCTTCCCCGTCAGCCACCAGTTCGGCTGGCACGGCGGCGTGCATCTGGTCGCGCCAGGTGGCGACGCGAATCCAGAGCCGGTGCGCGCCATCGCCGATGGTGAAATCGTATTCGCCCGCCCCAGTGCTCCCAAGCCGACGCAAACGCCAAGCGGGGCAGAACGCGACGCCAACCCCCTGTACTACTACGCCGGCTGGACCAGCAACGGTGTCGTCATCCTCAAGCACAAGACCGAAATCGGTGAGGGCGTCGAGGTGGCCTTTTATTCGATCTACCAGCACCTGAGCACCGTGGCGAAGGCGGACTGGAAGAAGGGGGACAAGGTGTATCGCAAGGACCCGATCGGCCAAGCTGGCGACATCTACGGCAAGCCCAACCGCATCCACTTCGAAATCGTCGCGGACAAAGCGAACGTGGCAAAACTGATGGGACGCAGCGAAGGCAAGCTGAAGGACGACGAAGGGCGGCGCAACTGTGTCTGGGGCGACATGCACATCGTGGTTCCCGCCGGCGCGCTCCTATACGCGGTCAATCCTCGTACTGAAACCCGGAAATATGTGGTGCGGGCCTTCAATTCCACTTTGGGCGCCGCCAACGATACCCTCGAAAGCGTCGCGCAGCGCTTCCGGACTACGCCGGCGCGGATTCTCGCGCTCAACGGCAAAACCGAGGCGCAAGCTGGCGATTGGTGGCCGAGGGTCACCGGCGCTTACCAAGCAGCCATGGCATCAGCCCCGCAAGCAGGAAAGCAACCGCTTGCCTTGCCCACGAATGCACAGCGCACCATCCGCGTGCCTGCGGTCTATGGGGCGGCCGCGACGCCGCCCGATGATCTGACCGCCGAGGTGTGGGCGCAGTGGACGGTACAGCCCATCGGCCGAACCAAGGAAGCACTGATCGTCACCCTGAGCGAGGCGCGCGGCGACATTACTCTGATTACGCGTGACGTCAGCGGCGAGCGCAGGGGTAGAGAGTCTGAACCCCAAGGGGGCTATAACCTTTACAAGACAGCGGTGGTCACCTACCCCGGATGCCCCAGCGCTGGCTACGAGATGCTGCGCTTCGGGCGCATCCTTGGATCCGACGCGCCCGCCGCCTCGGATCTGCACGAGGGCCGCCTGCCGCACTTTCGCAAGATCGCCATCGACGCGAACACGACCGCCTTCGTCGACCTCAATCGCGCCGGCGTCAAGGTGTACAGCGACGCTGACTTTCCCCATTGGCAAGGCTGGACGTTTATCGATGACGATACCGACGGCAACAGCCGCTGCGACTCGATGCAATTGCTCGACCTGATCGAGCCCCGCCGGCCAGCACAGCATCCCGTCCCGGGGTTGCCTGGTCCTGGCAACGTGCCGCGAGATGCGGCCACCGTCATCGACGCCGCTACCGAATATCGTGGTCGGCTGATTCGCACCTACGCTAAAGCGCAGACCGGCGAAATGCGCGAGCGCTTGAGTTACTGCGTGGTCAAGATGCCCTCCGAGTGGGCGCGCGATGACTTCGACAAGCGCTGGAGTTGGCTGAAAGGCTCCGAAGGAGAGAGCGCCGTTGCAAACATTGTGTTTCCGATGTGCTTGGGTGCCCCGGCGTATGAAAGGCTCAAGCGCCATCACCACGCCTTGGCGTTTTGGGAGGACGCGGTGGCGAAAGGGCTGACACTGGATAAAGAGCACTATCACTTTCATCCGGTGAGGCTTATTGATGCATTGAAACGTTGCAGTTGGCGCAGTACACGTGAGTTGGCGCAAACCTTGCCTCGGCGCTCCTCCCCAAATGCAGGAGGGGCGATCCCATGGTCAATTGCTTGGGGTCGCTGGACGTGTGGTAATGGCGGAGATGGCTTCATGCCGCAAAACATGCACATGGCTATAAATCGCATGTGGTTGAAATATGGATTTGTCACTCCGCTGAGGCAAGCTCATTTCCTGGCGCAAATATACAAGGAGAGCGGTGCTTTTAAATCGACTGTTGAGAAAGGTGGCGAGCGCTACTTTCGTACCATGTACGAAGGTTTAACGCCAGTAGAGGCCGGCGAGGATTACGACAATAAGCGTGCTTGGTTACAGGCTATGGGGTTTCTGAGAGGAAGGGATCGTCCTGCCTATGTATTGCAACGACCTGGGGAAATTCGCGCGAAAGCTCAAAGTTTAGGGAATACCCAACTGGGCGATGGACCCCGCTTTCGGGGGCGCGGACTGATTCACCTCACCGGCCGTAATGGCTATAAAGTCTATGGCGAGTTCCGCAATGCCGATTTCTTGACAGATCCCAACCCGCTTAGGTTGGCAAAAGATCCGTCTGTCGCGGCAGACTCGGCTGGGTACTTTTGGACAAGCAAGATGATGGTGTCGCCAAATACCGGTGCTCTCCGGAGCGGTATGAACATCCATCGACGAGCCGATCTAGGCATGACCGACATCAATGTGTCAGCAATTACAACTCCGGTGAATGGCGGAAGTGCAGGATTGCTAGAGCGGCAAGAATTTTTCAAATACATCTACTTCATTTTTGATGATGATGAAATTATGCCGTCAAGCTCAATATTAAAAAGGCAAATTGAGGGATAAATTGCGTGTTGTCTGTTAATAAAATTCAAGGAAAATAAATGCGCAAAAATGTATTGGCTATGGTTAATTTTAGGCGATGTATTTCGCGCTTGTCGGTAATCATTTGTTTGTTATTTTTTGGACTTTCTGTCTCGGAAGGTCGCGAGTCGATGCGGCGTTATGGTTTTTATCAGAACTGTGGTCTGTCACTTAGCCTTCCGACGGCCCTTGCTCCCGTTGCTGATTACGAGGTGAGCCCGTGTGTGGATTCGTATCGCGAGCAAAATGGAGCAACCATGCTGATCGGTTCTTTAGTCGGTGGTCGGAAAAATCCTAATCTACTAGAAAAATTGCCAACATTACACATCTACAGGCGTGATCTTGATAGTGTTTTGAATTCACTCAACGGAAGTGGTTTGCGTCGAATTGAAAATGGATCTGTCATCTCGGTAAGCGAATTGGAAGAAAAGGAATGTGGATTATCTGGCGCGACGCATATATCCGAGGTCGCGGGGGCAAATTGGAGAGGTTGGATTGCGGAGGATTCTTACAAAAATAACCGGGGCGTCGTATCGAGCCCTGATTATTGCGGGAGATTTGATAATCGGCACCGATGTATCAGGTTAATCGTTGGGAACGCGAAAGAAACAGTAGCAATGAGTCAATATTGCCTGGTGCGCCGAGGCGGAGACTTCGATCTTGATGCAGGGTTGAGCTACGACATTTTTATGGAAATCCTCGAATCTATAAAACTGCTTGAAGAATGAGACAAGAACAAGGGGCCGGTTCACTGCTGCCATGATGACCGCGGAAGCACGAACAGGGTCGGGTATTCGATCTGACGAGACACATCACTGTGGTCAATCGCGTAAATGTCGACGCAGCTATCCCCGCCGCTCAGGCTCCAACGGACCCCCGAATCCGTCCGGATCGCCGGACGGATATTTTCCGGAAATCCGGAATCCCGGATTTCCTTGCCTGCCGCATTATGAGAAATACAATGAAAACAATGCCTTGAGGGGTTCTGGAAGCCTGGCATCGACCTTGCAATATGAAAAGCACGGCCATCCCCCCGGCCTGACTATTAAACCAAGGAGACAATCGATGACCACTGCCTTCCACCCCCTCCGGACGTCCTGAGGCATCGCTTGTTGCGGCACGGCAGCCGCGCGGGCGGGTGACTTTTCCCCTGAGACATTCGTCCGCGCGCGTGACGCCGTTTCCACCGGCTCATCTACTTCAGCAGGAACCATCGTGAAGAAGAAACCCTTCTACAAAGTGCTCTACGCGCAGGTGATCTTCGCCATCATCGTCGGCGTGATCCTCGGCCACTACTACCCGGCGCTCGCCACCGAGATGAAACCGCTCGGCGACGGCTTCATCAAGCTGATCAAGATGGTGATCGGCCCGATCATCTTCTGTACGGTCGTCACCGGCATCGCCGGCATGGAGGACATGAAGAAGGTGGGCCGCGTCGGCGGCAAGGCGCTGCTGTACTTCGAGATCGTGTCGACCTTCGCGCTGATGCTGGGCCTCGCGGCCACGCACATCCTGCGTCCGGGCGTCGGCTTCAACATCGATCCGGCGACGCTGAACGGCAAGGAAGTCGCATCGTATGCGGCGAAGGCGCACGGGCAGTCGACGGTCGACTTCCTGATGCACATCATCCCGAACACGATGGTCGATGCGTTCGCGCAGGGCGAAATCCTGCAGATCCTGCTGATCGCGCTGCTGTTCGGCAGCGTGCTCGCGCACCTCGGCGAGCGCGGCAAGGTCGTGACCGACTTCATCGACGGCCTCACGCGCGTGCTGTTCGGCATCGTGCACATCGTCACGAAGCTGGCGCCGATCGGCGCGTTCGGCGCGATGGCGTTCACGATTGGCAAGTACGGCGTCGGCTCGCTGGTGCCGCTGCTCAAGCTGATCGGCACGTTCTACCTGACGTCGGTCGTGTTCGTGCTGGTCGTGCTCGGCACGATCGCGCGCTTCACGGGCTTCTCGATCATCCGCTTCGTGTCCTACATCAAGGAAGAGCTGCTGATCGTGCTCGGCACGAGCTCGTCGGAAGCTGCGCTGCCGCAGCTGATGGAAAAGCTCGAGAAGGCAGGCTGCTCGCGTTCGGTCGTCGGCCTCGTCGTGCCGACCGGCTACTCGTTCAACCTCGACGGCACCAACATCTACATGACGATGGCCGTGCTGTTCATCGCGCAGGCGACCAACATCGAACTGACGTGGATGCAGCAGCTCACGCTGCTCGCGGTCGCAATGCTGACGTCGAAGGGCGCGAGCGGTGTCACGGGCGCGGGCTTCATCACGCTCGCCGCGACGCTCGCCGTCGTGCCGACGATCCCGCTGTCGGGCATGGTGCTGATCCTCGGCATCGACCGCTTCATGAGCGAATGCCGTGCACTGACCAACATCGTCGGCAACGGTGTCGCAACCGTCGTCGTGTCGGCATGGGAGAAGGAGCTCGACCGCACCAAGCTGCGCCAGGCGCTGAAGGGTGGCGGCGAGGTCACGACGACCGAGACGGCCGGCGTCTGACATCATGAAGGAGCAGGCGGCGGCACCGCCCGCAGGCGGCGCGCCGCGCGGCGACCGGGGCGTTGATGCGGAGCCCTATGACACAATAGGCGATCCGCATCGCCAGGAAGCCTCGTCCGTGAAGCGCCGCCTGTTCATCCTCGTCGTGCTTGCCGCCGCGCTCGCGGCGGCGTGCGCGCTGACGTGGACCATCACGTGGCAGCGCGGCGTCGCCGAGCTGCAGCGCAACGCCGCGGTGCGCGTCGACCGCACCACCAACGCGCTCAAGAGCACGCTCGATCGCTACGAATCGCTGCCCTATCTGCTCGGCAGCCATCCGTACGTGCAGGACCTGCTCGCCGAGCCGAAGCGCGCCGACTTCACCGCACGCGCGAACCGCTATCTCGAAGATCTCAACGAACACGCGCACGCGACCGTCACCTACGTGATCGGCGCGGACGGCCTGTGCGTCGCCGCCAGCAACTGGCGCGCGCCCGACAGCTTCGTCGGGATCGAATATCGCTTCCGGCCGTATTTCATCGACGCGTTGAACGGCCAGGTCGGCCGCTTCTTCGGGATCGGCACGATCTCGCGCGATCCCGGCTACTACATCTCGCAGCCGGTGTGGCGCGACGGCAAGATCGCGGGCGTCGTCGTCGTGAAGCTCAATCTCGAATGGTTCCAGGGCGCCGACGCGTCCGAGCCGCTCGTCGTCATGGACGATCACGGCGTCGTGTTCCTGTCGTCCGTGCCCGCATGGAAATATCACACGCTGCATCCGTTGACGGGGCCCGTCGCCGCGTCGATCTACGAGACGCGCCAGTACGCGCAGCAGCCCGTCACGCCGCTGCCGCTGCGCGTCGAGCAGGTGCTCGGCGCCGATGCGGAGATCGTGCGCCTCGGTGCGGCCGGCGTAGGCCCCGGCCTGCGCGCGCCGCGCTTCCTGGCCAGCAAGCGGCGGATCGGCGAACCCGACTGGCTGCTCGTCACGCTCGCGCCGCTCGCGCCGATCGACGCCGACGCGCGCAATGCGACGATCGTCACGGGCTTCGGCTTCGTGTCGGTCGCCTTGCTCGCGTTCTACTGGCGGATGCGCCGCGCACGCGTGCGCGAGATGATCCGCGGCCGCGCGCTGCTGCAGCAGGCGTACGCGGAGCTGAACCGGCGCGTCGAGGAGCGCACGGCCGACCTGTCGGAGGCGAACGAGCAATTGCAGAAGGAAGTCGGCGACCGGATCCGCGCGGAACAGGAACTGCGCGCCGCGCACGACGAACTGATCCAGGCGAGCAAGCTCGCCGCGCTCGGCCAGATGGCCGCCGGCATCACGCACGAACTGAACCAGCCGCTCGCGGCGTTGCGCAGCTTCTCGGACAACACGCGCGTGCTGCTCGATCGCGGCGACCAGGCGGCCGCGCGCGAGAACCTCGAGGCGATCGCCGCGCTGACCGAGCGGATGGGCAAGATCACCAACCAGCTGAAGCTGTTCGTCGGCCGCGCGAAACCGCGCAACGAGCAGGCGCTCGTCGTGCGCGCGCTGCGCAGCGTGCTGTCGCTGCTCGGCGACCGGCTGCGCGGTGTCGGGCTCACGCTGACGCTGCAGGATGCGACGGTGTCGCCCGCGCACGATGCGCCGCTCGACCTGGCGCGCGACTATCCGGAACTCGTTGCCCGCTGCGAGGACCTGCGCCTCGAGCAGGTGCTGATCAACCTGCTCGGCAACGCGCTCGACGCGGTCGCGGGTGTCGCGGCACCCGCGATCGAAGTGACGGTCGCGGTGTCGGTCGCGACGCTCGCGATCGAGGTGCGCGACAACGGTTCCGGCATCGCGCCCGACCTGCTGCCGCGGTTGTTCGAGCCGTTCTTCACGACCAAGGAAATGGGGCGCGGGCTCGGGCTCGGACTCGCGATCTCGTCGTCGATCGCGAGCGACGCGGGCGGCGCGCTGACTGCGCGCAATGCACCGTCCGGCGGCGCGTTGTTCGTCTTGACGCTGCGTCGCGCACGCACGCATCATCCGGACTCCGTATCCGAGCCGGCGGGCTCGCACCAGGCAAGCAGACCCTAGCCCGGTCGGCGAACGACCGGCATCAACGCAGCCGCGCGCGCAACCTCGCCGCGCGGCCCGTCAGGAGCAAGTGACTACGATGGCCAACCGGCTGCAAGTGATCTATATCGAAGACGATGCGCTCGTTCGCCGGGCGAGCGTGCAGAGCCTCCAGCTCGCGGGGTTCGACGTCGTCGGGTTCGAATCGGCCGAAGCGGCCGACAAGGCGATCGTCGCGGAAGCCGCCGGCGTGATCGTCAGCGACATCCGGCTGCCCGGCGCGAGCGGGCTCGACCTGCTCGCGCAGTGCCGCGAGCGGGTCCCCGACGTGCCCGTGATCCTCGTCACCGGCCACGGCGACATCTCGATGGCCGTGCAGGCGATGCGCGACGGCGCATACGACTTCATCGAAAAGCCGTTCGCGGCCGAGCGGCTGATCGAGACGGTGCGCCGCGCGCTGGAGCGGCGCGAGCTCGTGCTCGAGAACCATGCGCTGCGGCGCGAGCTGGCCGGGCAGAACATCGTCGCGCCGCGCATCATCGGCCGCAGCCCGGCGATCGAGCAGGTGCGCAAGCTGATCGCGAACGTCGCGCCGACCGACGCGTCGGTGCTGATCAACGGCGACACGGGCGCCGGCAAGGAGCTGATCGCGCGCAGCCTGCACGAGCTGTCGCCGCGTCGCGACAAGCCGTTCATCGCGGTGAACTGCGGCGCGCTGCCTGAGCCGATGTTCGAGTCGGAGATGTTCGGCTACGAACCGGGTGCGTTCACGGGCGCGGCGAAGCGCCGCGTCGGCAAGCTCGAATATGCGTCCGGCGGCACGCTGTTCCTCGACGAAATCGAAAGCATGCCGCTCGCGCTGCAGGTGAAGCTGCTGCGCGTGCTGCAGGACGGCGTGCTGGAGCGGCTCGGCTCGAACCAGCCGATTCGCGTGAACTGTCGCGTCGTCGCGGCCGCGAAAGGCGACATGAGCGAGCTCGTCGCGGCCGGCACGTTCCGGCGCGACCTGCTGTACCGGCTCAACGTCGTGACGATCGCGTTGCCGCCGCTCGCCGAGCGCCGCGAGGACATCGTGCCGCTGTTCGAGCACTTCATGCTCGACGCGGCCGTGCGTTACGGGCGGCCGGCTCCCGTGCTGACCGACCGGCAGCGCGCGAGCCTGATGCAGCGCGACTGGCCCGGCAACGTGCGCGAGTTGCGCAACGCGGCTGACCGCTTCGTGCTCGGCGTCGCCGACATGCCGCAGGAAGCCGGCGCGAATGCCGGCGAGGCCGAGAACGACCAGACGCTGAAGGAGCGCATCGAGCAGTTCGAGCGCGCGGTGATCGCCGAGGCGCTGAACCAGACGGGCGGCGCGGTCGCCGCGACGGCCGACCGTTTGCATGTCGGCAAGGCGACGCTGTACGAGAAGATGAAGCGCTACGGGCTGTCGGCAAAAGGCGAAACCGAGCGCTGAAACACAAACGGACCGCGGAACCGGGCTGGCCGGTCGTGCGGTCCGTGGTGCGGGGCAGGGCGCAGCGTGCGGCCCTGCGCGTCTTGTTGTGTGGCGCGGACGGGCGGCGCTTAGGCCGCGTTGCTGTCGAGCGCCTTCTTGAGCAGCGCGTCGAGTTCCGCGAACTGCGGTGCGCCGACGTAGCGCTTCAGGATCTTGCCGTCCTTGTCGACGACGAAGGTGGTCGGCGTGAGCTGCACGTTGCCGAACTGCTTCGCGACGCTGCCGTCGTCGAGCGCGACCTTGAACGGCAGCTGGCGCGTCTGCGCATAGTTCGCGACGTACATCGGCGGATCGTAGTTCATTGCGACCGCGACGAATTCCAGCCCCTGACCCTTGAAGCGATTATAGGTATCGACCATCTGCGGCATTTCCTGCATGCAGGTGGCGCAGCTCGTCGCCCAGAAGTTCACGAGGTAGACCTTGCCCTTCAGGTCGCCGGCCGTCGACACCTTCTGGCCCGACAGCAGCGTGAACGTGGCGTCCGGCACGGTCGATTTGCCGTTGAACGCGAAGAAGCCGGCAACGGCGATGGCCGCGACGACGACGGCCGCGACGATGTAGCGGGCGGGGCCGGTGCGGCGCTGGGCGGGAGGCGTGGTGTTCATCTGCGGTGCTCTCGGAGTCGGTCGATGACGCGGATCGATGCAAAGGACGTCGAAATTCGGCGCCTATTTTAGCGCGAATGCGGCGCGCGTACCGGCGGCCGCCACACATCCCGGGTGTCTGGTTCGGCGGATAATGGGCGTTTTGCCTGTCCCTATCACTGCCATGCCGAAGGAAGTCATCGATCCGTTGCGCCCCCTTTTTCGTCCGCTGCGACACTTCGCCGCGCTCGCGTGCGTGAGCGCGGTGCTGGCTGCGTGCTCGCCGTCATATGACTGGCGTACGTTGCACAACGACGCCGGCTACACGATCGACCTGCCGGCGAAGCCGACCGTCGAGGACCAGCCGGTGGCGGTCGGCGGCGCGTCGATGCCGATGCGGATGCAGGCCGCGCACGTCGACGGCGCGGTGTTCGCGGTCGGCACGCTGACGCTGCCCGACGACCGCGACGACACGCGCCGTGCGGCGCTCGCGTTCCTGCAGGCCGGGCTGTCGCGCAACCTCGCGGGCACGCCACAGACCGCCTCGGTGCCAGTGCCGCTCGCGGCCGGCGGCGCGGTGAACGGGCTCGAGCTGCGCATCGCGGGCGCGGCCAGCGGTGGCGACCACTCGCACAAGACGATCGTCGCGCGGCTCGTGGCGCGCGGCCGGCATGCGTACCAGGCCGTCGCGATCGCCGACGGGCCGCTCGCGCAGGAACAGTTCGACCAGTTTTTCGGCTCGTTCAAACTCGACTGACGCCGGCCGGCGAGGGCGCTCAGACACGCTGTGACAACTGAAAGTTCATTCGCAGCTTTCGGCGCTAATCGCCGGATTTTGCGGGGATTTTTCGGCTATCCACAATGCATGTGGATAACTTTGTTGAAAAGTTGGCTGAATCTCCCGCAAAGCTGCGCCGGACGGCCTTCCGGGCCGTTTCGTAGCGTGCGTTCTGTTTGGGAAAATTCAATCAAAACAAATGCATACGAATCTTTCGATGAAAGGGCGCCGGAGAACCGTGATCCGGGGCAGGATTCGTGAAATTGTGCATAAGTCAAGTCTTGACAGTCTGATTTTGTCCTCCGCGCGCGCTCACAGTGCCGTGAGCGCGCGCCGGTAGCGGATCGCCTCGGCAATCTGCGCGGCCGTCGGCAACGGATCGCCGGCCAGGTCGGCGATCGTTCGCGCGACCTTCAGCACGCGAAAATACGCGCGCGCCGACCAGCCGAAGCGCTCGCCGGCCTCGCGCAGCAGCCGCTCGCCGTCGTCGGTCGGCCGGCACAGATCGTCGGTCTCGCGCCCGCTCAGCATGTGATTCGTCTTGCCCTGCCGGTCGAGCTGCCGCGCACGCGCTTGCGCGACCCGCGCGGCGACCGCGGCGCTCGGCTCGCCGGGCGCCGTCGCACGTGATGCGAGTTCGGCCGGCGACAGCGCGGGCAGGTCGATCTGGATGTCGATGCGATCGAGCAGCGGCCCCGACAGCTTGCGCAGGTAGCGCGTGGCGACGTCCGGCGAGCAGCGGCAGCGCCCGGACGGATCGCCGTGCCAGCCGCACGGGCACGGATTCATCGCGGCGATCAGCTGGCACGCGGCGGGGAAGTCGGCCTGCTGGGCCGCGCGCGAGATCGTGATGCGACCGGCTTCCAGCGGCTCGCGCAGCATCTCCAGCACGTGCCGGTCGAATTCGGGCAACTCGTCGAGAAACAGCACGCCGAGGTGCGCGAGCGTGA
>NZ_JSZN01000019.1:0-68312 GCF_000801975.1 Burkholderia sp. A9 | reverse complement strand
TTCGCGGGCTCGATCATCGCGTTCGGCAAGCTGTCGGGCAAGATCGGCGGCAAGCCGCTGCTGCTGCCGGCACGGCACTGGATGAACCTGGCTGCGCTGCTGATCGTGATCTACTACGGCCGCGCGTTCCTGCATGCGGAAAGCATCCAGGACGGCATGCTGCCGCTCGTCGTGATGACCGTGATCTCCCTGCTGTTCGGCGTGCACATGGTGATGGCGATCGGCGGCGCGGACATGCCGGTCGTGGTGTCGATGCTCAACAGCTACTCGGGGTGGGCGGCGGCGGCCACCGGCTTCATGCTCGGCAACGACCTGCTGATCGTGATCGGCGCGCTGGTCGGCTCGTCGGGTGCGATCCTGTCGTACATCATGTGCCGCGCGATGAACCGCAACTTCATCAGCGTGATCGCCGGCGGCTTCGGCAGCGGCGCGGGCGCACCGGCCGCAGCGAGCGGTGGCGCGCAGCCGGCCGGCGAGGCGGTCGCGGTGAGCGCGGCGGAGACGGCCGAGCTGCTGCGCGATGCAAAGCGCGTGATCATCGTCCCCGGCTACGGCATGGCCGTCGCACAGGCCCAGCACACGGTGTTCGAGCTGACGAAGCTGCTGCGCGAGAAAGGCGTCGACGTGCGTTTCGCGATCCACCCGGTCGCGGGCCGCATGCCGGGGCACATGAACGTGCTGCTGGCCGAAGCGAAGGTGCCGTACGACATCGTGCTGGAGATGGACGAGATCAACGGCGACTTCCCCGAGGCCGACGTGTCGATGGTGATCGGCGCGAACGACATCGTGAACCCGGCCGCACAGGACGACCCGTCGAGCCCGATCGCCGGCATGCCGGTGCTGGAAGTGTGGAAGGCGAAGACGTCGATCGTGATGAAGCGCAGCATGGCGTCCGGCTATGCGGGCGTCGACAATCCGCTGTTCTACAAGGACAACAACCGCATGTTGTTCGGCGACGCGAAGTCGATGCTCAATGAAATCTTCGGTGCGCTGAAAATCTGAGCGCAACAACGTATCCAAAATGAACCAGAATCGACATTTGAACAAGTTGCCACCTGTTGTCGCTTGATCTTAAGAGGCAAACATCAAGCCATATTAGCAATGTGCTCCGAACTGTGGCGCCATCACTTTGATTACCAACGGCTGCTGCACCAACGATGACACATCTGCAAGCAAGCTCGTGGTCGTGAGCAGCGCGGCAACGGTCAAGTGGGTGCGCAACGAGAGTAACGCCATGTGCTTCACGATTCGCCCAGTTGCTGGCTATATGCCGGGGCACGTGGACGCCGTCCATTCGTGTGAATCACAGCTGACAATTTTGTACTCTAGAGCGTGTTCACACTAGCGAAGGACTTCGACGATCAGGGCGAAGTCGATAAAAACAATGAACATCAGATCGATGTTTGTCGAAGCGCGAGAAGATGCGACGAAAGCCCTTCAATCGACAGGACAGCCGCTCGACTTCGTTGCGACGTTTGTACATCTCCCGGTCGTACTCCCAAGGCTCGACGCGCATGCTCAACGGAGGAACGACCGGGATGAAGCCGAGATCCAGCGCGAGTTGTCGGGTTTCCTTGCCTTCGTACGCCTTGTCCATCAGCAGGTGCAGTAGCCGATTCGACGGTCCGAAGCGTTCGAGCAATGCACGTCCGTGCGGCGCATCGCCGGCTTGGCCGGGCGACAGTGCGAACGTTATGGCTGTTCGAGCATCCGCGGCAACCATATGAATCTTGGTTGTCCATCCTCCGCGGGACTTGCCGATGGCTTGGGGTCCATTTTTTTAACGCACCGGTGCCCTCAGGATGAATCTTCACGATCGTGCTATCCAGCGACACCGCCTCAATCCGAACGCGAATAATCTGCGCACGCTGCAACTCCGTGAATACTCGGCCCAGTACGCCGTTGCGAGACCAGCGGTTCAGCGCGTGTAGATCGTGTGTCAGCGGCCGAAACGGGGCGGCAGACCACGCCATTTACATCCGTGCTCGGCAACATAAAGGATTGCGTTGAGCACTTGCAGGTTCGACAGGCTCACATTGCCTCGCTATCGCGGCAGGCAATGTTCGATCTGTTTGAATTGGACTTCGGAGATTTCAATCTCCGAAGCATAACCCCAAATCAATGTAGTGTGAACACGCCCTAGCCGGGGGGAAAGGCTCAGGTACAACGCGCGCCGGGATTCGGATGCCACCTCGTGTACAGTGGATGCAACAAGTAAGTTCAGCGGGCCGCCGCGCGAGCGGCAGCCGCGTATCGGATGCATTCGGTATTGCATCTTCGTCCGGACATGGGACTGTCCGACCAACAGCACGCTGACCCACTCCACAGTGTCAGACCGACTGGTCACTTTCCCTGGAACTGGGGCTTGCGCTTGTCCTTGTAAGCCTGAATCGCCTCCTTGTAGTCGGCCGTCGATTGCACGACGGCCATCTGCGCCGCGACGGCATCCAGACTTGTCCGCAGATCCGTCCGCATCGACTGGTACATCAGTTTCTTGATTTCGCGCAGCTGGATCGGCGGGCCATCGGCCAACTGAGTAGCGAACGTCAGAGCTTCGTCCATCAACGACTCGTCGCTGAACACGCGATTGACGAGACCGATCTTCAGCGCTTCCTCCGACGACACGAATGCACCGGTCCACAACAGCTCCAGTGCCTTGGCCGGACCGACCAGTCGCGGCAGGAAATAGCATCCGCCATTACCCGGCAGCAGGCCGACGCGGATGTATGCCTCCGAAAAACGTGCGGAAGCACCGGCGAATCGCAAATCGCACATCAGCGAAAGATCCATCCCCGCGCCGACCGCCGCTCCGTTCACGACCGCAATCAAGGGTTTATCGAACGCCTCGACAGCGAGCGCAACCTGGTGAGTGACTTTTTGCAGGCGGAGTTTGCGCTCGAGCGGTGTAGGGTCGCGCGCTGCGTCTTCGGCAGAACGCCGGCCCAGATCGCCCCCCGAACAAAACGCATCGCCTGCGCCGGTAATCACGAAGCAACCGATCGAATCATCGTCGTTCGCAGACTTCAATGCACTACCGAGCATCGCAAGCATTTCTTCGCTTAGCGCATTCTTCTTTTCCGGGCGATTCAGGCGAGCGACCATCACTCGACCGACTATGCTGATCTCAAGATCGGACAATTTCAACTCCTTCTGTTGGGCTCGCCCGTCCACGCTCGCGGAAGGTACGGGTAGATGTTCGGCGGGCAATCACTTCGCGGCCTGCTGGCGATGACGTGCGTGTTCGTCGCGCGCCTCGCCAAGTGCGTCTTTCAACGCGCGATTGATCCAGCGCTTGTTGTCGGCGAATACGGTCGGGTCTTTTGCTCCTAGGCTCGTCGCCACCGCGCTCGCGGCAGCGGAGAGCTCCTCCCTCCTCACGACCGACCTGACGAGCCCGCGACGTTGCCCTTCCGCGGCAGTCATTCGGCGTCCGGTCTGAATCAGGTCGAGCGCCAGCGCTCGCCCACCGATCACCGCGAGGATGTTCGCGCCCGAGAACGTCGCAATGCCGAGATCGATCTCGGGCAGTGCGAGGTCCGCCGAGTCGACGGCAACGCAAGCATCCGCAAGCAACGCAAGCATCGCCCCTCCGCCGATCGCTGCTCCGTTGAGCACCACGACGACCGGCTTCGGCGCGTCCATCACGATGTCCTGCAATGCCGCCAGCGCGTGCGAGCGCCGCTCCCTCTGGCGCACTGCGTCACCGTCCTCTGGCTTCTCGCGCACATCCACACCTGCCGTGAAGACCCGTTCTCCCGCTCCGGTCAGCATCACCGCCCGGATCTCCGGATCCTCGACGCCCCGTGCAATCGCCGCGGTAATGTCCTGGACCATGCCCACGGTCATCGCATTCGCCTTGTCGGCCCGATTCACGGTGATCCAGAGAAAGGCATCCCGTTTGTCGACAACTACGTTACTTGCCGCTGTTTCCATTTCGTACTATCCCGATTGCTGATTCTCATTCAAGTCGCGACGCCATTCATCACGCGGAAGGCGGCGTGCTCGAAACGAACATGTCTGCATGAAACTCATCTTCCGGAAGCCCACATGCCGCCGTGAAATCACGTAACGCCGCCTGCACGACCACCGGTGCCCCACATGCATAAACCTGATGCCCCGACAGATCCGGGTAGTCGTCCATCACGGCCCGGTGCACGAAGCCCGTCCGGCCACGCCACGCGTCTTCGGGGCGAGCCTCCGAGACGACCGGGACATAAGTCACACCGTGCTCCTCCGTCCAGGTTCGCGCGAGTTCATCCAGATAGAGATCAGCGGGTCTCCGTCCACCCCAGTAGAGCGTCATGGGTCGGCGGCTACCCTTGCGCACTTCGTGTTCGATCATCGACTTGATCGGCGCGAAGCCCGTTCCGCTGGCGACGAATATGATCGGCTTTTCGCTATCGTCCCGAACGAAGAACGTCCCCAACGGACCTTCAAGCCGAAGCAGATCGTTTACTTTCATGGCGTTGAACACATGCGTGCTGAACGGGCCGCCATAGTTGCGCAGGTGCAGTTCGACAAACGCGTCATCGTCCGGGGAGTTGGCCATGGACAGGCTGCGCCGGATACCGCCGTTCATCAAGACATCGATGTACTGGCCGGGCAGAAACACGAGCCTGTCCTTTGCGGCCGTCCTGAGCCGGATGCGCATCACGTCGTCTGCCAGCCGCTCGAGCTGATCGACGCGGCTGGCTAGGCGCCGCACCGGTATGCCTTCGGCCGCGTGAACGACTTTGCAGGCCACGGTCACCGCGGAAAGCGGCTTCGCTTGACACAGCAGCGCATAGCCTTCGCTGCGCTCCGCGTCCGTCAATCCCTGGAGGCCACCTGCGCCGTGGTCGACCGTGCCTGCCACGACCTTTGCCTTGCATGCACCGCAAACACCGTTTCGGCAGCTGTGCGCCAGCGGATACCCGCTGCCAAGCGCTGCGCCCAGAATCGTTTCACTGCGCCGCACGTCCAGCGTGCGATCGAGCGGTTCGAACGTCACCGGATAACTTTCCGGCGCTACCAGACCATCACTCATGGGAAGCTCACCTGAATCTCGGACGGGGAGTGTTTGTTGCGTCGCAGTCACGCCGACGGCCCTTCATTGGCGTCGTGCGGGACAATGAGCGCATCTGCGGCGATCACGCCGCCCGGCAACGCGAACAGTGGATTGATGTCGATCTCCCGCACGCGATCGCGGTTTTCCCACGCGAAGCGGGACAGAACGGCAAGCGCCGACGCGATTGCGCCCACATCCATGGCTGCGCCGCCACGAGCGCCATCGAGGATGCGGCGGCACTTCAGCTCATCGAGCATTTCCCGTGCCGTGGCTTCGTCGAACGGTGCCAGTCTGCAGGTCGAGTCGCCCAGCAATTCGGCATAAATGCCGCCTGCGCCCACGACAACCACCGGGCCGAATACGATGTCGTTCACCGCGCCGACAATGAGTTCGACGCCGCCGCGCACCATCTCCGATACCAGCACGCCATCGATGCGTGCCGACGGCATATAGTTGCACGCGTTCACGAGGACTTGGTCGATTGCCGCCTCCAGTTCCGCCCGTGTGCCGATGCCGACCTTCACGCCACCGGCCTCGGTCTTGTGGGGGATATCGGCCGACACGACCTTCACCACCAGAGGCGCATTCAACGTGTCGAATACCGCACCGTCCGCGCGGGTGACGACGACGTCTCGCGTCACCGGAATGCCGGCCGCCGCCAGAATCGCTTTCGACTCCGTCTCGGACAACGCAGCGCCCAGCGCGATCTGATGCCCATTGCTCGATGCGGCGGTCTTGCCTTCGACATCCCGGGTCTGGTTCACGCGACGTCGGGCTTCCTGATAGCGTGCCAACATGGCGATCGCGCGTGCCGCGCGCGATGGGGACGGCAACACCGGAATACGTGCGTCATCGAATCGGTGCAGCGCATCGGCGACCTCGCTTGCCGGTGCGGAAGAGAACACGACGATCGGCTTCGTCGCATCTGCCGCCACGCGTGCCAGCACGTCGGCTGCCGCGGTACTGCCAGCCTTGCCTGTCGTTGCGAGATTGACGCACACCGCATGTACGTTCGAATCGTCCAGCACCGCCCGCACCGCAGTCTCGAGTTTGTCTGCGTTGTTCGCGGAGAAGTAGCCGGCCGTGAGATCGATCGGATTGTGAACTGCGCCGATATTCGGCACGACGGCCTGGAGCTTGCGCTGCGTTTCCTCGCCGAGTTCACACAGTGTCAGTCCCTGCGGCTCGCCCGCATCCGCGAAGACAATGGCGGAGCCGCCCGACACGCCCATCACCGCAACGCCATTTCCCGACGGATATTTGGCGCCGGCCAGCGCTTTCAGATAATCGACGGCCTCGTGGATTTCGTTGATTTCCACGATACCCGTTTGCTTGAACAGCGCCCGGTAAAAGTCGTAAGTACCGGTCATGCTGGCCGTGTGCGACGCGGCGGCGCGGGCGCCCTGTTCGGTGACGCCGCCCTTCCATAACAGGATCGGCTTACCGGCTGCCATTGCCCGACGGCCGACGTCGAGCAAGGCGCGGCCGTCGCGGGTGCCTTCGATATACGCGACGATGATTCGGGTTTGCGGATCGTCCAGCAATGCATCGATGAGCTGTACGGTGTCGATATCGGTCTCGTTGCCCGTCGCCACAACGTGACGGAATCCGATATCCGCGGTAGAGCACGCAAGCGCGAGGCTGTAGCCGAAGCCGCCACTCTGCGTCACAAGCGACACTCCGCCTGCCTTCAGTTTCGGCTCGCGCGTGATACTACCGAACGCCGCGTAGACGTTCGAATGAATGTTGGCGAAGCCGAGACAATTGGGCCCGATGATACGCATGCCGGCTTTGCGTGCCAGCGCAAGCATGCGCTGTTCGCGTTCAATACCTTCCGGCCCGCTTTCACGAAACCCGCCGCTCAATACGACCGCGAACGGCACGCGCTTTTCCGCACACCCTTCCAGCACCGGCAACACGCCGGCTGCGGGAACGCCGACGACGACGAGATCGACGGGCTCGTCGATCTCGGCCACCGATCCGTAGCATTTCAGTCCTTCGAACTGTTCGTATTTCGGGTTGACCGGAAAGACCTTTCCCGCATAACCGTTCTTCAGCAACGCACGAACAGCCTGAGAACCCGGCCGTCCAGCGTCGTCGGACACACCTACCACCGCGATCGAGCGCGGCTCGAACAAATGTCTGAAGTCGTTGTCGTTCATATCGTTACTGGCTACCACACCATCGATGAGAAATTGGGGGGGAATCGGAAACGCGCCTGCTCGGGGTCCTCACAACGCCGCGCGCTCTGATCGCAGCACTCGTGGGCAGCGGTCCATGCGACCTCGCCGACAGGAAACACTGTAGACCGCCCCTTCGCACGCGTCAATTAAAATGAAACGGGTTTCATTGTTCGGAACTTGAAAATCGACCGACGAAACATGCTCGACAATTGCGAATACCCGCCGGCAGCGGGTCGAAAGGGGTAAGAAATTCGGCAAGCAACTCTTGCGCGGCTGGCAAAGCGCACCGTTCAATGCACCGGATCGGCCAATCGCCGGGACGAGATACGACCTTCTGATGAGCAGGAGCGCGGCTGGAGCAAGTCCAGGCATTTCCGGAGCGACCGACGCTGTTGCCGTCGCAGGATGTGGAATCGACACGTGCAGCAGCACGTTGAAGGCTGATGCATGACTCATGCAGGCGGCATGAAGTCGCGCGACGTGTCGAACCCGCAATCGGATCGATTGAATAGTGGGGCGTGGTCCCGCGACGATCCCGTCGCGAGACGACGCCTTACTGCAACGCCGGCACGTCGACCCGAACGGTCAATACAGCGGCCTTTCGCTTGCGCGCGGACAGTTCGTCCAGCGTGCCTCGATAGACGGTACAAAACAGTTGACGTCCGTCGGCACCGCCAAGCGTGCACGATACGGCACGACCATCGAAGCTGATCGCATCCGTGATCGCCCCGCCGTCGAGCACGCGAAGGATCTCGCCCGTATTGAAGCAAGCGGCCCAGACTGCGCCCGCCGCATCGGCGCAGATTCCGTCGGGCTCGCGCTCGCCGAGATCCGCATAAACGCGGCGATTGACGAGGTGCCCGCTGTCGTCGATGTCGAAGGCTGTCAGTCGACGAAGCCAGGTTTCCGCGACGATCAGGGTTTTGCCGTCATTGGTGATGACCGCGCCGTTCGGAAATTCCAGCTCCGTCGCTGCCACGCTGATCGCCCCGTCGCGATCGACGCGATGAAGTGCCGTCAGCGCTTTCGGCTCGCCAGCATCGTAGTCGTATCCGAAGTTGCCGACATAGATGCGCCCGTGCCGGTCGATCACGAAATCGTTGACATCGCCCGCAGCGATCCCGGAAAGATCCGCATACTCGACGATCGAATGTCCAACGATCTTCATCAACCGACGATCCTTCGACGACACGACGATCGGCGTCCCGTCCGGCAGAAACCCGAGCCCCGACGGTCGATGCGGCACGTCGCAGATCCTTTCGCGCGTGCCGTCGAGACCAAGCGCGTAGACAGCATGGTCGAAGACATCCGAAATCCAGAGTCGATCATCGTGCCAACGCGGCGCTTCCAGGAAGATGAAATCTTCTGCAAGAAGCGAGGGTTGGTATGTTTTCATGTGCTCCTCCTGGTGCTCCAACCTGGTGCGCAATGGCGAGAGCGCCTGTTCGCCCTCGTCATTGCCAGCCGGCGCGTTACCAGCCGCCGTCGATCTGGATATTCTGCCCCGTGATCAGGTCGGACTGCGGCGATGCAAGGAACAGCGCGAGATTCGCGACATCGACCGCCTCGATCCGGCGCTTGAGGCTCTGACGCTCGAGAATCCAGTTGTTGTACTGCTCGCGGCTATCCGCACGATCGCGGAATTCGGCTTCGGAGACGACGGCACCCGGCGAAATGCCGTTCACGTTGACGCCATGCGCACCGAGTTCCCGCGCCAGCCCCTTGATCAGACCGAAGAGCGCCCCCTTGGACGCGATGTACGGCACGTATCCGTCCCACTGGCCCGTGAGCGTCAGCGACGTGACATTCACGATCTTGCCGTAACGGCGGGCTTTCATCGCACCGCTGCACGCTCTAGCCAGAACGAAGGCAGCCGACGAGTTGATTCGAACCTGGTCTTCGTACTCCTCGATCGAGAATTGCTCGAACGGCTTCATGATCACGAGCGCTGCATTGTTCACCAGCACGTCGATCCCGCCGACCTCCTCGGCCAGAGCCGAAACGGCTGCTTCGGTCGCCGACAGTTGATTGAGGTCGCAGCCGAAATAACGCACATCGCTGCCGAGCTTGCCAAGCGTCTCCTGCGCGCCTTCGACACCCGGACGGTCCAGCGCGATCACGGTTGCACCCTCCTCGGCGAAACGCGCGACCAGCGCACGACCGATCGTCCCCAATGCGCCCGTTACAAGCACCTTTTTCCCGGACAACTGAGCCATTTAAATCTTCCTCCAGTTTTCATTGCATGGTTGCGCCCCGACTGAGTCGGGACCCGGTACACCGGGAAGCAGGCGCTTCCCGCGGAAACTTCGTCGACCTCCGCTCGATCGCATCGCTGCGATCGAGCGGCGTACGCATCAGGCACCGGTCACCATTCCGCCGGACAGGCGGCCAGATTCTCCTTCGTGATCGCCGGTGTGTCGTACGTGATGAATTGCGCCTTCTTCGTGTTCTTCCCGGTCGCGGCGTCATACAGCGCCTTGGCCGCGAGACGCCCGATCAACTGAGGGCGTGTACAGACGGAACCGTCGATGCCACCGCTCTTGATCGCATCGTTGCCGAGCCGGGATCCGCCCGCCGTCGCAACGAGCTTGGCCTTGGCACCACTCGAACGCAGTGCGCGTGCGCAGCCGAGCGCCATATCGTCCGCGTGGCTATAAATAAGATCGAGATCGGGATTGGCCGTCAGGATGTTCTGGCAGACCGACTCACCTTTTGCCGGCGTCCAGTCGGTCGGTTGCGATGCGACGATCTGATACTTCACGCCCGCTTTGTCCAGTGCCTTTTTGAAGCCGTCAGTCCGCTGCCGTACCACGGCAAAACCAGGCGCGCCCTCGATGATGCCGATCTTCGCTACATGATCCTTCGGCAGAAGGCGGGCGGCCAGTTCGCCTGCACGTTCGCCCGCTGCAACGTCGTCGGTCGTGACCAGCGCCGTCAGTTTCCCGTAGACCTGACGAATCGGCACCTTGTTGGGATCACCAATCTGCACGGCGGCCGCAACGAACGGAATGTTGCTGTCTGCCGCACGATCGACCCAACCCCGAGCAACGACCGAATCGACCGCGATCATCGCGATACCGTCGACCTTCTGGGCGATCAGATCATCGACGGCGTTACCTTGTCGCTCAACGCTTGCCCGACCGTCCAGCACGACGGCCCGACACCCCATTTCCTTGCAGGCGTCCTGAAAGCCCTTGGCCAGTGATACGTCGTAGGGGTATTGCATGCTGTCCGCGACATACGCGAGCGTCACTTCCTTCGCGTTGACGGCATGGGCCGACAACGCCAGCGTCACCGCGATCGTGGTCAGCCCGAACTTCATGAAAATTGCCTTCATGCTTGTCTCCTGATTCCTCTTTTGGTTTTGCAGACTTGCCGGCGCGACCTGACCACAACGACGCTACCGGCCTGCCGTGTACGCGATACAACTCTAGACTGGCTGGACCGCGCCGTCAATAAATTTGAAACTCGTTCCGATGTTCGGAACTTTAAGTTGAATGCGGTGATCTCGGCTTCAATGTGATCTCTGCCCGAAATCGACTTGACGATCAGAACAGCGTCATGATCCCGGCGATCGCGCCAAACTGGCTATGTCCGTAGTTCGGTGCGACATTGCCCGCGGCACCGCCCTGCCTTGCGTTCGGGCCGTACGGGTCGAGGAAGCCATTGCCGAGCCCCAGATTGGAGGTCGAGCTGTTGTGGAGATAGGCGAATTCCGAGTACAGGAAGGTCCGCTTCGACAGACTGTAAGTGCCGCCAAGCGTATACATCGTCGCGTTGCCGTTGCCCTTGTTCGCGTTGGCGTGATAAACGCCACTGGTCAAGTTGATGAACGGATTCACGAGGTATGAAACCCCCACCCACTCGTGGTCAACTGCCGTGGGCACGCCGCTGACACCCGACGGCAAGGCGCCCGCCGTCACACCGTAGCTGCCGGGAGACGCATCCGGCGCGCTCAGGTGCTGGTATCCGACGTACGCCTTGAGCGGACCCCATGCGTATGTGCCGCCGGCCATGATGGACCGGGAGCTGACGTAGACATTCGAAAACTTGCCGTTCGGATCACGCGTTTCGTCATAGATCGCGAGCAGTTCGAGATTGCCAGCGTTGTACATCGCCTTGACGCCGTCCGCGCGTCCTTGCGCACCGCCCAGCTGATTCGGACCCGAACCCGAGATGCCGGAACTGGACGGTGCCGAATTCCAGCCTCCCGGATTGTTGGTGAGGCTGTACTGCCCTTTCACGGTCAGCCCGCCAAGGCTCGGAGACGTGTATTCGAGTCCGTTGCCGGCCTGTGACCAGTTACGCCCACGCACCAGCGTCGACACGGCGAACTGCTGAAAGAGCTGCGGATCGAGATCGTAGCTATCCTGCATGATTTCGCCGGCACCCGTGTTGCCCATCTTGAACGTGCCGTACCTGTCGTTCGTCACGCCGACCCACGCATGACGGCCAAACAGGCTTCCGTTCTGGATGTTTCCAGTCAATGTGCTGATCCCGGTTTCGAGCTTGAAGATGACCTTCGTACCCGCACCCAGATCCTCCGCCCCTTCGATACCCCACCACGATTCGCCGAACCCGCCGCTTTGCATGCCGATGAGGCGCCCGTCTCCACGGCCGCTCCAGTACGTCATGCCGTTGTCGATCCGACCATAGAGCGTGACGCTGCTCTGTGCCTGCGCGCCGGCCGCCAACGCGAGCAGCGAAAGACAAAAAATTCCCTTCTTCATGTCGCTTCCTTGTGTTGAAACGTCTCCACCATGACCAGGCTTTCATACGCCGGCGATCAACCTCGGTCGACGTATTTGCCTGTACCCCGCGACAGATTCTATTGACGCAAATGGCATCGGAACGGCGATGGATGGGTCAGGAAAGCGATAATCAAATTTTCCTTGTCACGCTTTATTGATCGGGCTCCGGCGTCGGATGGTCACTTTCCGTGATCAGTATTTCTTGCACGGCTCGACTACGTGTTCGGCGCCGCACCATCTTCGACCTCGGTGTATCGCTTCCCGATGAAGTCGACCGTCCCGGCAGATCAAATCAATGAAATTCGTTGCCAATCCTTGTGTTCAAAATGCAACAACAATTATTAATAGCAGTACTTATCGATTCAATTATTCTCGTTGTGAATTGGCTCGCGTGGTGCCAGCAAAAACTGCAATGGCGGCCCAGCGCGTACGATCATGCATGGCGAAGCGATATCTGACCTGCACGCTGCCTGCGTGGTGCACATTCAAGGGTGATCGATGAGAATCGGAAAAGAACAGCGACGTGGCGCTGCGTCTGGTGCAAGACGTAGCGCCGCCATCGGTCAAAGAATGCATTCGGCCCGGCTCATGAACACCGCTTTACTGAGCCCCGATTTCGAGAAGAATGGGCAAGCTGGTCGTCGTATGTGACACCGGTCACCAGACGGACTCGCCATAGACGAGCGTGTGCAGACGCTTGTCCGGTGTAATGAGAACGGCGTCGACAGTGATCGCGGTCGCCGCGATCAATCGAAGGCTCATATCGATTTCAATGGGAAAATTCGCAGCTCGTATCGTGATGGCCGTATCCACCGGGATGACCCGCAGGCCGTCGATCGATACGAGCGTGGACAGCCAGCGTCGCTTGTCGACCGACAGCTTCAACCGTCCGCCATCGACATACTGCGACACCTCGAGAATGCTGATCACCGAAATGGCGAGCGCACCGGCGTGTCGTTCCCGTTCGATCCTTTCGCGCATGGCCAGACTCAGCGTTCCCTGCCCGCTGAGCCACATGACCAGTGCCGACGTGTCGATTACGACCAAGACGGCTCCGCTCAGGATTCCGCAGGCTCGCGGATCGGATCAAGGTCGAAGTGGACGATGGCGGCCGTTACCGCCGCCATCGCATTACGCTTCGGCCCGACGTATCGACGGATTTCGATGGTCGGCCGACCATGGTCTGTCACGATCACGCTTTCTCCGAGCATCTCGACCTGCCTGAACAGCTCGCACGCCTTCGTCTTGAACGTTGCTTTCGAAACGCGCTTTTCCATTCTCGCCTCGCTAACGGCGACAGCGATACTCAATGATCGCCATCGCAACGTAATTCGCCTGCATACTGCGCCACGAGCACAGCGTCCGTCCGTTGCGTGCCCGTGTCGCCTTTGGCCGCGGTCAGTGCGACTTGCCTCGTCGTCGAGATCCGCCGACCGTATAAATCGCGGCGGCGACAACAATGACCGTTCCTTCGATAACGCCCTGATAATTGGCACCGAGGTTCAGGATGTTGAAACCGTTTGCGAGCGTGACCAGAAGCAGCGCGCCGGCAAGCGTCTTGACGACGCTGCCCGACCCGCCGTAAAGCGACGTTCCGCCCAGGATCGCGGATGCGATGACGGCAAGTTCCTGCCCCTGCATCGCCGTCGGATTGATGGCACCAAGCCGGCTGCCGAACAACACGCCGCCGAAGCCCGCCACCCCGCTGCAAAGCACGAACGCCGCCATCTTGTAGAGCTTGACGTTGATGCCCGACAGTCGCGCGGCTTCCGGATTGCCGCCGACCGCATAGACTCGCCGACCGGTCGTCGTGAACGTGAGCACGGCCCACACGATCGCCGTGAAGACGGCCATGTAGATCACCGGTTTCTGGACCGTCAGCTGCGCGCCAGCCTGCCACGAAATGACGACCAATGCCATGCCGCCGGCAATCGCCCCGACGGGCGAAGCGATGCTCCGTCCGGCACGCCGTGCGCGCGACACGGACGACATGCCGCCCAGAATGAGCAACGCACCGATGACGAGCAAGGGCAATGCGATATGCACTCGTCCGGATTCAAACGCCTGCATGGCGGCCAATGCATCGGAATCCGACACCGAAAGCGAACGGCCGTCGGTAACGATCTGCACGACGCCGCGAATCGCCGTCAGTGTGCCGAGTGTAACAATGAACGCGTTGATGCCGAGGAACTGCACGATCGCGCCGTTCAGCACGCCGACCAGCATGGCGACGACTACCGCCATGCACGCTGCCGGCCAGAAACCCATCGAGTCGGCTGCTCCGACCAGCACCGCGGCCGACAGGGCGGCGACCGACGCAACCGACAGGTCGAAGTTGCCGGTAATCAGGATGACGGTCATGGCCACGGCTATCATCGCAACCAGCGACGACTGATAAAACACGTTCGTTATGTTCGCGAGCGTGAGGTAGTTCGCGCGTCCGGTATACGCGGTAACGACCGACAGCACGACCACCAGCACGATCAGCGCGTAATACACGCCCATCTCCCGCAAGCTCAGCAGTCGTCGCAACGTCGTCGACGTGTGCGACGGCGCACCGGCTGCGTCCTTGCCGGCGAATGGCTGCACGGACTGATTTTTCGAAGTAGACAGATTCATGATCACTCGCTCATTGTTGATTGCTGCGCCGTGCATGTCGCGCGCTGACCACCGGCCAGCAAAATCAGTTCATGCTCGGAAGTTTCTTGCGCCTGGCGTTCGGCGATGCACCGGCCGTCGCGCATGACGAGAATTCGCTGGCTGACAGCCAGCAATTCCTCGAATTCGGACGACACCATGATGACGGCATTGCCGGCGGCAGCGAGCTCGCGCACGAGCAGCAGAATGTCGGTTTTTGCGCCGATGTCGATGCCCGCGGTAGGCTCGTCGAGAAGAAAGATCTTCACGTCGCTGAACAGCCATTTGGCGATCGTCACTTTTTGCGCATTGCCGCCGCTCAGTTCCGTCACGATTGAATCGGGTGACGGCGCCTTGATCTTCAAACGCCGGATCGCCTCCGCTCCGCGCGCACGTTCAAGCTCGCGCTGCGGGAACAGGCGTCGCCGCGCAACACCTTCGAGTGCCGGCAGCGTCGTATTGCGCCAGATCTCGAAGCCTGGGACGAGCCCCTGGCCCATGCGATCTTCGGGAACGAGACCGATTCCCGCCTTGACCGCAGCCATCGTGGATCGCCGGATCGCCCGACCATTTACCCGGACTTCGCCAGTTGCGTCGGGGTCGGCGCCGAAGATCGCGTGCAAGAGCTCGCTACGTCCGGAGCCGAGCAGACCGGCGATGCCGATGACCTCGCCAGCCGCGACGCTCAAGGAAATGGGATCGAGCTTGCCTGGCGACGCAACGTTACGCAGCTCGAGCCGGACGCGTGCGTCGGGAGTAGCCCGCTGCAGCGGCGCACGCTCGAGTGCAACGATTTGCCGGCCGACGATCGCTTCGGCAAGCCGAGCTTCATCGAGCTCATGCGTATCGGCGCGCACGACGACCTCGCCATCGCGCAGGATCGTCACGCTATCCGTCAGCGACATGACCTCGTCGAGAAAGTGCGACACGAAGACGATCGCCTTGTTCTCCGCGCGCGAAAGATGGCGGACTATCCGATAGACGACCTCGCGCTCCTCGGTGGCAAGGGATGCCGTCGGCTCGTCCATGATGATGAGTTCCGCACCCGTGCCGAGCGCCTGGAAAATCGCGACCATCTGGCGCTGGCCGATCGACAGCTCGCTAACCGGGCGATCCGGATCAAGCCAGTACCCCGTGCGCTCGCAGATGTCCTTGTACCGAACACGCAGCGACATATCGCGTCGCCACCGCCCGCGATCGCCAAGAAAGACGTTCTCGAGCACGGACAACGTCGGAATCAGCGGAATGTGCTGATGAATGGTCGCGACGCCCATTTCGTTCGCTTCACGGGGGCTAGACCATTGAACGGGCGCACCTCGCCAAAGGATCTGCCCGCCGGTTGCCGGAAACGAACCCGACAGAATCTTGATCAGCGTCGACTTTCCCGCACCATTCGCGCCCAGCAGTCCATAGACCTTGCCGCGGGCAATGTCGAGGTCAACGCCGCGCAGCGCCACCAGCCCGTTCGGAAACGTCTTCGCGATCCGCTCGAGACGCATGAGCGGAACCTCCTCCGCGAGTTGCATCTTGCCTCCTTCTCTCTTTTTTTCACGCGTGGCGCAGGGGCTCAAGCGTCTCCCGTCCACGGACGCGCCGGCTGGCGGCGCGGTCTCCAATTTCCTGTGGCGTTCATCGCGAGTGACGAATCGACGTGCTGCGCCGTACCGTTCGCGATGTGTTCCAGGCGTTCTTCACTCCAACCCGCATTCCGGAGCTCGGACAGTCGAGCCAGTCGTCGAGGCAGATCATCGGTAATGCGGTTGCATACCGTGACGCCAGTGACGGCGCGCGCGGCCGATACATCCAGCTCGTGTCTCCTGACGAATAACTGCTTCTGCTGCTCGGGATCGTCGGTTATGGGTCGTTAGCGGCAATGTAGCTCGCACATCATCGACCGTCAATTAAAATGAAATGCGTTTCGATCAGTGGAATGCGAGTGCGTCACCCAGGAATCTCTCGACGCTGGTCGACGGCCACCGATCCGAGTCAACGCGGTTTCACTGCTTGGAACTTATTCTATTTAATGAAACCTATGCTACGATGCCCTCATCGGCCACCGTCATGCTGAAACCTCCCCGGTCAGGCACGGCCCGATTTGACATGCAGCGCAAGACCAAGGAGAACGACTGATGATCTACACTCGAAGCGGCGCCGACGCGCTCGCACAGCGCAGCACCATCGTTTCCCCCGGAACCGGGAACGAGCATTGGGGAACCACCTACTTCGGCCCGCGCTCGTCCGCGGGGTCGGCGCCCGGTCCGCAAGCCACGATGTCCGAACTCAGGGCGCACGAAACCATCGTCCCGCACTTTCACGGCGTCACGATGTTCCAGTGCTTCCTTGCCGGCGCCGGCACCCTCGGCAGCCGCGGTCAGGTGATCGAGCCGCTCACAGTTCAGTTCAAGGACCATCACACCGCGTATGGCCCGATCGTTTCGGGTCCGCAAGGGCTCTGCTTCGTCGCGATGCGCATGTACACCGGCAATTCCGAACCCGTGTATCTCGACAAGCCGGGCTATCGCGACCGGCTGCAGACCAGCAAGCGCCGGCACATCACATCCGAGCCCGTCCGCTTTTCGATCGCGCCCGTCATGCAATCGCGCACGGAAGTCGCGTGGGAAACGCTGTTCCATGACGACGATGACGGCATGCATGCCCAAGTCGTACGACTCGGCGCAGGGATGGCCGTCGAAGGCCCCGATCCGCGCGCCGCCGGCGGGTATTACGTGTTCGTCGGCAACGGCAGCCTGTTGCACGGCAGTGAAGAACTCCCGCTGTGGTCGATGATCGTTGTCGAGCCGAACGAAGAAAAATTCGAGATCCGTGCGGGCGAGCAGGGTCTCGAGGCGCTCGTGCTGCAGTATCCGCGCGAAGAACGGTAACGAATCTCGAGCCACCGCTCTCGAAGTGGCAAACGGGGGCGGTTTCGAGGCACACGAGAATGCTTGTCCGGCCATTCCGCTGTCTTCATCGGCCGGAACAAGCGCAATAACCGGACGCTCCCGACGCGACCTCCGTCGCGCGTCGCTCTCATCAGTGCATGGCGACCAATTCGACCGGAGAGCGTGCATAGCCCGGTTGAACTCAGATCACATGAGAGGCGACGCGAAATGAAGATTGGCTACATTGGGCTTGGCGCACTCGGCAGCCAGCTCGCACGCAGATTCCTGCCGGACCACAGTCTGTGCGTCTGGGACATCAACGCCGCCGCGGCGAACACCCTTGCGGCGCATGGCGCAGAGGTCGCGCCGACCGCGTCCGAACTGGCTCGGCGATCGGACGTCGTCCTCCTTTGCCTTCCCCGCAGCTCGGATGTCGAGCGTGTCGTGTTCGGCGCCGAAGGCCTGGCAGCCGGCCTGTCCGCCGGCAAGCTCGTCATCGATCAGACCAGCGGCGTACCCGAAACGACTCGCGATATAGCGGACAAACTCGCGAAATCCGGCATCGACATGATGGATGCGGCGGTATCGGCCAGTCCGCACGTCGTCGCCGCCGGTGGCGCCACGCTGATGGTCGCCGCGTCGGACGCCGTGCTCGAACGAGCCATGCCGGCATTGCAGGCGATTACGCCGACCATCTATCGATGCGGTTCGCGGGTTGGCGACGGCCAGGCAATGAAGATGGTCAACAATGCGATGAATGCCGGTTGCCGCCTCGGGACGCTCGAGGTCGTTGCCGCCGGCAGAAAAGCCGGCTTGTCGCTCGCATTCATGTCGGATTTCCTGGGCCGAAGCGACGCACGCAATCAAACGACGGAAAAGATGCTGCCCGCGCTCGTGCAACGGAAGTCGTCGACGAACTTCGCTCTTTCGCTGATGCTGAAGGATGTCACGCAGGCCGTGTCGCTTGGTATCTCGCAGCGTGTACCGATGCCGGTCACGGGCATCGTTCGCGGCTTGCTGCAGATCGGCATCAATACCCTCGGCAACGGGGCACAACTGGAAGATATGGTCGGTCTGATCGAGTCGATGGCCGGCACTCGGCTTGCCGACGACGCGTCGCAAGAATTCGATCGATCCGCCGTCCGTCGAGATGCGGAACAAGAAACCGTAGCACTCGTCTCGGATGCGATCGCCGCATTGTCCCGGTTGATCAGCTTCGAATGCATTGCTGCGGGCCTGCGATACGGGCTGGCACTCGACGACATGTCGCAAGTCATCAACAAGAGTTCGGGATGGAGCGACGCATCGAAGGCGGTCTTTTCCGAATTGCTGAGCGGCACGCGTCACGACGGCGCCGACCTGAAGAAGATCATGACCCGAATGGATGCCGCATGCATGCTGGGGGACGACTGCGGCGCTCCGATGCTGATCGCGAACGCCGTTCGTTGCCTGCTCGAGCAAGCGCTGAATCATGCCGGCGAGAACGCTCGCCTTGACGAGCTCGCAGCGTTCTACGATGACATGGCGAATGTTCGGCTGACGCCCTCGCACCAAACTGCATCCGCCCCAGCGCGGCAATTTCGCCCGGCCATCCATTATTGACGCCGCAGCGATCCGGGTTTTAGCCGCGGTCCCAGGCAGGCTCGCGACATCGCGGCCGCCCCGGCCGAACCCGGATCACATGCATTCAGCTATCCGGAACATCCATGGCAATCGACCTTGTCGTCAATGGCGAATCGAAGACGCTGGATCTCGATCCCGACACACCGCTCCTCTGGGTACTGCGCGATCACCTGGGCATGACCGGAACAAAGTTCGGATGTGGCATCGCTCAATGTGGCGCCTGCACGGTTCATGTCGATCGGGCTCCCGTGCGTTCCTGCCAGTTCCCGCTGCAGGCCGCCGCCGGAAGGCATGTCACGACGATCGAGGGATTATCGAATGGCGGGACTCACCCGCTGCAGACAATCTGGATCGAGGGCAACGTCGCACAGTGCGGATACTGCCAATCAGGCATGCTCATGGCAGCTTCCGCCCTGCTCCAAACGAATGACAACCCGAGCGATGCAGACATCGACGCTCAGATAACGAACATCTGCCGATGCGGCACCTATCCCCGCGTACGCGCCGCGATACACGAAGCCGCACGACGCTTCAAGAAGGCAAAGGCATGACGATGAATCTCCATCGCAGAGAATTCCTGATCAGGGCATCTGTCGTGGCCGGCAGCTTCGTGCTGGGCGTTGCCCGCTCCAGCAATGCGGACGCACTCGCCTCTCCGCGCCCTTGGGACGACCCCGCGCCGCCGGCCGGTGCGGAGTTTACGCCGTGGATCGTGGTCGGGCGAGACAACGTCGTGACAGTCAGGGTCGCCACGCCCGATATCGGCAACGGTGTCATGACGCAGGCGCTGATGACCGTCACCGAAGAACTGCACTGCGACTGGAACCAGTTGATCGGCGAGTATGCGTCGCCGCATCGAAACTACGTCGAGGAGAATGTCTATGCCCGGGGCATGGGTTACAACGGCTTCTTCGCCCGTTCGACATTGCCTCGCCGCATGGAACTGCTCCTGCAGGCCGGTGCCAGCGCGCGAGAACGACTGAAGGAAGCCGCCGCTCGCACCTGGAACGTACCGCGAAGCGAAATCGACGCAAAAGACAGCGTACTGATTCACGGGCGAACAGGCAGACGCCTGACTTACGGTTACGTCGCTGAACTCGCCGGTTCGATATCGCTCGACGCAGAACCCGCTCCCAAGCCGCAACGTGATTGGTGGTTTCTGGGCAAGGCTAGCCCGTCGCGTGTCCAGCAACCGTTGATCGCGCACGGCACGGCCGTCTATGGCATCGACGTGAAGTTGCCCGGCATGGTTCACGCTGCGCTCATGCAGGCGCCCGTACACGGTGGAAAACTCGTGCGCTACGACTTCGAAAAAGTTCGCACGATGCCCGGCGTGCTCGGTGTAGCGGTTGTCGACCCATCCGAACCACGCGACGCGATCGATCCCGACCGCGTCCCGTTCCCGATTGCATTAAGCGCGCCGCAAAGCGGGATCGCTGTCATCGCCGAACACTACTGGCAGGCCAAAAAGGCATTGGAGGCGATGCCGGTCGAGTGGTCCGATGGCCCTGGCGCTCAGTGGAAGACGCATGAACAGATCACCGCCGCGTGTCGAGGCGCCGTCGAGCGCGCAGGCGACAGGATCCTACTCAACCGCGGGGATGCCGCGAAACTCCTTGCGTCATCCGGCACCATCGTCGAGGCCGAGTACCACGCGCCGTTTGCAGAAAACGCGGCCATGGAGCCGCTCAACGGTACGGCACTGGTCACGGCGGAGCGCGTGGATGTGTGGCATCCGTCGCAACAGGCGCAGCAGGCACACATCGTCGCCGCCCAGGAGGCTGGTCTGTCGCCGGACAAGGCCTACTTCCACCAAACCTATGTGGGCGGCGGGTTCGGCCGACGCGTCACCGGCAACGACGTGCGCATGGTGGTCGCCGTCGCAAAGCGCTATCCAGGGCGTCCGGTAAAAGTCATCTGGTCACGCGAGGAGACCATGCGGCAAGGACGCTACAGGTCGATCGAATCCGTCCGGCTCCGCGCCGCGCTCGATACGGACGGCATGCCTGTCGCATTCCATGCCCACGCCGCCGGCGCGCCCGAGTTCTTCACGAACTACCTGCACGACGGCCCGCTGAGCGCCGGTATCGTCGACCACGTACTGGTCGAGTCGAGCACCGTGCCGCTCCACGTACTGACAGGCTCTTACCGCGGACCGGGCTACAACGCCCATGCAACGTTCATCGAAACGTTCGTCGACGAATGCGCGCATGCGGCAGGTGTTGATCCTCTGGCATATCGGCTCAAGCTGTACTCGAGATGGCCCGACCCCGGATGGCGTCGATGTCTGACCGAGGTGGCGGACAAGGCCCAGTGGGGCCGCGCTTTGCCGAAGGGGTGGGGCCAGGGCATCGCGATCGCAAACTACGGCATGAACGGCAAACCCGAGGCCGGCACGACGGTTGCGGCAGTCGTCACGGTCGAGGTGACCCGCGACGGCGACGTCCGGGTCGATTCCGTCGACATCGCATTCGATCCCGGGCATGTCGGCTATCCGGACGGGCTCGTGTCCCAGATGGAAGGCGGGTCCATCTTTGCGCTGAACTCGGCCCTCAACGAGCAGATCACGGTTGCGAACGGGAAAGTCGTCGAGAGCAACTTCCACAACTATCCGATGATGCGAATAGGCGATGCGCCGAAGCGCATCAGCGTCCATTTTGGTGGCGTCTCTGGTCACCCGCGCATGGCATGGGTCGGCGAATCGCCGATGGGCCCGGTGGCCGCGGCGCTCGGCAATGCACTATTCGCCGCCACCGGAAAACGATTGAGATCGATGCCCTACCGGCTCCATGACCTGAGCTGGACGTAATCCTCGTATCGCTCCGTCGGCGCTCACCCAGTCGACTCCGCCCACCGCGATCGTATCCGCCCGATCAGACAATCCTTCTGCAATGACAACTCCATCCTCGACCATCCCGAACCAGCGCACGGTATCGGCACTCGCACCGCTGATGGCGGTCGTGCTCGTCGCATTCCTGATCATCGGCATTGCGCTGCCGGTACTGCCGCTTCACGTTCACGACGACCTGAAACTCGGCACGTTCTTCGTCGGCCTGGTGACCGGCAGCCAGTTCGCCGCTTCGCTGTTCTCACGTGTCTGGGCCGGCCACTTCGCCGACAAATCAGGCGCGAAACTCGCCGTGATCGTCGGCATGGTATCGGCTTCGGTGGCGGGCCTCATTTACTTGTCGTCGCTCGCTGTCGCGTCGATGCCGCTCGTATCGGTGACCATCCTGATCGTCGGCCGCGCAGTTCTGGGCGCCGCCGAGAGCTTCATCATCACCGGCGCATTGAGTTGGGGGTTGGCGCGTGTCCACGCCGGCGTCTCCGGCAAAGTCATCGCGTGGATCGGGATGGCGATGTATGCCGCTTTTGCCCTCGGCGCACCGCTCGGCACTGTGCTGTATGCGAAGTACGGATTTTCGGCCATTGCATTCGCGACCGTGCTGATGCCGCTCGCCACCTTGACGCTGGTGCTGCCGATGAATGCGATCGCCCCGCTGTCACGAAGTGGTCCGTCGATGACGAAGGTCATCCGCGCTGTCACTGCACCGGGAATCGGCCTCGCGATGAGCAGCATCGGCTTCGGCTCGATCATGGCCTTCGTTTCGCTGCTGTTCGTCGAACAAGGCTGGCAGCCAGCATGGCTGTCTTTTACCGTTTTCGCGATCTCGTTCATCGCCGCGCGCGTCGTATTCGGCCATCTTCCCGACAAATTGGGGGGCGCCAAGGTCGCGCTCATCTTCGTGCTGGTCGAAGCCGCCGGACAGGCACTCATTTGGGCGGCGACCGGCTCTGCACCGGCACTGCTCGGCGCGGCAATGACCGGCATAGGTTATTCGCTCGTGTATCCCGCGCTAGGCGTCGAAGCCGTTCACCGCGTTCCCCCGCAAAATCGCGGGCTCGCGATGGGCGCCTATACGGCATTCCTCGATCTCGCGTTGGGAATCGCGAGCCCCGCACTCGGGCTGCTCGCACACTGGGCCGGCCTGCGCATGGTGTTTCTCGTCGCAGCAGTGATCGCATGCTGCTCCGCCGGCGTGTCTGTCGCGCTGATGAGGGCTGCCGGTCGTCGTTGACGTAGCTCCAGATCTCGGCATCGCGGCGCCGGGATCCGATACTGCAATCGCGGACAGACGCAGGGCTTTGCGTCCATCGTGACCGGCAATCGCAGAGCGACAACGCGCGACGCATCGACGGCCGCGCGTTCGACTACCAGGTTACTCCTCGACGAGCAACGTCGACGGCCGGCGCTTCTCGATTGCCCATTTCAGGAGCGCCGCGGAGCGATAGATCCCGTGCGCGAACTTGCCGTAGGGCAGTGTCGCGAACAGCGCCATCACGATCCCGAGGTGAACGGCCAGCAGCGTCGGCATCAGATTCGTGCTGCGCAGCGCAAGAAGTGCAAGCCCGGAGGCGGCGGTCAGGATCAGGAGCAGGACAAATCCGCGGTCCATCGGTTTCTGGGCCGGGTCGCCATGCAGCGGATGGCGCCTGACGTTAAGCCACAGGAGCCCACAGGTACCGACAAGCAGGCTCACGCCACCGACCGTACCAAGCACAACCGGCAAGCTCGCATAATCGTACGGCGCCTCGAGATGGAACGCGTAGTGATACAGCGTGGCCACGCAGGTCGACGCGAAACACAGCAGGAACCCATAGAACGTCAGGTGATGGAACCGTCGACGGAGAAGCGAGAAGGCGTCGTCATCGTTATTGCAGCCGTCGCCGTGACCGCCTCCGAGATATCGAAGCGTCAACACATTCTTCGTCGCCTCCAATGCGGCATCGATTGACGCGTCACCCGGATCCTCGTTGCGCCAGAACCGTCGCACGCCGATCCCGAGTGCCAGCGCCGAAAACAGGAAAACTGCACCGAACACGATCGCCAGGAAGTTGTGCGAAAAAATCGCGTAGAAATTGGATCCGGCGATATCGGCAGCCGATCGTGCGCCTCGCCCCGCCAGCATCAAAAAAGCCGTCAGCCCGGCAGCCAGCGCCACGGCGAGCGTCATTCCGTTTCGCTTGTAGAGCGATCCCAATGCCGGCGGCCATGCGTATTCGGTATACGTGCTTACGCGTACCTCTGCCATGGCGCGCGGTACGTTGACCGCGAATTCATGCGGCGGCGCATACTGACACGAATGAAGGCAAGCACCGCAGTTGTGACAGAGATTGGCGAGAAGATGAACGTCGGCACGCCCGAATTCGAGGCGGCGCGTCATCGCCGGGAAAACGGCACAGAATCCTTCGCAATAGCGGCACGCATTGCAGATCTGCATGATTCGACTGACCTCGCGTTCGCCGTCCGACAGAAGGACGCCACGCACCGTGGCCGGGGGAGTCTCCGCGAGCGCGTTCGCCTCGCGAGCAAGCGCTTCAAGCGACTGCATGATCGGTTTCCTTTTCATTGATTCGTTGGGCGGCGCGTGCCGCCTCGACACCGGCAATGCGGCCGAACGCCGTGCCGATTGCCATGCCGATACCGGCCGTATAGCCCTTTCCGAGGATGTTTCCTGCCATCATTTCTCCGGCGACGAACAGGTTCGGCGACGGCTTACCACCGAAGTGCACGGCCGCTTGTTCGTTGGTTTTCAGGCCGAGATACGTGAACGTGATGCCGGGACGCAGCGCATACGCATAAAACGGCGGTTTGTCGATCGGCTGGGCCCAGTGCGTTTTGGGCGGCGTGAGACCGTCGGTCCGGCAGTCGTCGAGCACGGCATGATTGAACGTGCCCGGGCGGCACGCAGCGTTGTACGCCTCGATCGTGTTGACGAAACTCTGCTCGTTCAAACCCGTCGCGCGTGCCAGTTCGGCGAGCGACCCGGCGCGGATTCCCGGAAATACCGGCGGCATGAAGCGTCCGACGGCTTTCGAATCGATGATCGAGTAGGCGATCTGACCTGGCTGGAAAGCGACAAGACGCCCCCAGATCGCGTATCGCTTCGGCCAGAAGTCCTCGCCCTCATCGTAGAACCGCTCTGCATTGCGGTTCAGCACGACACCGAGGGAAACGCAGTCGACGCGCGTACATATTCCGCCATCGTAAAGCGGCGCGCGGGCATCGATCGCGACACAGTGCGATTGCGACGGATCGCCGATTGCGTCGGCACCGGCGTCGATCATGTACTTGAGCACGACGCCTTCGTTGAAGCGCGTTCCGCGAATGAGGAAATTGTCGGCGACCCATTCCCCGTTGACCTCCCCCCATGCTTCGCGCAGCCACTTACGATTTGACTCGAAGCCACCCGCCGCCAGCACGCATGCACGGGCCTCGATGCGTTCTCCGCGCACCCGTGCCGCGACGAAACGCCCGTCCTCGATCTCGATCGCGTCGACCGGCGAGTCATAGCGCACGCGCACCCCGAGTGCCTCGGCGCTTCGATAGTAAGCGTTGACCAGTGCCTTCCCGCCTCCCATGAAAAATGCATTGGTCCGGGCGACATGCAATGCGCCCGACAGCGGCGGCTGAAATCGGACTCCGTGCCTGCGCATCCAGTCTCGACAGTTCGATGACGCGCGTATCGCGATCCTTGCGAGCCGCTCGTCCGTCAATCCGCCCGTCACCTTCATCAGGTCGTCGAAGTATTCGCTTTCCGGATACGCATCAACGAGCACATCTTGCGGCGCGTCGTGCATGCAGCGCAGATTGCGAGTGTGCGACGAATTTCCGCCGCGCCATTCGCGCGGTGCGGCTTCCAGCATCAGCACCGATGCACCGGCTTCCCGTGCCATCAGCGCCGCGCATAGCGCCGCGTTACCGCCTCCTATTACCAGTACGTCCAGCATCACCACCTCTTTCCCTTGATTGTCCCGGGCAGTGTAGGTGACACCTGGAATAGCGGACAGCAGCGCGCGGCGAAGACGTGTTCACGAAAATTGAAGACCGCCAGTTTCCGGATCGACGAGCGTTGCGCCCGTCCATTTTCCGCTCATCACGAGCTCACGTGCGACATCGAGGAGAACCACGCGCGCGGCGAGGCCGGGTGGGGACAGTTCATCGTCACACAGGCTCGCGAGCTGGTTGAGCCGAGTCAGGTGGGCACTCTGAATCGGCACGACGCTGAAAGTCGTAGCATCACATCGAGCCAATGCCGCGCCGGGCTGAACCGTCACACCAAGACCGGCGCCCACGGCCTCCATCAGCGTTGCCAGTCCATCGATCTCGGCGATGACGTTCATCTGGCGATTCGCTTTGGTGAAAGCCGCATTGACGAGCATGCGCAGGCCGTGACTGTCGCTGGGGAGCACGAGCGGGTAGGCGGCGAGTTCGCGAACGGACAGGCCCTTGATGTCGGACGGCAACGTCAGGGTGGTGGACGATATCGCAAATAGCCGCTCGTCCAGAAGTGGCATGGTGCTGAATCGCTTGCCGGCGGAACTGCCGAACAGGATCGCGAGGTCGATCTGCCGGGCGATGAGCATCGACTCGAGATTTCCGGACAGATTCTCGACGACCCGCAAGTTGATGTCCGGATACCGTGCGCGCATCGCACGAATGAACGGTAGCGCGACAACCCCCGACGTGCTCGGCGCGAACCCGACGGTGACCTGGCCAGCAAGCCGCCCGGTCTTCGCCGCACTGGCCGCATCATCTGCGTGGCGCAGCACCAGTTGCGCCTGATGCCAGAACGCAAGGCCGGCATTGGTGGGCTGAATTCCGGTTTTCGTCCGCTTCAGAAGCCGGACCGACAGTTCGCTTTCCAGCCGACTGATCTGCTGGCTCAGCGTGGACGTCACCACGTCGAGCTCCAACGCAGCGCGCCCCATGCTGCCGCATTCGACAACACGGACGAAATAGCGAAGTTGCCGAAGTTCCAAGAACTACCTCGTTGACGGAAAGCCTGTTGCCGAAGATTGGAATACTGCAGCGTATTACAATGCGTGCGATTCCCGCATGCGTCAATCCGCACTGCCCCGCGCGGCCCCGATTGGCGATACCGCTCCTGATCGGACAGGGAATGAACAGGGGAGCGACGCAGGCGCGCCGCCCTACGCCGTCGTCGCGGCCTCACCGAGCTGCCGTTCAGCTCGCATCGCATGACTTTGCAGCACGGGCACGTCGCGTCGGATCGCGGTCATTTCGGCGACGATTGCCACCGCGATTTCCGGCGGCGTCTGCGCACCGATGTGCAAGCCAACGGGCGCGTGAAGTCGGTCTATCTGATCGGCCGTGAGGTCGAACAATCCGACACGCTCCCGACGGCGGGCACAGTTCGCACGGGAACCGATCGCCCCAACGTAGAACGCGTCGGACTTCAACGCTTCGAGGAGCGCCATGTCGTCGAGTTTCGGGTCGTGTGTCAGCGCCACGATTGCCGTACTCGAGTTCACCCCGATCCGGATCAGCAGGTCATCCGGCATTTCCCGACTGAATTCGGTGCGCTCCACGCACCACGTCGCCATGTACTCTTCGCGCGGATCACATACGGTGACCGCGTATCCGAGCGGCAACGCCATCCGGGCGACATATTCGGACAGTTGGCCGGCTCCGATCAGGACCAACCTCAATCGAGGCCCGTGCATCGCTTCCAGGATGCGCCCGTCGAAGGACGTTCCCGCCGGCTCTGAAGCATGTCTGAATGTCGCCTCTCCGGTAACGACGTCGAGCGTACGGCGTACGGCTTCGCCATTCATTGTCGCGGCTAGCACTTCCGCAAGCTTCAACGCTTCGGTCAGCGGCTCGACCACCAATTCAAGCGTGCCACCGCACGGCAATCCGAACCGGTGCGCTTCATCAGCCGTTACGCCATAAGTCAGCGTTTCCGGACGCTCGAGCATGAGTGCTCCACTTCTGACCCGGTGAGCGAGATCATCCTCGATGCATCCGCCCGACACCGAGCCCTTCATTGCCCCATCCCGCCTGATTGCCAGAATCGACCCGACCGGTCTCGGTGCGGAACCCCATGTGTGCACTACCGTTGCCAGAACAACGGATGCGCCAGCACGCCACCAATCCAGTGCTGTCGTCAGTACTTCAACGTCGACGCTGTCCATGTGCTTATCGGCGCGACGTCGCAATTGCGACGGAATACGCCGCGACCATGGCTCCCGCCTGATCGCGCCATTTGGCGCCAGTCGGCTCGCTCAATTGCACTGCGATGACGAACCGTTCTCCGCGAGTTGCGGATGCGCCGAATTGCGCGCGCTCGCGACCTTGGCCGAAGCAGCCTGAGCATCGCTCACCCACGTGCCGGGGTTCGCGCGCGCGGGATTGAAGCCGGCGGCCTTGTACTGGATCATTTCGTTGCGAACCTGCTCACGCGTGAGGCCGTCGGCGGTGGCCTGTGCAGATGCCAGCAACGGGCTGGAAATAGCAAGGGCGGCAATGAGAAGACGATGGCTGAATTTCATGATGTTCACTCCAGAAAGACGAATAGAGACTTGCCGAATGCGCGCAGGCGAAACGACGTGATGCCGCGCCCGGCGCCGTCGTAGCGTGACCGCTCACCGTGGCTTCGCATCAGTCTGCAAAACCTGGCGGCAAGTACGGCGTCTCCACACAATGTGTGTCCTTCTGAGCCGCGTTTTGATTGTGATCGAGGTCGAATGCGCGCGACACGCTATCGACCATGCAAGCATGGAGTGTACGGTTTGCCGTCGCTTCGATTAAGTGGCGATTCCTGCTAGAACCTATTAGCATGGGTCATGAATCAAAGACGGCACACCGCCTCTTTGATGCTAGGATTCCAACCCTTCTATAGGGGTAACACCGGATGGCTCGAGAAAATTTCAATGACCTTCTCGTGTTTCTCGCTGTGGCGCGAGAACGGAGCTTCACGCGCGCGGCAGCGAAGCTCGGCGTGTCCCAGTCCGCGCTCAGTCACACGATTCGGGACCTCGAGGCTCGCCTGGGTGTTCGTCTACTTACGCGCACGACGCGCAGCGTGTCGACAACCGACGCGGGAGAAGAACTCCTGAAGACCGCCGCACCTCGTATCGAAGAAATCGAGGCGAAGCTGGCTTCCCTGTCCGATTTCCGCGACAAGCCAGCCGGCGTGGTCAGGATTACGGCCACCGATCATGCGATCGATTCGATCGTCTGGCCCAAACTGACGAACGTCCTGCGCGAGTATCCGGATATTCGACTGGAACTGACGGTCGACTACGGGCTCGCGAACATCGTCGAGGACCGCTACGACATCGGAATCCGGTTCGGAGATCAGGTCGCAAAAGACATGATCGCGGTACGCATCAGCCCCGATATCCCGATGGCGGTCGTCGGCGCACCCTCGTATCTCGAGGGCAAGTCACTGCCCAAGTCACCGGAAGACCTGCTCAACCACGACTGCGTGACATTGCGACTCACGACCACGAAAGGTGTATACGCGTGGGAACTGAAGAAAGGGAAGCGGGAGATCCAGGCGCGCGTGAACGGTCAATTGACGTTCAACACCCAGCAACAGATGCTGCGAGCCGCGGTGGACGGCTTCGGTCTCGCCTTTCTGCCCGAAGACGCCGTGCGCCCCTATCTCGATCGCGGTGAGTTGCTAAGCGTCCTCAAGGACTGGTGTCCGGCATTTCCAGGCTATCACGCGTACTACCCAAGCCGCCGGCAAGCATCCCGCGCATTCTCAGTCGTAATCGATGCATTAAAATATCGGCACTAATGCCGGCCTTGCCGGTATGGCAGCGAAACCGTCGTTCGAATGACGCTCACCCCGATCCGTCAGCCGTGAGCCGGCGCGGTACGAGCGGGAGTACAGATCGTTGCAGCGCGCGTGAAGCGCCCGAACTCCGCGCCGCAGGCAAGGTCGAAGGTTTCACGGCAGCCCTGGCGACGGACCCGGCCCTCCCCGTTGCCTCACATGCACCCCTCATCCCTGAATGGATTCATGAGCCGCGCTCATGACTTCAATCACGCCTTCCGGCGCAATTAATTACATTCCTTTCAGTATCATGTGAGTCGATATTGCGACGATGACCGCCCTTCCTTTGCGCGACCCGCTCGTTGCAGATTCGACGCCGGCGATCACCGCCCGTGTCAGCCGGCTCATTCGTATCCCTTATCAACTTGCAATCGAAGGAATGCCCAATGAGAAAGCTCATCATATTATTCGGATTTCTTATCACCTCATTTTCTGCGACGGCTGCCGACATGTCCGCTGGCGCCGACAACTTTTATCATAGCGATCGCGTGATTGCCAAGAAGGTCGAATTCTCCAACCAGTACAGGATGAACGTCGTCGGCAATCTCTTCGTCCCCAAAAACCTGGACCGAAATCAGAAGCATCCGGCAATCATCGTCGGTCATCCAATGGGCGCCGTGAAGGAGCAAAGTGCGAATCTGTATGCACAAAAGCTGGCCGAGCAAGGCTTCGTCACGTTGTCGCTGGACCTGTCGTTCTGGGGTAAAAGCGACGGGCAACCTCGCAATGCCGTCTCGCCCGACATCTATGCGGAAGACTTCAGCGCAGCGGTGGATTTTCTGGGCACCCGACCATTCGTCGATAGAAACCGGATCGGCGTGCTCGGCATCTGCGGCAGTGGAAGTTTCGTCATCAGCGCGGCCAAGATCGATCCGCGCATGAAGGCGATCGCGACGGTCAGCATGTACGACATGGGCGCCGCGAACCGCAACGGGCTGCGGCACGGGCAAACGCTTGAACAACGCAAGCAGATAATTGCCGCGGCGGCCGAGCAGCGCGATGTCGAGTTTTCGGGCGGTCAAATCCAGTACACGAGCGGAACCGTGCATGAACTGAAGGACGACACGCCTGCAATCCAGCGGGAATTCTTCGACTTCTATCGCACACCGCGCGGCGAGTACACGCCGAAGCGCTCGTCACCGGAACACACGACACACCCGACGCTGACCAGCAATGTCAAGTTCATGAACTTCTACCCGTTCAATGACATCGAGACAATCTCACCTCGCCCGATGCTCTTCATCACCGGTGAAAACGCTCACTCGCGGGAATTCAGCGAGGAGGCCTATCGTCTTGCCGGCCAGCCGAAGGAATTGCTTGTCGTGCCGGGCGCGGGGCACGTGGATCTTTACGATCGCGTCAACCTGATTCCGTTCGACAAACTGACTGCATTCTTCCGCGGTAATCTGTAATATCGCGCCGCTGCGTCCTGCAACATCGCTCGAGGCTCGACGCCACCGCCGATGTCGACGCCGCCGCACGCTGGCAAAACAGCGTGCGGCGCGTTTGCAGCCAATAATGCTGCCGGGGCGGGGCGGTCGAACGAACTCAGTGCACCGCAACCAGACGCTCTACGACCACAATTGATGAGGCACGCTCATCAGTCCAATCACTCCAGCGGCCTTTATCGATCACACGCGTCACGGTCTAATGGAGGCCTGACGGCATGATGGCTTACCGCCTCGTTCATGCTCAGTCGTCGTTCGGTACATCCTCTTTCTAACGGCTCGCGCGTTCCAGCGAGATGCTGCACGGCTCCGTGCTGCGTATGTCCGGTACCGGACAACGACCGCCCCCTACCGCTCGATGGCCCTTCCGACGGGCCCCCTACTGCACCGAAAGACGCAGCGACGAATCATTGCCGTGCGCTTTCAATCGTTCGCGCATTCCTGGTTCGGTTCGCGCGAACCCATGAGGAACGCTATGTCGACATTGACAGCACCGCCGCAAACTACGCGGCGAAACCTATGGAGCGCGGTCGGCTCGATGGCGATGTGCGCCGCGATGCTGATCGCTTCCGAGTTCATGCCGGTGAGTCTGCTCACGCCGATCGCAAGCGACCTTCATGCGACGGTCGGCATGGCAGGACAGGCCATCTCGATCTCGGGGCTGTTTGCCGTGGTGACCAGCCTGCTGATTCCATCGGTCACCGGCCGCTTCGACAGGCGGCACGTGCTGACAGCACTGGCAGCACTGATGCTGGTCTCGCTGGTACTGATCGCCGAAGCGCGGGATTTCACCATGCTGATGACCGCACGCGCGTTGCTCGGCGTCGTGATCGGCGGCTTCTGGTCGCTCGCAACAGCGACCATCATGCGCCTCGTCCCGGAACAAGCCATCCCGAAGGCGCTTGGCGTACTGTTCACGGGTAATGCCGTAGCCACGGCCTTTGCCGCTCCCATCGGCAGCTACGTCGGCGCGATGATCGGCTGGCGCGGCGTGTTCTGGGCGCTCGCACCCATCGTTATCGTCAACATGATCTGGCTATGGTCGAGCATCCCCTCGATGCCGGCCCAAGGCAGTCATCCCGTCGGCAAGGTCATCGGCCTGCTCAAGCGACCCAACGTGGCTTTCGGGATGCTGGCGGTCATGTTGACCTTCGGCGGCGCGTTCGCGATTTTCACGTACCTTCGCCCCTTTCTCGAGTCGTACACGCACGTTGACGTGACCCAACTGTCGATGCTGTTGCTGGGTCTCGGGCTCGCGGGCTTTGCGGGAACGTACGGTGCGAGCGCATTGATTGCCAAACGCCTGTATTTCCTGCTCATGATCCTGCCGCTCGCACTGGGTGCCGTGACGGTCGGCATGCTGTCGGTGGGCCACCTGCTGTGGGCGGTCGCGCTCGCGATGATCGCATGGGGCACGGTGAACTCGGCCATTCCGGTCGCATGGTCGACGTGGCTGACGCAAGGCGTCAAGGACGAACCCGAAAGCGGCGGCGGCCTGATGGTAGCGGCGATCCAACTGTCGATCATGGTCGGCGCGGAATTCGGCGGGATCCTGCTCGATCACGTGTCGATTGCGGCGACGCTCGTCGGAGGGACCGCACTGCTCGTGCTTTCCGCGTTGATCGTCGGTAACGGTACACGACTGCAACCGCGGAAATAGCCCGTTTACGGCCATCGGGAGACTCAGATCCAGTACGCCAGCACGCGCTCGCGCCAACCAATTTCGCGTGAATTGCCGCGCGGTATCTGCGTGATGCGTGCTTTCGCGACCCATACACGAAACCAGCAGTCTTGATGAAAAGACTCTACCTACGCGTGCTGAAGGTCTGTGCCGGCATCGTCCTGCTCGGTGCAATCGGTGCAGTTGCCTGTCTGCAGCATCCGTTGTTCGGTGCACTCCCGCAGGGCGAGCGCCTCGCGCGCATCCTGCGCTCGCCCAACTATGGCGGCGGAGCTTTTCGCAACCAGATCGACTCGCCGATGCTGACGACGAATCAGCCCGAATGGGAGATGTGGATGGAGACCGTCTTTGGACGAGGGAAAGGCCAGCCCCGGCCGCCCGGCGCCATCCCCGCGATCGGGACGAATCTCGAGGCGCTCGACCCGACGCAGGATCTTGTGGTCTGGCTCGGTCACTCGTCCTATTTCGTGCAGTTGGGCGGAAAGCGCATCCTGATCGACCCGATCTTCAGCACCAACGCAGCCCCTGTGCCTCGCACGAACACCGCGTTCGACGGCACTAGCATCTATGCGGCGGAAGACATGCCCGGAATCGATGCGCTATTGATCACCCACGACCATTACGATCACCTGGACTATCGGACCATTCAAGCTCTGAGACCCAAAGTGAAGCGTGTTGTCACGGGCCTAGGCGTAGGGGCACATTTCGAAGCCTGGGGTTATGACATGTCCATCGTGCGCGAGGCGGATTGGAACGACGTCGTCGAACTGACACCGGCACTGCACGTCCACGTCACCCCGGCACGGCATTTTTCGGGGCGTGGCCTGACGCGGAACCAGTCGCTGTGGGCCGGTTTCGCGATCATTTCCCCGAACCGCCGGATTTTCTTCAGCGGCGATTCGGGCTACGCCCCCCATTTCAGAGAGATCGGCCGGCGGCTTGGTCCATTCGACTGGGTGGCCCTCGATACCGGACAGTACGACCCGCGCTGGGCGAACGTCCACATGAATCCCGAGCCGGCCGCGCAGGCGGCCGAGGACCTGCGCGCCCGCGTGCTCACGCCGGCGCACGTGGGTCGCTTCTCCATTGCACCGCACGACTGGGACGACCCGTTCAGGCGCATCACCGTAGCCAGCGAGAAGCGCGATTATGCGCTGTGGACCCCGAAAATTGGCCGTCCCATGTACCTGGACGGCCGGATGCAAAAATTCTCGCCCTGGTGGGAGGAGGTCCATCCCGACCGCCCTCGGAAAGGTGTGGATGACCATGCGTCCTAGCGCGACGCCCGCAGCCAACCGGGTTACGGCAGTCGCATTTCAACCCGACAGAAATGTCGCAAGCAAGCAGCCCCCCTTCAACAACAGCAGGGAACGATCATGATCAAAGACAAAGTTGTAATCATCACCGGAGCGTCTTCCGGCATCGGCGAGGCAACCGCAAAGTTGCTGGCAAGCAAGGGCGCCAAAGTCGTACTCGGTGCGCGACGCGAGGAACAGCTGAAGCGGATCGCAAACGAGATCAAGCAAAGCGGTGGCCAGGCCGTCTACCAAGAGCTGGACGTGACCAGACAACCGGACAACGACAGCATCGTCAAACTGGCCAAAGCCGAATTCGGCCGCGTCGACGTCATGTTCTTGAATGCCGGGCTCATGCCGAATTCGCCGCTTTCCGCGCTCAAGATCGACGACTGGCATCAAATGGTCGATGTCAACGTCAAGGGTGTTCTGAATGGTGTCGCGGCAGTGCTGCCGGCCTTCGTCGAACAGAAAGCCGGCCACGTCATTGCCACCTCTTCGGTTGCTGGCCTCAAAGCCTACCCGGGAGGCGCCGTCTACGGCGGGACAAAATGGTTCGTACGTGACTTCATGGAAGTCTTGCGCATGGAGTCCGCCATGGAGGGCACCAATATCCGGACGGCGACGATCTATCCGGCCGCCATCAATACGGAACTGCTGGCGACGATCAGCGAGAAGGAGACGCTCGGCCAGATGCAGGGCATCTATGACAAGTACGGGATCTCTCCGGACCGAATTGCCAGCGTGGTTGCCTTCGCGATCGATCAGCCCGACGATACGACGATCAACGAGTTCACGGTCGGCCCGGCCAATCAGCCTTGGTAAGCAGGCAGCAAGCTCTTGGGGCGAGCATCGGCATGATCGCTCGGGATCGAAATCGGGCGCCCCGCAAGTGGCGCCGCTGCGAACGGTGCGATCGCTCGATCCAGTAGCAAATGCCTGGCGCTGCAGGCAGGCGTCGGGCAAGCCGCATCGGCGACGCCCGATGCACTCCAACTTCAGGTTGATGGTCAATCAACCTTCGATCCTCTTCTGATTCCCGGGAATGACGAGCACCATGCGGGGGCGCTCCGTCATTCGCGGTATCGCGGCAATCGACGCATTGCTCTGATTTCTTCCGCACGCGGGGCGTCAGGACCAACGACGACGCGAGCGCGATCCGGCAGACCACTGAAGCCGGCACGCATGGTCACGGGAGCGACGTCGAGTATCGATTCGCGGTCGGCATGCCGTCACGCGATGCATCTCGCTCCAGCCAACTCAACATCGTCCAACACAAATGGATAATGCAATGTCCAGGAATGAAAACATCGACCTCGTCCGGAGAATCTACGGCTCAGGTGCGGCGCCGGAAGCCACTCGCGAGCTCATGGCCCCTGATCTCGTCTGGGATATCACCCCTGGCTTCCCGCTCGGCGGCGTGTATCACGGCTACGAAAAGACGATGACGGATTTCTTCGGCCGGCTCATTCCGCTGTTTGCGTCCTGGAGCACGGAAGCGCAAACGTACTACGGGGACGACGATAACCACGTCTTCGTGGTCGGCGAGTATCACGGCGTCACCAAGGCGGGCCAAAGGGCCGACGTTCGTTTCATTCATGTGTGGACTGTGCGCGACGGCAAGCTCACCGCGTTGAAGCAAGTCGCCGACAGCCATGTCGTCCAGCGCGCGCTGGGCAACTAAAGGGTCGGTGCCACTTCTCGACCCAACCGCGCCCCCCTTCCGCAAACATACGAACCCACGTAATCAGGAGTCTTCATGAGAGCTGTCGGATTGACCGAATTCGGCGGACCGGAGGTACTGCGCCTCTTGAGTCTATCGACACCGGTGGCCCATGCAGGCGAGATTCGGATCCGCGTCACGGCGGCCACCGTCAACCCGGTCGACACGATGGTCCGCCGGGGGCTGGCGTTCGTCTCCGATGCAGCGCCACCTTACGTTCCAGGGATGGAGGCAGCAGGTGTGGTCGAGCAGATCGGGGAAGGAACCGAGACGGATCTGCGCGTCGGCGACCGTGTCGTCGCGATCGTTGTCGTGTCCGGAACGCGTGGCGCGTATGCCGAACAGCTCGTCGTTCCAGCAGAGTCCGTGGTCCGTGCTCCCGCCGGGACAACCGACGCAGAAGCCGCTACGCTCCCGATGAACGGACTGACGGCACGAATGGCCCTGGACATCCTGAAGCTGCCGGTGGGCAGTACCATCGCAGTCATCGGTGCAGCAGGCGCGGTCGGTGGTTACGCCGTACAGTTGGCAAAGGCCGAAGGATTCCGTGTCATTGCCGACGCCTCGCCCAAAGACATCCAGCTTGTCGAGGCGCTCGGAGCCGATGTCGTCCTGCGGCGCGGAAGTGATTTCCCGGATCTCGTACGCAACGAAGTGCCTGACGGCGTAGACGGATTGATCGACACCGCACGAGTCGGGTTGCCGGCCGCCCGTGCAGTGCGCAACGGCGGGCGGATAGCGACATCGGCTCCCGGCACGCCGCTCGTGACCGAGCGAGATATCGTCGCCGAGCGCACCTTCGTTCCGAAGTATGCGCTGAATCATTCCGCCCTCGAACAACTCCGTCAGTGGGTCGAGCAGGACCGCATCACGCTTCGAGTCGCCCGCACCCTGCCCGTCGAACACGCCGCCGACGCTCATCGCCTTCTGGAGGCCGGCGGTCTGCGAGGACGGGTGGTCCTGACTTTCTGAACGGACCGCGACCACCAATGAGCCAACCTTCCAACGACGTCGGGAATACGACCATGCCTATCGACACCCATGCCACCCTTCCCTCGGTCGGCCAGACCTGGCTCGCCGATCTGGGTCCGAATACACCGCTGGGTCACTTCACGGTGGAAATAACGTTCGAATCGCCAACTCGCGTCAGCTTTCTTGTCACGGGCGGAGCCATCAAGGGCAGATCCCAGACCATGGACTACACGACGGCCAAGCTTCGCGATGGCCTTTATGTGGTGCGCTGGACCGAACCCGAGTCGAACGACTTCGTCACGCACATAGAGGACTACACGGCAGGAGTCTGTATGGCCAGTTCAGTCGTCGGTGGCAAGTTCATCCAACTCGCGGGGACGTGGACCCGCGTACGCTGAACGGTTTCCATATCGCTGAATTGAGGGACCCGAAGCACGCCGCTATTACGAAATGCGCTCGCGCCGGGAGCGGGCGCGTTGCGAGGCATCGCTTGCGTAGGCCAAAACAAAGTCATCACTGTTTGCGAAGACCTGAGTTTGAGCCGGCAACCGTGCCGCCAGGATAAGAAAGCCAATCTTGCTGCTGCCTCGTTGACAACGTCAGCATCTACGTTCGTGTAGACAAAACCCGTGCCTTAATTCGAAAGCATTCTGAAATAATTTCGTTTCCCCTTGCCAGATCGCTCGCGTGCGAACTTTCACTTAAGACTCTTGATTATTTTCCCCGCAGTAATAAGTTCTCGCGCTCGCTCTTGAACCTCCGACGCATCCAACAAAAAGACGCATATAATCATTTTCTATCAAGCATTTACGTCGACTTTTTCACATCTCGAAATGTGAGGTGTGGACTTTTTTGTACGTTTCCTCGCCATACTCCCAAGTGCGGTCTTTTTTGTCTGTCGACACCAATCAACCCCACTCGCGATAGTGCCTTCGCGCATATCGTCATTTTACGATATATGATTCGGCCATCGACGATACTCGTTTGCACCGGTTTTCCAACCGAACGCCCCGAACACCACGCCCTTCCATGCCGACCGAACTCGACATCGACGCGATCCTGAAAGCGCTCTCGAACCCTGTGCGCCGGGAGATCCTCGTCTGGCTAAAAACGCCGGACGCGCATTTCCCGGAGCAGACGCTGCCGTATGACCGCGGCGTTTGCGCCGGGCAGATCGACGCGCGCTGCGGGCTGTCGCAGTCGACCGTCTCCGCGCACCTCGCGACGCTGCAGCGCGCGGGGCTCGTGACGTCGACGCGAATCGGCCAGTGGGCGTTCTTCCAGCGCAACGAGGCCGTCATCGACGCATTTCTCGACGCAATGCGCCGCGAACTCTAACCACCGGCCGAACCGGCCTTGCGGTACTCGCCGCGCGCCACGCGCCGGCGAGCCCGTTTTTCGTGAAGAGGTTATCTCCATGCCCACCCTGTTCGACCCCGTTACCCTCGGCGACCTGACCCTGCCGAACCGCGTCGTGATGGCGCCGCTCACCCGTGCCCGCGCCAGCGACGCGCGCGTACCGAACGACCTGATGGCCCGCTATTACGCCGAGCGCGCATCGGCCGGCCTGATCATCAGCGAAGCGACCTCGGTCACGCCGCAGGGCGTCGGCTACGCGGACACGCCCGGCATCTGGTCCGACGAGCAGGTGGAAGGCTGGAAGCGCGTGACGCAGGCCGTGCACGCGGCCGGCGGCCGCATCGTGCTGCAACTCTGGCACGTCGGCCGGATTTCCGATCCGGTGTTCCTGAACGGCGACCTGCCGGTCGCGCCGAGCGCGATCGCCGCGGACGGCCATGTGAGCCTGGTGCGCCCGCCGCGTCCGTACGTGACGCCGCGTGCGCTCGAACTCGATGAAATTCCGGGCATCGTCGCCGCGTATCGCAAGGGTGCGGAGAACGCAACGAAGGCCGGCTTCGACGGCGTCGAGATCCACGGTGCGAACGGCTACCTGCTCGACCAGTTCCTGCAGGACAGCACCAACCATCGCACCGATGCGTACGGCGGCCCGATCGAGAACCGCGCGCGCCTGCTGCTCGAAGTGGTCGACGCAGCGATCGACGTGTGGGGTGCCGGCCGTGTCGGCATGCACCTCGCGCCGCGCGGCGACGCGCACACGATGGGCGATTCCGACCCGGCCGCGACGTTCGGCTATGTCGCGCGCGAACTCGGCCGCCGCAAGATCGCGTTCATCTTCACGCGTGAATCGTATTCGGGCGACCAGCTGAGCCCGCGCCTGAAGGAAGCGTTCGGCGGCCCGCTGATCGCCAACGAGCAGTTCACGCTCGAATCCGCACAGGAAACGCTCGCGAGCGGCAATGCCGACGCGATCGCGTGGGGCAAGCTGTTCATCGCGAACCCTGACCTGGCGCGCCGCCTCGAACTCGGCGCACCGCTGAACAAGCCGGTGCCGGAGACGTTCTACGCGGAAGGCGAAACGGGCTACACCGACTACCCGGCGCTCAGCGACGCGGCCTGACGGCCGGCAACCCGTTCATGCGCGCACGTCCGCGCGCATGAACACCCGCTGTGTCTCGTCGAGCCCGCGTGCAACGTGATGCGCGCGGATCGCGCGCAGCGTGTCGTCGAGCGATGCGTCGTCGATGATGTGGAAGCCGAGGTGCGCGTAGTACGGCGCGTTCCACGGCGCAGCGCGGAACGTCGACAGTACGACCTGTGCGATGCCGTCTTGCGCCGCGCGCGTCATGATCCGTTCGATCAGGCGTGCGCCGATTCGCTGCCCGGCATGCGACGGCGCGACATCCAGCTCCTCCAGGTAAAGCCGCTGCGCATCGAGCAGCCGGTAGAACGCAAAGCCCACGCACGTCCCCGTTTCGTCCGTCGCGACATACGCGCGACCGTCGTCGATGCGGGCGAGCACGTCGGCCGTATCGGTCGGCTCGCCTGCGGCGATGTCGGGCATGCCGATGCCGCGAAAGCGCTGGGCGGCGGCCACTTCCACGGCGGCCATCGCGGCCGCGTCTTCCCGCGTGGCGGGACGAATCCGGATCGATACTGTCATCACGACGAGGTAGGCAGGCAGGAACGGCCGTCACTATAATCGAAACTTCATACGTTTCGAACGCCCCCGCCCACGAGGTTCGTCATGACGCTGTCCGCGCTCGCCGTGTTCGCCATCGCCCTGCTCGTCACCGCCGGCACACCCGGCCCGAGCGTCGCCGCACTCGTCGCGCGCGTGCTGACGAACGGCGTGCGAGACGTGCTGCCGTTCCTCGCCGCGATGTGGATTGGCGAGGCGCTGTGGCTCACGCTGGCGGTCGCCGGGCTGTCCGCGTTCGCGCGCACGTTCGAGACGGGCCTGCTCGTGCTGAAGCTGCTCGGCGTCGCCTACCTGCTGTTCCTCGCGTGGAAGATGTGGACCGCGCCGACCGACACGAAGGCCGACGACCTGCCGCGCGGCCAGTCGCCGTGGCGCATGTTCGTTGCGGGCACGCTGGTGACGCTCGGCAATCCGAAGATCATGCTGTTCTATCTCGCGCTGCTGCCGACGATCGTCGACCTCACGCATGTCGGTGTTCTCGCGTGGGCCGAGCTCGTCGGCACGATGCTCGCGATCCTGATCCTCGCCGACTGCTTCTGGTCGTTGCTCGCGGTGCGGGCACGCGCGTTTCTGACGTCGGCACGCGCGAAGCGGATCGCGAACCGGACGAGCGCGACCGCGATGGCCAGCGCGGCGGTGGCGATCGCGACGCGCTGAGTCGGCGTCGGGCATCGACGGGCACGGCCTTTCTTGCACGCAACTTCTGCATGAAAAATGGCGCCTCATGGCGCCATTTCTTCAAACTACCCGCCTTCCAGTACACATCGGCAACTCAAGCAGGCACTCCCGGACCCGTTCGCTCACGACGCCCCGATCAGCCCGTCCGCGGGAATGTTCAGTCCTTCGTGCAACTTCCGGATCATGGCGAGACTCAGCGATCGGCGACCAGCCAACCCGTCGTGCACCCGGTTGGTATTCCCGATGCACGGTTGCATGTCGGGGACCGGCAAGCCGGCTTGCTCCATCCGAAATTTGATCGCGTCGATCGGGTTCGGCGAAGCCAACGGGAAGTTCTCGGCCTCGTAGCGCCCGATCAGGATCGCCAGAACCTCCAGCTCGTCGCCCTCCCGCGTGCCCGGTGCAGGGTCTCGATCGACGAGCGCGGACACCGCCTTCAGGGCGGCCTTGTAGTCGGCCTCTGTTCGAATCGGGTGAATGTCCATCTCGTTACGCCATTTCCACGGTTGGCGCATCGATCCGGTCATATTCCGCGTGCGTACCGACAAACTTCACGTACACGATGCCGACCAGACAGGCCACCGCAACAATCAACCGTTGCCCTTGATGTTGAACACCACGCGGTTCCGACCAATGAAACTGGTACGGGGATACTGATCCTTGATGTTCTGCGGAGTCTTCCAGCTGGCCTTTGACGCTTCCATCTGCCACGCCAGCCGCGCCTGGCGCAACGGGGAACACGCGCAGATGCAGCACAATCGCTCGATCACTACCGCTCCTCCGCGCCACGACTGCGCATCGGTCTGATACACGCACGCTTGCGGCCCGCTGATTTCGTCATGAAGTGTGACGAACAAAGCGGACACGTTAACGAAGCTGACGAAGCGCTCGACACGAACCCGCACTAACAGCTCACCGACCTGCGCCTACCGCCGGACGCAGGCAGATGCTCATTGCACTCGACCAACGCCCGCACCAGCGCCCAGTCATCGTCGTCGCAGAAATCGAGCAGCATCGCGCCGCAGGTCCCGCGCTGCTCGCGCAACCGCTCGGCGAGCCGCGCCTGAATCCCCTGCACCCTGCCATCGCCGCGCGCGACCACCGACGGATTCGCGCCCATCCCCGTGCCGCTGCAGAAATTGATCGCCCAGCGGCCGCTCTCCGGCGACGGCATGCGGCTCAGCAGCGCCTCGATCACCCGCCACTTGTAGTGGATCGAACCGGCAACAGGCACACGATACTCATCCTGGATCACGAACGCCGCATCCGGATGATCGATCGTAAACGTCGCATTGTCGGGCCACGCGGTCAGGTCGATGCCGAGCGGCCGGCTGCTGCGAAACCGCCGCAACAGCACCACCGCGCCGCGCACGTCGCCGAGCGACGGCAGCGCGCCGCCCGCATGCCAGCGCAGCCGCGGATGCCGCGCGCAATGCGCGTCGAACGTCGCATCGAAGCCGCGCGTGCACGCGTGCGCGGGCCATTCGTCCTTCACCGACATCACGATGCATTCGCGTGGATGGGCATCGAGAAAACGCGTACAGTCCGCGAGCACGTCGTCGAACGACATGCCGAGCGCGATCCCGCCGTGATGAATGTCGAACGCGTCGCGCCGATGCCGGCAGCGGATGTCGAGCAGCCGCACGCCGTGCGCGAGCTGCGCATCGAGCGGCGCGCGCTGCGTACGCACGAGCGGATCGTCGACCGTATACGCACAGGTGTCATGGCTGCCCGGTAGGGTCAGCGTATGCAGCGGCCGCGCATCGTCGAGCGCCGACATCCAGTCGGCCAGCGGCGTGGAGGCTTCGTGTCGCGAAAGGATCATGAATCGATGACTGACAAGGAAAGAAAAACGTGGGTGACCGCGTCGGATGTCGCGGTGCGGGCCGGCGTGTCGCGCTCCGCGGTGTCGCGCGCGTTCTCGCCGACGGCGAGCATCGCGCCCGAAACGCGCGAACGCGTGATGGTGGCCGCGCGCGCGCTCGGCTACCAGGTCAACCTGATCGCGCGCGACATGATCACGCAGCGCAGCAGCATGATCGGCGTCGTGACGGCCGGGTTCGAGAATCCGTTCCGCGCGCGGCTGCTGTCGGACCTGATGGCCGCGCTCGGACAGCGTGCACTCACGCCGCTCGTGACCAACGCGGAAGATCCGCGCCAGGTCCGGCAATCGCTCGAACGGCTGCTCAGCTACCGGATCGCGGGCCTCGTGATGACGTCCGCGTCGCCGCCGCTGTCGGTCGCGCGGCAGTATCTCGAACACCGGATTCCCGTCGTGATGATCAACCGCGAAGCGAACCTGCCGGGTGCGGACGTCGTCGTCAGCGACAACGCGGCGGGCGCCGCCCATGCCGCGCAACGGCTCGTGCGGGCCGGCGCGCGCCGGCTCGCATTCGTCGGGCCGCGTACCGCGAACTACAGCGCACGATCGCGCGCGGACGCGTTCGAGCACGCGCTGCAACGCGGCGATGCCTTGGATGCGACGCTCGTGCGCGCGATCGATACGCACGCCGACACGCATGCCTGCGGCATCGACGCCGCGCGCCAACTGTTCGCGGCCGGTGAGCGCCCGGACGGCGTGTTCTGCTCGTCCGACCTGCTCGCGCTCGGCGTGATCGACGCCGCGCGCGACGCCTTCGGCCTGCGCGTGCCCGACGACCTGTGCGTGATCGGCTTCGACGACATCCCCGCCGCCGACTACGACGCCTATCGGCTCACGACGCTGCGCCAGGATACGCAAGGCCTCGCGCACGCCGCCGTCGACCTGCTCGCCGACCGGATCCAGACCTTCGACGGCGCATCGCGCACGCGCGTCGTGCCGGTTACGCACGTGGTGCGGCATAGCTGCGCGTAACACCCCGCGTCACTTCAGCCCGCCCGCGAAGCCGCGCAGCAGGTAGCGCTGTACATAGCCGGCCACGGCGAGCGTCGGCAGCGACGCCAGCAGTCCGGCGCTCATCAGGTCGCCCCAGTCGATGCCGTTCTCCGTCACGTAGCCGGCAATCGCGAGCGGCAGCGTGAAGCGGCTCGGCGTCGACACGAACAGCAGCGCGATCAGGAACTCGTTCCACGCGGCGATGAACACGAAGATCGCGGTGGCGATCAGCCCCGGCGCGCACAGCGGCAGCACGATCTGCACGAGCCGCCGCGCGAGCCCCGCGCCGTCGATGCAGGCGGCCTCCTCGTATTCGACCGGCACGTCGCGCACGAACGCGAGCAGCATCCAGATCGCCATCGGCAACGCGTAGATCTGGTAAGCGAGCATCAGCCCCGGCGTCGAGTCGAGCAGATGCAGCCGCTTCGCGAGCGCGAACAGCGGCACCGCGATCGTGATCGGCGGCATCAGTTTCAATGCCAGCACGAGCATCAGGAACAGCACATCCAGCCGCGCCGGAAACCGCAGCCTCACGAGCGCATACGCGGCCGGAAACGCGAGCGTCAGCGCGAGCAGCGTCGTGCCGAATCCGACCAGCAGCGAATTGGCGAGCGGTGCGCCGATGCCGTTCGACCACACCGACGCGAAATGCTCGAGCGTCGGCGCGGCCGGCCAGATCCGCAGCGGATGATCGAGGCGTTCGAGCGTCGGCATGAACGCAGCGCCAGCCATCCACAGGCACGGCAGCAGCAACAGCGCGAGCGCGATGAGGCGCAGCGCCCACGGCGCCGTGCGGCCGAATGCGGCACCCGTTCGCGCGGTCGAAATGCCTGCGGGGCGCGCCGTCATGCGCGCCGCTTGCGAACCGTCTGCCATACGTACCCCGAGACCAGCAGCGCGGACGCCGCGAGCATCAGCACCGACGCGGCACTCGCCGGCCCGACGTTGAAGAAGCGGAAGCCCGTGTCGTAGATGTAGGTCGACAGCGTCTGCGTCGCGTTGCCGGGGCCGCCGCCCGTCAGCGCATAGACCTTGTCGAACAGCTTGAACGTGTCGATCGAGCGCAGCAGCAGCGCGAGGCCGATCTGCGGCGCCGCGAGCGGCAGCGTGATGTCGCGCAGGCACTGCCATTCGCTCGCGCCGTCGGTGCGCGCGGCTTCGTACAGCTCCTGCGGGATCGATTGCAGCCCGGCCAGCACGATCAGGAACGCCATCGGCGTCCACTGCCACACGTCGACGAGCGCGAGCGACCACAGCGCGAGATGCGGATCGGACAACCAGCGCACGCCTTCGATGCCGAACCCGGCGAGCAGCGCGTTCAGGAAGCCGTCGAAGTTGAGCCAGTTGCGCCAGATCGCCGAGCACACGAGCGTGGACAGCATCATCGGCAGGATCGCGAGCGGCAGCGCGATGCGCCGCCCCGGGAACGCGCGCACGAACAGCAGCGCGAGGCCGAAGCCGAGCGCGACTTCGGCGAGCGACGCGACGATCGTGAAGCGCAGCGTGTTGCCGAAGCCGGCCGCGAACGCATCGTCGCCGAGCACCGCGCGATAGTTCGCGAGCCCGGCGAACGCGCGGCGGCCGGCCGCATAGTCGACCTGGCAGAACGAGTCGACCAGCACCTGCGCGACCGGATACAGCGCGAGCGCGGCCAGCACCAGCAGCGCGGGCCCGAGCAGCGCGACGAACGGCAGGCTGCGGCGGAGGGCTTTCATGCGCGACCTCCGGCCGCCGAGTTGACGCGCGCCGTCACTTGCCGGCCGCGGCCGTCGCCTGCGCGATCTTCTGCTGCGCCTGGCGCAGCGCGGCGTCGGGTGCGGCCTGCCCGGTCAGCGCGAGCTGCAGCTGGTCGCCGAGAATGCTTTCGACCTGCTGCCAGTCCTTCACGCGCGGTCGCGCACGGCCGGCTTCGAGCGCCTTCAGCTGATCGGGATACCAGCGGTACTGGCGCACCAGCGCCGGATCGTTGAACACGCTGCGGCGGGTCGGCGGAATGCCGATGCTGGCGAGGCGCGTCTGCGTATCGCGTGCGCTCAGGTACGCGAGGAAGTCCTGCGCGAGCTTCGCGTGCGGCGCATCCTTCGGAATACCCATCTGCCAGATGCCGAGCATCGGCGCCGGGCCGGCGGTCTGCCCGGGCGGTGGCTGCAGCGCGATCTGCCCGACCACGCGCGACTGCTTCGGATCGTCGAGCGCCGGCACCCACGCCGGCCACACCTCGATCGACTGCACGGCCGTGCCGCGCTGCAGCGCATCGCGCACTTCGGCGGCGCCGTACACGTCGACGTCCTTCGGCGCGGACGCCTTCAGCGCGAGGAAGGTCTTCAGCGCGGCCTGCGACTCGCGCGAATCGATCGTCACGTTGCCGGCGCGGTCGAACACGTCGCCGCCGTAGGCCCACAGGATCGGCAGGAAGCCGGTCACGACCGGATTGCCCTTGGTGCCGCGGAACACGACGCCCGACACGCTCTTGTCCGCACCGCCGACGGTCTGCGCGATCTTCAGCACATCGTCCCAGTTGCGCGGCGGCTGCAGCTTGTATTTCGCGAGCAGATCCTTCCGGTACGCGAACATCTCGACGTTGCCGACGATCGGCAGCGCGTACAGCGCGCCCGCCGCGTTGCGGCCGAGCGCGACCGCGGACGGCACGAGATCGGCGTCGGCGAGCGACGCCGGCAGCGGCTTCAGCCAGCCGTTGCCGATGAATTCGGGCGCCCACGTGTCGTCCATCATCACGAGGTCGTACGCGCCGGTGCCTTCGCGCATCGACAGCTTCAGCTTCTGGTACAGGTTCGCGTTCGGCAGCTTGAGCAGCTCGATGTCGGTGCCCGGGTGCAGCTTGTTGAAGCCGGCGACGGCGTCGGCCAGCCCCTTGCCGTAGATGTCGTCGCGGCCTGCGATGACGAGATCCGCCGCGAAGGCGTGCGAGGCGGCAAAGGACAGCGCAACGGCGGCGGACAGCGCGCGCAGGCGGCTCAGCAGGGTCATGAGGTCTCTCTCGATCGGCGTGGTGGCGGGACGGCCGGACGTTGCACACGTGTGCAACGCGGGCGACGCTTCGGGCGGCCTGAAGCGAACGCCATTGTTCACGTCGATCGTTAAGAATTTGTGGCACGCGGCGGGACGGGCGGCCAGCGCAGCCGCCCGCCCCGCGCGCTTCACCGCGTCCGTGCCGTCAGAAGTTCACGCGAATCCCGGCCATCACCGCGAGCTGCCGGCTCGAATTGCTGTTCGCGAGCACCGGGATCTGCGCGTAGTTCACCGCATTGCCGTTCGCGTCGGTGCCGAGCCCCGTGCCGCTCGCGACCTGCCCGATCGCGACCGCATACAGCGCGGTGCGCTTCGACAGGCTGTAGTTCGTGCCGACGTTCACCTGGTGGAAGCGCGTCGTGCCGCGCCCGGCAGTATGGGCGGCGTTGAAGATGTACGCGACGCCGCCCTGCAGCGCCGGCGTGAACAGGTACGTGACGTTCAGCTCGCCGATGTCGAACGTGAACGCCTGCGCGCGCGGCTGCGCATCGGTCGAGAAATAGCGGCTGTCGCCGAGGCGCGTATGCGTGTAGGTCAGCGCGACCGTCGTCGCGCCGAGCGTCACCGAGCCGCCCGCGCCGAACGCGCGCATCGAGCCGGCATCCTGCAGCAGGCAGTACATCGCGCCCGGGTTGCTGCACGCGAAGTCGCCGATATAGCCGCTCGCGCCGCCGAGTGCCGCATCGAGCGGCTGGTGCAGGTCGAGATAGCCGACCGAGAACGCAACCGGCGCGCGGGTGTAGGTCGCGGCGACCGCATAGCCGCGCTTCGCGGAAAAGTCGCCTGCCTGCCCGCCGAAGCTGAACGTGCCGCCGAACGTCAAGCCGTTGAAATCGGCGCTGGTGAACTTCACCGCGTTGTTGAAGTTGAACGCGGCGTTCAGGTTGTCGACGTCGCCGAGGTGCGAGCCGTACGGCGTCGCCCAGTTGTTGCTCGAGACGTAGGCGCCGAGCATGTCCGTGTACGAGTCGTATTGCCGGCCGAGGCCGAGCGTGCCGATCGAATCCTGGCGCAGCCCGACCCACGCCTGCCGGCTGAACGCGGTGCCGCCCTGCAGCGCCTGCCCGTTCGCGGACAGGAATTGCTGCTCGAGCGAAAACACCGCGTTGAGCCCGCCGCCGAGCGGCTCGGCGCCCTGGAACCCGAAGCGGGACGGCACGAGGTTGCCGCCGCCCATCTGCCACGCATGGCCGCCTCCCGTGCTGCCGTCGGCGCGCGTGAACTGCTGGTTCGTCGAGTAGATGATGCCGGTGTCCACGGTGCCGTACAGCGTCACGCTGCCCGAGCTCTGCGCGTGTGCGTGCATGCAACCCAGCGTGGCCGCGGCTGCGGCCAGTCGTCGTCCGATCTTCATGTCCCGCCCTTTGGTTTCATCGATTCGCACTGCAAACCGATGGTGTTGTCGATATGGGTGACAGGACTCTATCCAGCGAAAATTCAGGACCTCTATCCCAAATCAGCAAATGGTGAAGCGGGCGGGCGACACGCGACGGCGCCCGGCGGCACCGTCCCGGTGCGAAGACGTCATTCGGGCCGCAGGGTTTGCGACGGCAGCTCGCCGAACAGGTCGCGATACTCGCGTGCGAAATAGCCGAGATGCGTGAAACCCCAGCTCGCGGCGGCCTCGCCGACGCCGAGTTGCTGCGCCGAAGTCGTGCGCAGCAGGCGCCGCACCGCATTCAGCCGGATGGTGCGCAGGTAGCCGACGGGCGTGACGTCGGCGACGCGCTGGAAGCTCGTCTGCAGCGTGCGACGGCTGCAGCGCAGCGCGCGGCACAATTCGAGCACGGTGACGGGCTCCTCGGGCCGGTCGCGCAGGTGCTTCTCGCAGCGGCTGACGATATCGCTGTAGGTGGCATGCGTGATGTCGCGGCGCTCGACGCCGATGCCCTGGTCGAGTGCATCGAGGAACATGCCGAGCATCGCGTCGCGGAACATCTTGCGGGTGGCCGCGTATTCGAGGCAGCCGGGGTTGCGCTGCGCGTCGTCGATCAGCGACGACAACCGCGCGCCGAGCGCGACGCCCTGCGCGTCCGACAGCCGCGTGACGTGCCGCAGCTTGCGCGCGCCGGCCGCGCCGAACTCGGCTTCGCACAGCTCGTCGACCATGTCCGACGCGGCGCTGATCCCGACGAGCCCCATCCCTTCCGGCGTGTGGAACTCGAAATCCTCGCCGGCGCGCAGCGCGAGCAGCGCATAGCCGTCGATCGGCTGGCCCTGGAACGTGCCGGCAAGCGGCACCGACAACGGCACCGCGAGCGACGTGCGCCCGGCCGGTGCGAGGCCGGTTTGCGCGACACGCCGGTTGGTCGTCTCGCGGAAGAAATGGAAATCGTCGTACAGCACCTGCGTGACGGTGCCCCTGAACCGGCCCGGCGTCATCTGGCGGTAGACCTGATGCCAACCCGCGATCGCGAGCCCGTGGTCATGCACGTCTTCGTGTGAGCGTGACTGGAACAGCATCGGCATCTCCGGTGAAACCCTGAATCCACGTTGCGTCCGCCGGGTTCGCACGGCACGCAGCGTCACAGCTTACCCCCGCAAAATTCCGCGCAGCGCGGTTTCGAACGCAAGACAGGCCGCCGACAGCGCAGCGGCCTGCTCGCCGGTCAGGCGAGCGTAGCGGCGAAACGACGGCATCCGGTTCACGACCTCGCTGCCGCCGAACGGCACGACGGCGAGCGTCCAGCGCCCGTCGCGCGCGGCGATCATGCAGTCGGTCAGGTGCAGTGGACGCAGCGCGTCGGCGAGCGACGGCTGCGCGACGAGCGCGGCCACCGTCCGCACGAATTCGGGGTCGCATCCCGGCGCAGGTTCGGCTGCGACGCCGGTGCGCCGCAGCCAGCCGGTCTGCTGCACGCGTGCGCGGCCCTGCCCGGCCGGGCCGCGCGTGCCAACCGACACCTGCACACTGACCGTATGCATCAGGAACTGGCGGTCGACCCGTTCGTCGACGCTCACGCGCACGCCGTTCGGCAGTCGGGCCGTGATTTCGCCGACGCCGCCGTCAGCCTCACGCGCGGCACCCAGGTCGGCCAGCACGCGCGCGGCGATCGCGCCGGGCCGATGGCCTGGCGGCGGCGTATCGGGCGCCGCGCGCCAGCGGGTGAGCGCGGCCCTCACGATGCAACGTGCTCGTTGCGCAGCACTTCCTCCACCGGCACCGGCTTGAACGGATGCCGGCGCTGCACGACGATCGTCCAGAACAGCGCGTACAGCGCGGTGAGCCCGAGCATCGCGCCGAACGGCACGTAGATGTCGCGCGCGTTCATGCCGGGCGGCGTGATGTACCAGATCGCGAGCACGATGCCGACGCTCGACACGATCTGCGGCAGCGGGAACAGCGGCGAACGATACGGGCGCGGCAAGTCCGGGCGACGGATCCGCAGCATCACGACCGACGCGGTGACGAGCAGGTACGCGGTGCCCCACGCGCAGGTCGCGGCGAGCACGAGGTGCAGGATGCTGTCGAGGTTGCCGTTGATCAGCCACGCATGGAAGATCGGCACGATCGCGGACGCGACGATGCCGACCACCGGCGTCTTGAAGCGCGGATGCAGATACGCGAAGCAGCGCGGCAGCGCGCCGTCGATCGCCATCCCGTACAGGATGCGCGGCAGCCCGGCCATCAGCGTGTTGATCGTCGCGGCGCCCGCGCACAGGAACGCGATGCCGAACCACACGCGGCCGAACGGCCCAAGCACCTGCAGCGCGAACGCGGGAATCGCGCCCGGCGTGTCGAGCAGGTGCGTGAGGCCGTCCGGGCTTACCGGCACGTTCGCGACCTGGCGGCGGATCGCCGCGCCGTACAGGAACATGCAGATCGCGACGCCGACGAGGCCGAGCGCCATCGCGCGCGGAATCGTGCGGCCCGGCGCCTTCATTTCCGGCGCGAGCGGCGTGACGAACTCGCAGCCGACGAACATGAACATCGCCATCCCGACCAGCGACAGCACGGCCGGCACCGACGTGCCGACTTCCGAGCCGCCGAACCAGCCGTCGAGGTGCACGGCCGGCGCGGCCGCGAGGCCGAGGATCCCGAAGATCATCAGCGACAGCCACATGCCGGCCGTCAGCACGATCTCGAGCTTGCTGAACACCTTGACGCCGATGATGTTGGTGATCGCGAACGTGACCACGAGGCCGACGCCGACGAGCCACGAACTGTTGTGCTTCTCGAACGCGGCGTTCAGCGACTCGAAGTTCACGAGCGCCATGATCCCGCTCAGGATCGTCTCCGCCGTGCCGGCGAACACGTGCACGAGGAAATAGGCGGAAATCGTGCCGGTGATCGCCCAGAAGCGGCCGAGCCCGCACGACAGGTAATCGTAAACCGAGCCGGCCGTCGGCAGCATCGCGGCGGCTTCGGAGAAGGTCGTCGCCTGCGCCTGCATCATCACGAACGCGATGATCATCGCGACCGCGAACGCCCAGCCGCCCATCCCGAAACCCGACGTCGCGGTGAGGATCACCGGGCTCGCCATGATGAGGCCGACGGCACTCGCCAGCGCGGTCGGAAAACCGACCGCGCCCGCCTTCAGCACCGTGCCGCCGCCCGCTTCAGCCGACGCACCGGCGGGCGTATCGCCCGCGGCGCCGGTCACTCCTGGCCATCCCGACATCTTCGTCTCCTTCCTTTATCGGCCGTCGCCAGCGCTGCGGCGCCCGCTCCGGTTCCGTGCTTCGCGGTCGGCCCGGGGCGGCGCTTCAGCGCTTCGGCACCCAGGCCACTGTCGATCCAATCTGGATCCGATGTCGAAAAAATACGCAGGCAAAATAATCCGGTCATAGCGCAAATCGGCAAACCGGCGGTGGCGAGCGGGTTATCCCGCCCGCCACCGCCGGTTCGTCGTCACGCGTTCACGGCATCACGGCCTCACGCGAACGGCACGGCCTCGAAGCCGGCCGCGAGCGCGTCGACGATCCGGTCGAGCTGCTCGCGCTGGATCACGAGCGGCGGCGACAGGATGATCTTCGTGCCGACCGGGCGCACCAGCACGCCGTGCTCGCGCGCGACTTCCGCGACCGCGTTCGCATAGCCGGACAGCGGGTCGATCGGCTCGCGGGTCTGCTTGTTCGCGACCAGGTCGAGCGCGAGCATCAGCCCCTTGCCGCGCACTTCGCCGACTGCCGCGAAACGTTCGGGGAACGACTGCAGCGCTTCGAGCAGATACGCACCCTGCTTCGCCGCGTTCGCCGGCAGGTCTTCCTTCATGACGATGTCGAGGCTCGCGATCGCGGCCGCGCACGCGACCGGGTGCCCGGCATACGTGTAGCCGTGCATGATCGCGCCGCCGAAGTCCGCGTTCGCGGCGAATGCATCCTCGATCCGCGCGTTCACGGCCGTCGCGCCGAGCGGCACGTAGCCGGACGAGATTCCCTTCGCGAGACACATGATGTCCGGGCGCACGCCCCAGCCGCGGCTGCCGAACATGCTGCCGCTGCGGCCGAAGCCGGTCACGACTTCGTCGGCGATCAGAAGCACGCCGTAGCGGTCGCACACCTCGCGCACGAGCGGCCAGTAGTTGGCCGGCGGCACGATCACGCCGCCCGCGCCCTGCACCGGCTCCGCGATGAACGCGGCGACCGTGTCGGGGCTCTGGAACTGGATCTCGCGCTCCAGCATTTCCGCGCAGATCCGGCCGAGTTCCTCCGGATCCTGCGTGAACGGGTTGCGGTACAGCCACGGCGTCTCGACGTGGAAACAGCCGGGCAGGTTCGGCTCGTAGTTGCGGCGGAACACCGTGTTGCCGTTCACCGACGCGCCGCCGAAGTGCGTGCCGTGATAGCCCTGCTTCAGCGAGATGAACTTCGTACGGTCGGCCTGGCCGCGCACTTTCCAGTACTGGCGCGCGATCTTCAGCGCGGTCTCGATCGAGTCGGAACCGCCCGAGCTGTACAGCACGCGGCGCATCCCTTCCGGCTCCAGCATGTCGATCAGCTTCTTCGACAGCTCTTCCGCACGCGGATGCGAGATGCCGTCGAACAGCTGGAAGTATTCGAGCTCGTCGAGCTGGCGCACGATCGCGTCCTTCACCTCCTGGCGGTTGTGCCCGACGTTCACGTTCCACAGGCCCGCGACGCCGTCGACGAGTTGCTTGCCGGTTTCATCGAACACGTAGCAGCCGTCGCCGCGCACGATGCGGATCGGCTTGCGCCGTTTCATTTCGTTCGGGTGCAGCATCGGGTGCCAGAACTTCGCTTCGTTGTAGCTCATTGCAGTCTCCACTCTCGGATCGGTTGAACCTTGGGTTGTCCAGGTTCGAGGTTCAAGGTTCGGGATGCGCGCCGCGTCAGTGCGCGATGCAGACGGATTTGGTTTCGGTGAAGCCCTCGATCGCGTACTGGCCGAACTCGCGGCCGATGCCCGACTGCTTGTAGCCGCCGAACGGCATCGACGGATCGAGCGGGATATGGCAGTTCACCCACACGGTGCCGGCCTCGATCTGCGGCACGAGGTTCATCACGCGCTTCAGGTCGTTGCTCCAGATGCTCGCGGCGAGGCCGTACGGCGACGCGTTCGCGAGACGCACGGCGTCGGCCGCGTCGTCGAACGGCACGACGACGATCACCGGACCGAACACCTCGTCGCGCACGATCGCGCTGTCCGGGTGCGGATCGGCGATCACGGCCGGTTTCACGTAGTAGCCGGGCAGGTCGTCGGCCGGCGTGCCGCCCGCGAGGAACGTGAGCCCCGCGCGGCGCGCGCCTTCGATGTGCTGGACCACCTTGTCGCGATGGTGCGCGGAGACCAGCGGGTTGATCTGCGCGGTCGTGTCGAGGCCCGCGCCGAGCTTCATCGACTGCGCGACGCCCGCGAGGCCGTCCGCGAGTTGCGCGAACTTGCTGCGATGCACGTAGAGGCGCGACGCGGCCGCGCACACCTGCCCCTGGTTGAAGAACGCGCCGGCGGCGACGCCGTCGAGCGCCTGCGCGACGTCGACGTCGTCGAGCATCACGATCGGGTTCTTGCCGCCGAGTTCGAGCGAGAAGCGCGTCATGTTCTGCACGGCCGCCGCGCCGACCAGCTTGCCGGTCGCGGTCGAGCCGGTGAACGAGATCTTCGCGATCGACGGGTGGCTCGACAGCGCGGCGCCGCAGGTGCGGCCGCCGGTGACGACGTTGAACACGCCGGGCGGCACGCCGGCTTCACGCGCGAGTTCGGCGAGGCGCAGCGCGGTGAGCGGCGTTTCCGGCGACGGCTTCAGCACGATCGTGCAACCGGCCGCCAGCGCCGGAATCAGCTTCCACACCGCGATCATCAGCGGGAAATTCCACGGCACGATCGCGGCGACCACGCCGACCGGCTCCTTGCGCGTATAGGCCGTATAGCGCGCGCCGGGCGGGAACGGGATCGACACGTCGAGCGTCTGGCCGGTGATCTTGGTGGCCCAGCCGGCCATGTAGCGCACGTATTCGACGCTCGCGCCGACCTCGATCGCACGCGACACGTGGATCGACTTGCCCTGGTTCAGCGTTTCGAGCTGGGCGAGCGTTTCGGCGTCGGCTTCGATCAGGTCGGCGAGTTTCAGCAGGATGCGCTCGCGGTCGGCCGGGCGCAGCCCGCTCCATACGCGCGTATCGAACGCGTGCTTCGCGCTCGCGACTGCGCGGTCAACGTCGTACGCGTCGGCATCCGCGACCGTCGCGAGCGGCTCGCCCGTCGCCGGGTCGTACACGTCGAGCCGGGCGCGCGCGTGCGCAGGCTGCATGGCGCCGTCGATGAAAAGGCCGAAGTCGCGCGCGACGAAGGTGCGCACGGTGTCGCTGACGGCGACGAAGTTCGTGGAAGTCATGCGTGTCTCGAAGATTGTCGTGGCTAGGCGCATGCGTTCGGGCATGCGGGCGTCGAACCACTGTATCGACGCAGGATCACGCCCGGTGAGCGCAAATTGGCAGCGCGTGGGGGATGAAGGCGCGGGCGATTCGGGAAGCTGTGACGACGGCGCGCTATCGTCAGATCAGTGGCGCGGCGCGGCGCGGTGCGGCGCGGTGCGGCACGGTGCGGTGCGGCGCGAGTGCGGGTGCGGGTGCGGGTGCGGGTGCGGGTGCGGGAAAAATTACAGGAACAACGCACCGACCAGCCCGGTGCGGTTCGACACCCCCAGCTTCCGGTACATGCGCATCAGATGCGTCTTGATGGTCGGCTGACCGAGCGCGAGATCGCGCGCGATCTCCTTGTTCGAGCGGCCGTCACGCACGAGGCGCGCGATCTGTTCCTCGCGGTAGGTCAGCCGCTCCTCGCAGCCGATCCGGTGAATCCCGCGCCGCGCGCGCAGCAACGGGGCCAGCGCGGCTTCGGCAACCGGTTGCAGCCGCGCCAGCGCGTCGATCTCGCCCGGCGCGAACCGCCCCGCCAGGCGGTTGCCATCCACATCGCCGTTCCCGAAGCGCAACAGCGAGAACGCGCCGACTGTCCGTCCGGCATCGTCGCGCAGCCAGATCTCGACGACATCGGCGACATCGTGCCGCCGCAGGAAGCGGGTCCAGTATGCGGACGCGTCGCGTCTTTCGTCAGGCAATTGGGAAGCGAGCGTCACGACCGCGTGCACGCCCGCCGCGCAGCGCGACGGATGCAGCGGATCGAGCATCCGGTAGCGCGCGATATAGGTGCGATGCATCGACTCCGGCATCCCGAACAGCTCGAAATCGGCCGGCTCGCCGCTCAGGTCGAGCCGGTAGAACACGATCGCGGACGGGCTCGCGAATGCGTCGAACGCATCCACGCACGCGCGCAGCGCGCGTTGCCGGTCGGCGGCTTCGTGGTCGGCGGGAACGGATGAGGTCGGCATGGTGGGGTCGGCAGTCGGCCGAACGCGTCGAAGTTCGGGCCAGCCTACCGGCGCCGAAATGTGCCGGTGAGCACAAATCGGCAAATCGTCCGCGGGCGGAAGATGGAGCACCCGCCAGCCATGTCGCGACAACGGAATCCATCGACGAGATAGCGCCCGTTGTGCGCCGCGCGCTCGACGATCAGCCGCGGACGTGGTGCGAAACATCGTGCGCGCCGATCGGGTCCGATCGGAACCATCGGCGAAGTTGACGGAGCGGCACGCGCGTGCGGCCTCGAAACGGAGGCGGAGGCGGAGGCGCAGCAGCGTGTGCGCCCCGCCCCGTCAGTGTCAGTGCGCGTTCGCGGCGAACGTATCGCAGGCGCTGACCTCGCCCGACTCCATCCCGCGCCGCAGCCAGTACACGCGCTGCTCGCTGGTGCCGTGCGTGAAGCTCTCCGGCACGACGTAGCCCTGCCCTTGCTGCTGCAGCCGATCGTCGCCGATCGCGGCCGCCGCCTTCAGCCCCTGCTCGAAATCGCCGGGCTCGATCAGCCGCTGATTCGCGCGCTGCGCATTGTTCGCCCACACGCCGGCGAAGCAGTCGGCCTGCAGTTCCATCCGCACCGACAGCGCGTTCGAGCGCGCCTCGCTCGAACGCCGGCGCGCGGCGTCGACCTTGTCGGAAATGCCGAGCAGGTTCTGCACGTGGTGGCCGACTTCGTGCGCGATCACGTAGGCCTGCGCAAAATCGCCGCCCGCGCCGAAGCGCTTGCGCAGTTCGTCGTAGAAGCCGAGATCGATATACACGTTGCGGTCGCCCGGACAGTAGAACGGCCCCATCGCGGTCTGGCCGGTGCCGCACGCGGTCGGCGTCGAGTTCGTGAACATCACGAGCTTCGGCGGCTCGTACTGCACGTGCAACTGCGTATTGAAGACGCCCGTCCACGTGCGCTCGATATTGCCTAGCACCTTGCGAGTGAATACCGCGCCGGGGTCATTCGCCGGTGCGCCCTGGCGCTGCGTCGGCGCGGGCTGCGCCTGCTGCTGCTGCCGGCCCTGCAGCGCCGATGCGCCTTCGAGCACGACGCGCGGGTCGATCCCGAAGAAATACGATGCGGCCAGCGCGACCACGATCGTGCCGATGCCGATCGTCGCGCGGCCGCCGCCAAACCCGCCCCCGCCGCGTCGGTCCTCGACGTTGACGCTTTCACTTTCGTCGTCCAGCCTCATTGCCGGCCCCTCCCTGCTCTTGTCGATGGTCCGGCCGCGCCAGCGCGCAACCGGGCGATCCGCCGCCGTCGCCGTCACACGATCCGTCGGCGGACGCGATGGCTCCGCATCGCGCGCACGCTCACGCCGATCTCGCCGCCTGCCGCTCCGCTTGCACGACGGAATCGGCCGGCCGACGCGCCGCGCACCGGTGTGCGGGCTCGCCCGCGCCATTTTGCCGGGCTTTCGTGACTTATCCCAAAAATGTGGAGGATAGATCGATTCGGTGCCGAACATCGTCAGCCTTTGCAAAATGGGCCGCCATCTCGCTGGTCGGCCCGGTGCCGGGCGCAACGCTCGCTCGTCCGGCCGGTTCGCGTTCATCCTTTCGGCGGATACCGGCGTGCGCCAGCGCCGCCTAAAGTGACCGGACACGACACCCTTCCGGAGCACGACATGACGCACCCGCAACCCCGTACGATCGCGATCACCGGCGCAGGCACCGGCATCGGCGCCGCGTGCGCGCGCCGCTTCGCCGCACGCGGCGACCGCGTCGTGCTGATCGGGCGGCGTCGGGCGCCGCTCGACACGCTAGCCGCCGAGACAGACGGCCTCGCGCTCGCCGGCGACGCCGCGAGCACGGCCGACTGGGCGCGCTTCCTGCCGGAGATCGCCGAGCGGTTCGGCCGTGTCGACGCGCTCGTCGCGTGCGCGGGCGGCCACGGCCTCGGCCGCGCGGACGAAACCGATGACGCTCAGTGGCGCGATGCGATGCGTGCGAACCTCGACACCGCATTCGTCAGCGCGCGCGCATGCCTGCCCGACCTGATCGCGCAGCGCGGCAGCATCGTGCTGGTCGCGTCGATCGCCGCGCTCGCGGCCGGCCCTGGCGTGTGCGGTTATACGGTCGGCAAGCATGCGCTGCTCGGGCTCGCGCGTTCGCTCGCACGCGACTACGGGCCGCACGGCGTGCGTGCGAATGCGGTATGCCCGGGCTGGGTGCGCACGCCAATGGCCGACGCGGAAATGGCGCCCCTGATGTCCGCATCCGGAGACACGCTCGACGGCGCGTATGCGCGCGTGAGCGCCGACGTGCCGCTGCGGCGCGCGGCCGATCCGGACGAGATCGCGGCCGTGTGCGCGTTCCTCGCGTCACCGGATGCGTCGTTCGTGACCGGCGCGACGCTCGTCGCCGACGGCGGCGCACTGGTCGTCGACGTACCGACGCTCGCGTTCGACCAGCTGTGACGGGATGCATGGGGACACGCCGCCCGCGCGACGCATCGTTGCGGGCGGCCGCGCGACGTCGCGCGCTCGTCTTCCGGCACGCCACCTCCCGCCCCGGCGCCCGGCACCCGCGCACGGCCCGCTCGTTTGCCGTCTTGAAAATCCGCTAACATCGACCGATCCCGCCGCCCCGCTCGGCACCGCCTCACCGTCGGAATTCGATGAACATCCGGTTTCTTGAAACCTTCGTCTGGCTCGCGAAGCTGGAAAACTTCCGGCTCACGGCCGAGAAACTGCACACGACGCAGGCCGCCGTATCGAGCCGCATCGCGTCGCTGGAAGAGGCGTTCGACGTGCGGCTGTTCGACCGCAACACGCGCTCGGCTACGCTCACGCCCGCGGGCCGGCGCATGCTCGCGTACGCGGAGCGGATCGTGCGGCTCGACAGCGAGATGCGGCGCGACATCGACGCGGCGAGCGACGCCGGCCTGATCCGGATCGGCGTGATCGAGTCGATCGTGCACAGCTGGTTTCCGGCGCTGATGGCGCAACTGCGCGAGCGCTATCCGCGCCTCGACGTCGAGATCACGAGCGACACGACGCTGCACCTGATCCGGCTGCTGAGCACCGACGGCGTCGACCTGATCCTGCAGACCGACCCGGTGCCGGGCCCCGACTTCACGAACCTGCCGCTGTGCGAGTTCCCGGTGCACTGGGCGGCGAGCCCGCGCCTCGGGCTCGGCGGCGAACGGCTCGACGTCGCGCGGCTCGCCGCGTATCCGATCATCAGCTTCTCGCGTCACTCGGGGCCGCACGCGACGATCGAACGGCTGTTCGCGGCCGTCGAGCGGCCGGCCAGCATCAACTGCATCACGTCGGTCGCCGCGATGATCCGGCTCGTCGCCGACGGCTTCGGCGTGGCCGCGCTGCCGCCCGCGATCATCGGGCGTGAGCTGCAGGAAGGCGCGCTCGAGCTGCTCGATGTCGAACCCGAATTCCCCGCGCTGCCGCTCGTCGCGTCGTATCGCACCCAAGGCCTGCCGGTCGCCGCGCGCATCGCCGAACTGGCGAGTGAAGTCGCCCGCGCGATGCCGGCTGGGTCGAGTCGTGCGAAGCCGGACACATCGGCAAAAGCCGAGGCCGACACCGTCGACAAGCGCCCCGTCCGGCCGGCGACCCACAAGAAAACCGCTGCGGCAAAACGCACACCGCCATCCGCGCCCGCCACCCCGGCGAAACGCCGTCCGCGCCGCTCATAAGAAAACCTGTTCACCGCGAATTTGTTTTCTTGTTGGACGGGCGCGGCACGTCTTCGGGAAACTGCGGTTCCTGACACACCCCGTCACAAGGAACCCCGCGATGACCCGCCTTTCCCTTCCGCACGGCCAGCTCTGCGTCTGGACGGATATCGACCCCGCATACGAAACCGATTTCAACGCGTGGTACGACCGCGAACACATGCAGGAGCGTGTCGCGATTCCCGGCTTCACGCATGCGCGGCGGTTTCGCGCGACCGATGACGGCCCGCGCAAATACCTCGCGCTGTACGTGACGGACACGCTCGACGTGTTCCGCAGCGACGCCTACCGGCGCGCGTTCACGCAGCAAACGACCTGGTCGCTCGCGAACTTCGAGCGCATGACCGGCACCCAGCGGCGGGTCGGCGACCTGACGCTCGAGGCCGGCGACGGCGAAGGCGCGCATCTCGCGCTGTTCGTGCTGCCGCCGGAGCGCATCGACGTGCCGCACCTGCGCGAGCGCTTCGAGGTCGCGCTGCGCGAATCCGGCATCCACGCGGCACGGCTGTTCCGCACCGCGCCGGATCTGTCCGCGCCGATCGGCGCCGCTGCCGCCGCACGTCCGGCCGCCGACGCGCTCGTGCTGATCGAGGGCAGCGACGCGGCCGTCACGCGCCGTGTCGCTGCCGCCATCGCCGGACCCGACGACGTGCGCACCTTCGAGCTGCTGTGGCGCGCCGTTGCACCGCTGCCGGTTGCGCCCCGTGGCGCCGAAGCGAAGCCGGCCGCCGCCGCACTGCCCGCCTGAACCCGGACGCCGCCACCGGCCGCGCCGCGCGCCCTGCGCACGCGGCCGGCGCATCGGCCCCTGCTCGTCATCCCGTCATCCTTCACGACCTGCCCGACACCATGAGCACTCTCGCCCAGCCCGCCGCCCACGCGCCCCGCCGCGTCCGCAACAGCCGACTCGCGACCGCGAGCATGATCGGCACGTCGCTCGAGTGGTACGACTTCACGATCTACAACACGCTTGCCGCGCTCGTCTTCAACCATCTGTTCTTTCCGTCGGTCGACCCGCTGGCCGGCACGATCCTCGCGTTCTCGACCTATGCGGTCGGCTACGTGTCGCGTCCGCTCGGCGGTTTCGTGTTCGGCAATCTCGGCGACCGCATCGGCCGCCGCGCGGTGCTGATGCTCACGCTCGTGCTGATGGGGGTCACGACCGCGCTGATGGGCGCGCTGCCGACCTATGCGCAGGCCGGCATCCTCAGCCCGATCCTGCTCGTCGCGCTGCGCTTCGTGCAGGGCGTCGCGCTCGGCGGCGAATGGGCCGGCGCGGTGCTGCTGTCGGTCGAGCACGGCGACCAGAAGCGCCGCGGGCTGTCCGCGTCGTGGACGCAGATCGGCCCGTCGTTCGGCACGCTGCTCGGCACCGGCTGCATCGCGCTCGTGACGATGTCGACCACGTCCGACACCTTCCTGTCGTGGGGCTGGCGCGTGCCGTTCGCGGCCAGCGCGCTGCTCGTCGTGTTCGGCTTCTGGCTGCGACGCGGCGTCGACGAAACGCCGCAGTTCGAGCAGCTCGCCGAATCGCACACAACCGCCGAGGTGCCTGTCGCCGAAGTGCTGAAGTGCCATTGGCGGCGCCTGCTGATCGCGGGCGGCTCGCGGATCGGCTCCGACGTGCTGTACGCGCTGATCGTCGTGTTCACGCTGACCTACGTGACGACCGTGCTGCACCTGTCACGCCCGGTCGCGCTGACGGCCGTGATGGTCGGCACGGCCTGCAACGCGCTCGCGGTGCCGTTCTTCGGCGCGCTGTCGGACCGCTTCGGGCGCCGTCCGGTGTACCTCGCCGGCGCGATCGCCGGGATCGTGTGGGCGTTCGTGTTCTTCACGATGCTCGATTCGGCGCGGCCGGGTGCGATCGTCGCGGCCGTCGCGATCGGCCTCGTGATCCACGCGGTGATGTACGGCCCGCAAGGCGCGTTCGTCACCGAACAGTTTCCGACGCGCGTGCGTTACGCGGGCTCGTCGCTGGCCTACACGCTCGCCGGCATCGTCGGCGGCGGCTTCGCGCCGCTCGTGATCGCCACGCTGTTCCGCCAGACGGGGACGACGACGGCCGTGTCGCTGTACGTCACCGCGTCGCTCGTCGTGACCTCGATCGCCTTGCTCGCCGCGCGCGAAACCGCGCACCGGCCGCTCGCGGATTGAGCTTCCCCGTCGATCGTTCAATTCATTCGCACTTCAAACGGATACCCGCATGCAAGCCCTGTCGTTCAACGTGATGTCCCTGCAAGGCGCGCCGGCCCATCTCGACGTCGAGATCGAACGCGTCGTGATCGCCGGCTGGGCCGGTCGCGATCCGGACGCGATCCGCGCGCACATCGACGAACTCGCGGCGCTCGGCGTCGCGCCGCCGTCGACCACGCCATGCTTCTATCGCGTGTCGTCCGCGCTGCTCACGCAGGCGCCGTCGATCGGCGTGCTCGGCGCACGCTCGGGCGGCGAGATCGAGTGCGTGCTGATCGACAGCCCGGTCGGCACGCTGGTGACGGTCGGGTCGGATCATACGGATCGGGAAGTCGAAGCCTACGGTGTCGCGGTGTCGAAACAGGTGTGTGCGAAGCCGCTCGGCCGCGATGCGTGGCGCCATGCGGACGTCGCCGGTCACTGGGATGCGATCGAAATGCGTTCGTGGTTGATCCGGCCCAATGGCGAACGCGTCGCGTATCAGCACTGCGCGGTCAGCGGGCTGCTCGCGCCGGACGCGCTGTGGCAACGCTTCGACGACCGGCGCAGGATGCCCGCGCGCTGCGCGATGTTCGGCGGCACGGTCGCGGTGCATGGCGCGATCGCGGCGATGGGCGACGGTGACGCGTTCGAGATGGAACTGCACGATCCGGTGCTCGGGCGCAGCCTTCGGCACCGCTATGCGGTCGAGGTGTTACCGGTCGTGGCGTGATGGAAGTTGGCGAGTGCGCGGGCCATCGAGGGCATGACCCGCATGCGGGCTCGCCACCCGCCTGCGCCGCTCGCCGTCATCGCAGGCACCCCAGCCCCGCCAGTGCCTCCGCCACCGCCGTATCGAGCGGTGTCACCGGCTCGCGGCCCAGCACCGCCGTCACCCGCGCGTTGTCCATCCGGAGCGGCTCGCGCCACAGATAGCGCATCTCGAGCATCTCGCGCATCGTCGTGACGAACGGCGCCGCGACCCACACGAGCCACCACGGGAACCGCCGCACCGTCGGCCGCATCCCGTGCCGCTGCGCGACGCGGCGCACGGCCTGCGCCATCTGCGTGCCGTCCGCGTCCCAGTGGCCGCCGAGATGAAACCGCGCGAACGGCTCCAGCGTGTCGCGTCGCTCGAGCAGCTCGACCATCGTGCGCGCGACGTCCGGCAGGTACGCCCATTGATGGCCGACACCCGGCCGGCCCGGCACGCTGATGGCCGCAACGGGCCGTCCAGCCTTGACGAGTCCCTGCCCGAACCAGTTGTTGCGCGCGTGCGCCCCGAAGAAATCGCCGGCGCGCACGATGATCGTCCGCACACCCTGCGCGGTCGCCGCCTGCAACCGCCGCTCCATCTCGACGCGAATCGCGCCCTTGCGCGTCACCGGATGCTGCGGCGCCTCTTCGCGCAACACCGGAAACGTGTCGGGGCCATAGTTGTAGACCGTCCCGGGCAACACGACGGTCGCCTGCGCCACCGTCGCCGCCGCGATCGTGTTGTCGATCATCGGCAGCACCTGCTGACCCCAGTTCCGGTAGCCGGGCGGGTTCACCGCATGCACGATCACGCTGCAACCGCGTGCGGCACGGACGACCGCCTCGCGATCCAGCGCGTCGCCGCGCATCCATGCGATGCCGTCGCGCTCCACCGTCTCGGCGTCGAGCCCGCGCTTGAGCGCGCGCACCTGCCAGCCGGCAGCGCGCAACTGCCGCGCGACCTCGCTGCCGATGCCGCCGCTCGCGCCGAGCACGAGTGCCTGTCGTTGGGTCCCGCCTGCGTTCGTCGTCATGCCGTTCTCCGTGAGTGAACCGTCGTCAGCACGCATTCTGGCGGTCGTCCGGCTAACAAGGAATTGCAGAACGCGATGGATCGGCTATACATTTATGCATGACCACCGACCTGAACTGGGAACGCTACCGCACCTTCCTCGCGGTGCTGACGGAAGGCTCGCTGTCGGGCGCGGCGCGCGCGCTCGGCATCACGCAGCCAACGGCCGGGCGCCACGTCGCGGCGCTCGAAGCCGCGTTCGGCCAGACGCTGTTCACGCGCTCGCCGTCGGGGCTGCTGCCTACCGAAGCGGCCCTTGCGCTGCGCGGCCATGCCGAGGCGCTGCGCAGCGCGGCGGCCGCGTTCGAGCGTGCGGCCGCGAGCCACGGCGCGGGCGTGCGCGGCACCGTGCGGATCTCGGCCAGCGACGTGATCGCGGTCGAGGTGCTGCCGCCGATGCTCGCGCAGTTGCGGCGCGACCATCCTGGGCTCGTGATCGAACTGGTGCCGACCGACCGCATCCAGGACGTCCTGAACCGCGAGGCCGACATCGCGGTGCGGATGGCGCCGCCCACGCAGGACGCGCTCGTCGCACGGCGGGTCGGCGCGATCGACGTCGGGCTGCATGCCCGTGACGATTACCTGGCACGCAACGGTACACCGGCGACGATGGACGAACTCGCGCATCACGCGCTGATCGGTTTCGACACGGTGACGCCGTTCATTCGCGCGGCCGGACGCGGCATGCCGTACTGGAAGCGCGATGCGTTCGCGCTGCGCACCGACAGCAATCTGGCGCACCTCGCGATGATTCGCGCGGGCTGTGGGATCGGCTTCTGCCAGAGCCGGCTCGCGCAACGCGATGCGCGGCTCGTGCGGGTGCTGCCGGACGGGCCCGCGATGAAACTGGAAACCTGGGTGGTCATGCACGAGGATCTGCGGACGAGCCCGCGCTGCCGGGCCGTGTTCGATGTGCTGGCGAACGGGCTGCGCGCGTATGCCGAAGGAACGGCCGACTAGGCCGTTCGAACCGGCCGCGTACGCGACTCGCCGCGGATCGCGCTACTCGTAGATCTTGCCGGCGAGCAGGATGTCCGCCATGCGCCGCCACGGGTTGTCGGGCAGGTCGTAACAACGCAGCCCTTCCTCGGACGCTTCGGCCCAGTCGACCATCGCCGCCAGGTACGCTCCGATCGAGTTGTTTTCCCAGCCGAGCGCGGCGGCCGCGTACGGCGACGGCGGCACGTCGGCCTCGAGCTGGCGCTCCTTGTGCCAGTCGTGGCCGAGCACGCGCAGGAAATGGATCAGCGAGCGCTCGTCGACCACCCGCTCCAGCGCGTGCTGCAGCCGCTCGGCCATCTGGGCTTTCAGTTCGTCGTTCATGCGTATCGTTCCGTGCGGGTCCATTCGAATGCGTGCCGATGCCCCGCACGCGGCACGTCTTCACATCAGCAACTGCCGCGACAGCACCTCGCGCGCCTGCGTGACGGTCTCGCGTTCGCCCGGCATCGGCGGCGTCAGCGAGAACACCGCGTCGGGCAACGCCGGCAGCCGGTATTTCGCACCGAGCCGCACCAGGCCCTCGCCGATCGCCGACGCGCACAGGCAGCCGACGCCGAGCCCCGCCGCCAGCATCGACTGCAGCCCCGCGACGCCCGACGCACTGTGCACCAACACGTACGGCGCGTGCTGCTCGTCGAGCGAGCGCACCGCGATCTGATGCATCATGCAGTCGTCCGGCAGCAGCACGAGCGGCAACGGCTCGGGCAGCTGCTCGGCCAGCGCGGGCGACGCGACCCACGACAGCGGCTCGCGCCGCAGCACCCAGCGCGTATCGGCCGACGCGGGCCGGAACGGGCCGCTCGACAGGTTCATCACGACGCCGAGATCGATCTGTCCGCGCGCATGCGCGGCCTCGATCTCCGCGCTCTTCATCGCGCTCACGTGCAGGCTCAGTTGCGGGTAGCACTCCCGCAGCCGCGCGAGCAGGCCCGCGACTTCATGCGTCCGGTAGTAGTCGGTGATCGCGACGCGCAACTCGCCCTTGATCGCCTGCCCGCGCAGTTCGTCGAATGCGGCCTCGTTCAGCGCGACGATGCGCCGGGCGTGCTGCAGCAAGCGCGCGCCGGCCGGCGTCGGCTCGACGCCGCGTTTGCTGCGCACGAACAGTGGCACGCCGGCGCGCGATTCGAGCTTGCGCACCTGCTCACTGACCGTCGACTGTGACAGATGCAGCAGCGGCGCGGCCGCCGTAAGGCTGCCCGCATCCGCCACCGCCGCAAAAGTGCGCAACTGATCCAGGTCGAAACCGCGCATGGCCCCCTCCATCCATCGAATAACCCGATGGATGCTACCACCAATTCCCGCTTTTCCGAATCATCGACGGTGCCCAGAATATCGGTTCAACGGCCCGCCCGAGCCCGTTTCAGCGGGTTTCGACATACGGTGCGGCCCTCATTCTTCCAGACCTCCGTTCATGACCGACAACACCCTCGCTCCTTGCGCACCGGCCGGCGCGGCCGCCGCGGCACCGCCGCGCAGCCATCACGGCTGGGCGCTCGTGGTCCTGCTGGTCGGCGCCATTCTGCCGCCGCTCGACTACTTCATCGTGAATCTCGCGCTGCCGGCCATTCGTGACGGTATCGGCGCGCGGCCGGCCGAGCTGCAGCTCGTCGTGTCGGCGTATGCGTGCGCGAACGCGGTCGTGCAGATCACCGGCGGCCGTCTCGGCGACCTCTACGGCCGCAAGCGGATGTTCATGTTCGGCATGGCCGGCTTCGTGGTCGCGTCGACGCTGTGCGGGCTCGCCGGCAGCGGCGCGGTGCTGGTCGGCGGGCGCGTGCTGCAGGGGCTGTTCGCCGCGATCCTCGCGCCGCAGGTGCTCGCGACGATCCGCAGCGTGTTCAGCCCGCAGGAACAGGTGCGCGTGATGGGCTTCTACGGCTTCGTGTTCGGCCTCGCGGCGGTGATCGGCCAGCTCGGCGGCGGTGCGCTGATCAGCCTGCATCCGTTCGGGCTCGGCTGGCGTGCGATCTTCCTGGTCAATCTGCCGATCGGCATCCTCGCGCTGCTCGGCAGCTGGCGCTTCATCCCGGAAAGCCGGCCGCCGCGCGGCCAGCGCATCGACGTGCCCGGCACGGTGCTGCTGTCGCTGTTCCTGCTGATGCTCGTCTATCCGCTCACGCACGGGCGCGACACCGGCTGGCCGCTGTGGATGGTTGCATGCGTCGTCGGCGCGCTGCCGATGCTCGGTGCACTGCTGGCGGTCGAAGCACGCCGGCTCGCCGGCGGCCGCGATCCGCTGCTCGACGTGCGCCTGCTGCGCAACCCGGTGGTCGCGCTCGGGCTCACGCTCGCGTTCCTGTTTTACATGCTGAGTGCGTTCTTCCTGAGCTACGGGATCTACCTGCAGGGCTGCCTGAACTGGTCGCCGCTCGCGTCGGGGCTGGCGATCCTGCCGCTCGGCGTCGGCTTCCTCGCGAGCCCCCTGCTGATGCCGCGCCTCGTCGAGCGGTTCGGCGGCTATCGCGTGCTCACGCTCGGCTTCGCGATGCTCGCGGCCGGTGTCGCGACCGCCGCCGCGCTGGCCAGCGAACAGGCACCCGGCCCCGGCTTTTATGCCGGAATCGCGACAATCGGCATCGGGCAAGGCCTCGTGCTGCCGTCGGTCGTGCGGATCGTGCTCGCGGAAGTCGACGCGGCACGCGCGGGGGTCGCATCCGGCATGGTCACCGCGATGCTGCAGATCGGCGCGGCCGTCGGCGCAGCGACGCTCGGCGGGCTGTTTTTCGCGCGGCTCGGCACGCAGCCGGCCGCGGTCGATTACGTGCAGGGGTTCAGGACGGCGATGGGGGCGCTGACGGCCGTGCTGCTCGTGTGCGTCGCGCTGTCGGCCGCGCTCGGGCCGATGCATCGGCGGGTGCGGGACGGCGCGTGACGACGCGGGCCTGAGAACGCATTGCCGGCAGCGAATCGGGGCATGCGCGACCGCTTGCCGGCATCGGGCTCACTGATGATGCTTGAGTTGCGCGTGCCGCGCTTCCCATTCGGCCAGTTCGACGCGATAGCGCGCCAGCGCTTCGTCGTACAGGTCGAAAACGCACGGCGAGCAGCCGCTGTTGCAACAGTCTTCCAGTTCGGGTTGTTCGGGCGGGGTCGGACGCGGATCGTCGGCGAGCGTATCCGCAGAGGCAGGCTTGGTCACGGCTTCAGTCACATGATGTCGAATGCCAAGTATAAGGTGATGATCAGCGGCATGCAGGCACACGACCCACGCAGTCGAGCATCCGCACATCCACCACCGATCGACAAGAGTCGTGTCATGGCCGAAGCAGTGAATCCGCCGGAACGCTGGGCACCGTTCGGCGCGTTGTCGATGGCCGTGATCCGGGGCGACGGCCGGATCGTTCATCTGAAGGGACAGGTCGCACTCGACCGGGACGGACACGTCGTCGGTGTCGGCGACCTGCGCGCGCAGGTCCGGCAAACGCTCGACAACATTCGCAACGTGCTCGCCGCGCTGGGTGGGCTGATGCAGGACGTGATCTCGCTGGTTCACTACGCAACCGACATCGACGCGTTCATGCAGGCCGGCGACATCCGCAAGACGTTCTTCGCTGAACCCTGTCCCGTGACGACAACCGTCCAGGTCGAACGTCTCTACCGCCGCGATCTGCCGATCGAAATCGCGGCGATCGCGGAAATTCAACGGGCGAGATTTCGCATGCCCTGACGTCGTCAGTGAGTGCGATAGCCCGCCCCCCCGCTACGCCACGCGACCGCTCACCGGAATCGATGCGCCGGTGATCGCCTGCGCATCCGTCGACAGCAGGAATCCGATCGTCGCCGCGATCTGTTCAGGCCGGACCCAGCGCGTGAAATCCGCGTCGGGCATGTCCGCGCGGTTCGGCGGCGTGTCGATGATGCTCGGCAGCAGCGCATTCACGGTCACGCCGCGATCGAGCAGTTCCGCCGCCAGCGCTTCGGTGAGCCGCGCGACGCCCGCCTTCGCGGCCGCGTATGCACCCATCCCCGCGCCGGCCTTGAACGCCGCGCCTGCGCCGATGTTGACGATGCGGCCGGCCGGGCTCTCCACCAGATACGGCAGCGCGGCCTTCGACGCGTTCAGCGTCGTCTTCACGTTCAGGTCGTACATGCGGTCCCACGTCGCCGCATCGCCGTCGGCGATCGTCTGCCACACGAACGCGCCCGCGATGTTGAGCAGCGCGTCGACCCGGCCGAATTCGCGACGCACGGTGTCGAGCGCTCGCACGGCCGCCTGCGGATCGACCAGATCGATTCCGCCGATGCGCAGCGCATCGGC
>NZ_JSZN01000018.1:0-98536 GCF_000801975.1 Burkholderia sp. A9 | reverse complement strand
GTTCTGCCCGGAACCGGCCGTCAGCACCTGGCCCATGATCACTTCGCTGACCTGCTCGGGCTTCACGCCCGCACGCTCCAGCACTGCGCGGATCACCGTCGCGCCCAGCTCCGGTGCTGCAACCTTCGCGAGCGAGCCGCCGAATTTGCCAACCGCGGTCCGCGCGGCCGATACGATCACTACGTCCGTCATGTTCAGTTCCTGCATTGAAATCAGTGGGTCGATCCGTATTGCGTTCCGGTGCCGGCACGGCGCGGCGGCCGACGGTGGCGCTCATGGGTCACGCGGCCCCGAATGCGGCTGCACGTTCGCGCGCTCAGGCGCGCCGTGCATCCGCACGGTCCAGCCAGGCACCGGCACGGTGCGGCAAACCGGAGGTTCGCCGGCCGCCACGCGGCACACGCGGCGGCCGGCGCCATCCGGCGCCGGTCAATCGTGTCGCGCCGACGCGCGACACGCGGTCATGCTGCCGATTCGCGCGACGCGGCTTCCTTGCGTGCTGCGGCGGCCGTCTGCTTGGCACCGCGCGTCGCCGTTTCGGTGACTGCGTCGAAACCGCTTTGTGCGGCTTCGATCGCCTGCCCCGCCGCTGCGCGCACGGAGTCGGCCGCGGCAGTTGCCGCGGACAGCGCCGAATTCAGCGCGGCGACCACGGGGGCCGAACCAGCCGGCGCATGCTTCGTCAGCTCGCCGAACACGTCCTTCACGCGCTTGTCGGTCTGCTCGTACTGAGCCTGCGCGACCTTCGCCCACTCGGCCTGCGTCGACACCGCGATGTCGAACAGATGGCGGCCGTACGCGACCGCCTTGCCGGCTGCTTCCTGCGGTGCGGCGACCTGCTGCGCGAAACCCGCGGCCGGGTTGCTGGCGTTGAACGCGTTCTTCAGCTTGTCTTCGTACTCTTCGAGCGCCGTCTTGGTCGCTTGCAGGTTGAGTTCGACGACGGCCTCGAAACCGCTGATCGCCGGACGGGCGATCGCGAACCAGGCGGCAATACCGGACTGATAATCGGCAGCGAATTTTTCGGGGGCAAATACGGACATCGGACACGCTCCTGTTAGCAATGCGAGAGACGACGTAAAGAGAATGGGAGCCAGATTGACGGCCTGCCCCCTAATTCACAACCCGCAAACGCCATTGAATGCGAGAAGTTGAGAGTGGCCATTCTAGAGGCATTAATTGTCAATTAAGTTGCATTAATGCTAGGTGAAAACCCTTAGCAGTCAGGTTGACCGTGTGACCCGGGACAGGCTTGCACCGTGGGGCCATGTTGCAACACCTTGTCCGATAATGATTTTTACATTTTTACAGCATAGCGCATCGTGCCTGACCGCAACATTTACCCCGTCATTATTCCCGTTATTAGAAAAGAGGTCCCCATTGAAAACGGATCGGCTACCGATGTAATCGTTTTTGCAGATTTATTTTGAAATCGTTTTCGGGATTATTAATGACGACTTCAACGATCGCGCGTACCACCGCACGCGACGGCGACGACCTCAGCCGACCAGCTCGCGATGCAGCGCGAGAAACTCCTGCGCGAGCTTGTGGGTCGGTTCGAGATGGATCACCGGCGTCGACTGCTGATGCGACTCGCGGATCTTCACCGACGCCGACAGCTTCGACGCCAGCACCGGCAGCCCTTCGCCGACGAGTTCGTCGACCAGCCGCTGCGGCAGGCTCGCGCGTGGCTGGAACTGGTTGATGACGATTCCCTCGACCTCGAGCGCCGCGTTATGGTCCTGCTGGATTTCCTTCACGTTCTCGAGCAGCGTGTACAGCGCGCGGCGCGAGAAGTCGTCGCAGTCGAACGGGATCAGGCAGCGCTCGACCGCGATCAGCGCCGAGCGCGTGTAGAAATTCAGCGCGGGCGGCGTGTCGATGTAGACGGCATCGTAGGTGTCGAGCTCGTTCAGCGCATCGCGCAGCTTGTAGATCTTGTAGCGCGACTCGAGCTTGCCGTGCAGCGTGTCGAGATCCGGATGCGCGGGCATCACGTCGAGCCCTTCGAACGGGGTCGGATGGATGAACGATGCGACGTCGACCGGCCGGAAGTTGAACGTCAATGCGGTCTCGAAGAATTCGGCGACGCCGGGATGGGCGTCGGTCGCGCCGTCGCCGAGCAGGTAGCGCGTCGAATTCGCCTGCGCGTCGAGGTCGATGACAAGCGTGCGCAGCCCTTCGCTCGCGCTGATCGCCGCCAGGTTGCAGACGATCGTCGACTTGCCCACGCCGCCCTTCTGGTTGAATACGACCCGCCGCATTGTGTCCCCTTCGATTGCAACGTCGAAGGAACGAGCTTAACCGGTCAATAATGGCGCGCGCGTGACATCCGTCAGATCCGCGGCAAGGGGCCCGATACATAGCGGTTGCCGGGCGCGCTCCAGCGCCAGGGCAACGCCTGGCCGACGCGAATGCCGATGCGCGGCCCACCCGCCAGATTCGCGGGCGGCGCCATGCCGTCGTCCACGATCGCGAAGCCTGCGCGCGCGGCGACCAGATCGACGCCGTCCTGCGCGCCGCCGATGCCGAGCGCCTGCGTCAGCCGCGCCGGCCCGCGACACAGATCGCGATCGCGCGTCAGCGGCGGCCGTGCGGCGCGCATCCGTTCGAGCCCGTGAAGCGGCTCCAGCGCACGGATCAGCACCCCCGTGCCGGCGCCGTCCGGGCCGCACACGCAGTTGCAGCACCAGTGCATGCCGTAGGTGAAATAGACGTACAGATGCCCAGGCGGCCCGAACATCGTCGCGTTGCGCGGCGTCTTGCCGCGGTAGGTATGCGCGGCCGGGTCGATCGCGCCGGCATACGCTTCCACTTCGACGATCCGGCCCGCTCGGCCGTCCGCTGCCGCAAGGATCTTGTTCAGCAGTTGCGGCGCGACTTCGGTGGCGGCGCGATCGAAGAACGCGCGCGGCAACGGTGCGCCCGGCCAGTCCGGCACGCGCTTATTGCGCGTCATCCGGCGCCTCGTGCCGGTGGCGGCCCGCCACGGCGCGCGCCGCGATACGAAGCTGACGGTACGCATCGACCAGTTCGTCGCTGCCGAATGCACGGTTTCTTCCGCTCGGGTTCGGCAGGACCCAGACGGCCGCGCGCTGCATGCGCGCCGGTTGCAGCCCCCACGCGATCTCGCGTTGCCCGGAGAGCGCGGCGTAAGCGGCCTTGCCGAGAAACGCGACGAAGCGTGGCGCATGACGCGCGATCTTCTGCTCGAAGACGGCCGCGGCCGCGATGAATTCCGCGTGCGACAGCTGATCGGCACTTGCGGTCGGTCGCGGCACGACCGCGGTCAGCCCGCATCCGTATTGCAGAATCGTCCGGTCGTCGTGCGGCTCGATTTCGTCCGGCGTAAAGCCTGCGAGATGCAGCACGCGCCAGAAGCGGTTGTTCCTTCCGGCGAAGTGATGGCCGGTCGCGGCCGCGGTCAGGCCGGGGTTGATTCCGCAGAACAGCACGTCGAGCTGCGGGGCGATGATGTCGGGGAGTGCGTCTGCCACGGTCGGCCTCGGGCGCGCGGGACGTAAACGAAAAAAGACCCGAAGGTCCGGGCCAGGCGACTGGCTTGACTCGGACATTCGGGCCCATTCCGGTGCGGGATGCCGGCGTTCCGTCAGAACGGAATATCGTCGTCCATCTCGTCGAAGCCGCCGCCTGCCGGCGCGCTCGGACGGCTCGGTGCGCCGCCGCCTGCACCGCCACGCGCCGCGCCGCCGGCACGACCGCCGCCACCGCCGCGTTCCATCTGCTCGCCGCCACGACCGCCGCCGCCACCACCGTAGCCGCCGCCGTAACCGCCTTCGTCACCACCACCGCCGCCGCCGCCCGCACCGCCGCGGCCGCCGAGCATCTGCATCTGGTCGGCGACAATTTCGGTCGAGTAGCGATCCTGGCCGTCCTGGCCCTGCCACTTGCGCGTGCGGATGCGGCCTTCGATATAGACCGACGAGCCCTTCTTCAGGTATTCGCTGACGATTTCGGCGAGACGGCCGAAGAACGCGACGCGGTGCCACTCGGTCATTTCCTTGAAATCGCCGCTCGCCTTGTCCTTGTAGCGATCGGTCGTCGCGAGACGGATGTTCGCAACCGCGTCGCCGCTCGGCAGGTAACGGACTTCAGGATCGGCGCCGAGATTGCCGACGAGGATGACCTTGTTGACGGATGCCATGTGTTTCTCCAGTAAATTCGATGCCGGGCCGCCCGCGAAAGTCGTCGGAGCGGCCCGCCGGGCTAGCCGGCAAGCGTCGCCGCTGCCTGCCCGGAAATTAGGTTCAGGCCTTGCGCGGCGGCGCTTTCATGCTGGCCGCGATTATAAGCCACGCTGCCACGAGCCCCGAGCACGCATAGAAGACGGTGTTCGCGCCGCCGTGCTTCAGCAGCCACCCGCCTACGATGCCGCCGAGCGCGAGCCCGATCGACTGCGTGGTGTTGTAGACGCCCGTGGCCGCGCCCTTGCGCGAACCCGGCGCGAGCTTCGACACGAGTGACGGCTGCGACGCTTCCAGGATGTTGAAACCAAGGAAGTACACGAACAGGATCGCCGCCACAATCAGAATGGTATGCGGCGCGCTGCCGAGCAACAATTGACCGATCAGGATAGCCAGAATGCCGCCGAGCAGCACCGGCTTCATCTTGCCCCGTTTTTCCGCGACGATGATCGCCGGGACCATCATCACGAACGCGAGCCCCATCACCGGCAGGTAGACCTTCCAGTGCGACGCGACCGGCAGCCCGCCGTCGACCAGCAGGCGCGGCACGACGAGGAACAGCGCCGTCTGCGTCGCATGCAGCACGAGCACGCCGAAGTTCAGGCGCAGCAGCTCGACGTTGTGCAGCACCTCGCCGAACGGCGCCGGCACGTGCACGGGCTTCGCCGCGTCGGGCACGACCCACACCACGACACCGATCGCGAGGATCGACAGCACGCCGACGATCGCGAACAGCCCGCTCATCCCGACCCAATGGAACACGATCGGCGCACCGACGATCGCGACCGCGAACGAGACGCCGATCGAGCCGCCGACCATCGCCATCGCCTTCGTGCGGTTCTGCTCGGAGGTCAGGTCGGCGATGAACGCGAGCACCGCGGACGACACCGCGCCCATCCCCTGGATCACGCGGCCGACGATGATCCACGTGATGTCGTGCGCGAACGCGGCGACGAAGCTGCCGAGCGCGAAGATCACGAGGCCCGTGGCGATCACCGGCTTGCGGCCGAACTTGTCGGATGCCCAGCCGTAGAAGATGTAGAACAGCGACTGCGTGACGCCGTAGGCCCCGAGCGCGATGCCGACGAGCAGCACGTTGTCGCCGCCCGGAATGGTTTTCGCGTAGACCGAGAACACCGGCATGATCATGAACAGGCCGAGCATGCGCAGCGCGAAGATCGCCGCGAGCGATGTGGTCGCGCGCAGTTCGGGCGCGCTCATGCGGGAAGACGTGGCGGACGGATTGGACATCGGGAATGAATTTCGAATGATCGGAATGTCCGCCCGGCGGCGGGCGGCGGAAGATCAGGGCCACTGGCCCGGCAGGCCTGGCTGGCGTATTCCGGGGCCGCTTTCCGGGACGTCGTGCAGGCAGTCCGCGGGCCGCCCGAAGCCGTGCGGCGCGGCCGCTTTTCCGGCGTGGGCACCGCCTTGCTGCCAGTTGCTGCAATGGCTGGGTGCCCCCAACGACGGCCTCGAAAAGCCGTTATAGTAGCAGGTTTGGTTCCCTCCATTTTGGCCAGGTTCATGGAACAGATCCGTATCCGTGGGGCACGCACCCACAACCTGAAAAACGTCAATCTCGACCTGCCGCGCCACAAGCTGGTCGTGATTACCGGGTTGTCCGGGTCGGGCAAGTCGTCGCTCGCGTTCGATACCCTTTATGCCGAGGGCCAGCGCCGCTACGTCGAAAGCCTGTCCGCGTATGCCCGCCAGTTCCTGCAGCTGATGGAGAAGCCCGACGTCGACCTGATCGAGGGCCTGTCGCCCGCGATCTCGATCGAGCAGAAGGCGACGTCCCACAACCCGCGTTCGACCGTCGGCACGGTCACCGAAATCCACGACTACCTGCGACTTTTGTTCGCACGTGTCGGCACGCCTTACTGCCCCGACCACGACATCCCGCTCGAGGCGCAGAGCGTGTCGCAAATGGTCGACGCGGCGCTCGCGCTGCCCGAGGAAACCAAGCTGATGATCCTCGCGCCGGTCGTCGCGAACCGCAAGGGCGAGCACGCCGAGCTGTTCGAGGACATGCAGGCGCAGGGCTTCGTGCGCTTTCGCGTGCGCTCGGGCGGCGGCACCGCCAACGAAGGCGTCGCGAAGATCTACGAGGTCGAGTCGCTGCCGAAGCTCAAGAAGAACGACAAGCACACGATCGACGTCGTCGTCGATCGCCTGAAGGTGCGCCCGGACATGAAGCAGCGCCTCGCGGAATCGTTCGAGACCGCGCTGCGCCTCGCCGACGGCCGCGCGATCGCGCTCGAGATGGATACCGACCACGAGCACCTGTTCAGCTCGAAGTTCGCGTGCCCGATCTGCTCGTACTCGCTGCAGGAACTCGAGCCGCGCCTGTTCTCGTTCAACAACCCGATGGGCGCGTGCCCGGAATGCGACGGCCTCGGCCAGATCACGTTCTTCGACCCGAAGCGGGTCGTCGCTCACCCGTCACTGTCGCTCGCCGCCGGCGCCGTGAAGGGCTGGGACCGGCGCAACCAGTTCTACTTCCAGATGCTGCAGAGCCTCGCGGCGTTCTACGAGTTCGACATCGACGCCGCGTTCGAGGACCTGCCGGAAAAGATCCGCAAGGTGCTGCTGTTCGGTTCCGGCAAGCAGACGATCCCGTTCTCGTACATCAACGAACGCGGCCGCACGACGATCCGCGAGCACGTGTTCGAGGGGATCATCCCGAACCTGGAGCGCCGCTACCGCGAGACCGATTCGGTCGCGGTGCGCGAAGAGCTGTCGAAATACCAGAACAACCAGCCGTGCCCGTCGTGCGACGGCACGCGGCTGCGCCGCGAAGCGCGCCACGTGCGGGTCGGCAGCGGCGATTACGCGCGCGGCATCTATGAAATCAGCGGCTGGCCGCTGCGCGACGCGCTCGGCTATTTCGACGGCCTGTCGCTCGACGGCGCGAAGCGCGAGATCGCCGACAAGGTGATCAAGGAAATCGTCGCGCGCCTGACCTTCCTGAACAACGTCGGCCTCGACTACCTGTCGCTCGAGCGCAGCGCCGAGACCTTGTCCGGCGGCGAGGCGCAGCGCATCCGGCTCGCGTCACAGATCGGCTCGGGCCTGACCGGCGTGATGTACGTGCTCGACGAGCCGTCGATCGGCCTGCACCAGCGCGACAACGACCGCCTGATCTCGACGCTCAAGCACCTGCGCGACCTCGGTAATTCGGTGATCGTCGTCGAGCACGACGAGGACATGATCCGCACCGCCGACTACGTCGTCGACATGGGCCCCGGCGCCGGCGAGCACGGCGGCGTGGTGGTCGCCGAAGGCACGCCGAAGCAGGTGCAGTCGAATCCGCAGTCGCTGACGGGCCAGTATCTCGTCGGCAAGCGCACGATCGAGTATCCGGACGAGCGGCTCGCGCCCGATCCCGAACGCATGCTGCGCATCGTCGACGCGCACGGCAACAACCTGAAGCACGTCGATCTCGAGTTGCCGGTCGGCCTGCTGACCTGCATCACCGGCGTGTCGGGTTCCGGCAAGTCGACGCTGATCAACGACACGCTGTATCACGCGGTCGCGCGCCACCTGTACGGCTCGTCGGCCGAACCGGCGCCGCATGAGGCAATCGAAGGGCTCGAGCACTTCGACAAGGTGATCAACGTCGACCAGTCGCCGATCGGCCGCACGCCGCGTTCGAACCCGGCCACGTACACGGGCCTGTTCACGCCGATCCGCGAACTGTTCTCGGGCGTGCCGACCGCGAAGGAGCGCGGCTACGATCCGGGCCGCTTCTCGTTCAACGTGAAGGGCGGCCGCTGCGAGTCGTGCCAGGGCGACGGCGTGCTGAAGGTCGAGATGCACTTCCTGCCGGACGTCTACGTGCCGTGCGACGTGTGCCACGGCAAGCGCTACAACCGCGAAACGCTCGAGGTGCAGTACAAGGGCAAGAACATCAGCGAAGTGCTCGACATGACGGTCGAACACGCGTACGAATTCTTCAGCGCGGTGCCGGTCATCGCCCGCAAGCTGAAGACGCTGCTCGACGTCGGCCTTGGCTACATCCGCCTCGGCCAGTCGGCCACGACGCTGTCAGGCGGCGAGGCGCAGCGCGTGAAGCTGTCGTTGGAGCTGTCGAAGCGCGACACCGGCCGCACGCTGTACATCCTCGACGAGCCGACCACCGGCCTGCACTTCCACGACATCGCACTGCTGCTGGAGGTGATCCACCGGTTGCGCGACCAGGGCAACACGGTCGTGATCATCGAGCACAACCTCGACGTGATCAAGACGGCCGACTGGGTGATCGACCTCGGCCCCGAAGGCGGCGCCGGCGGCGGCCAGATCATCGCGCAGGGCACGCCCGAGCAGGTCGCGAAGACCAAGGCGAGCTTCACCGGCAAGTACCTCGCGCCGCTGCTCAAGCGCCCGACCCGCAAGGTGGCGGCCGGCTGACGGCCGCCGTTCCCGCGCGCGGCCACCCGGCCGCGCGTGCCGGGCGCCCGCGGCGGCGCCCGCCTCCTCGTTTGCCCTTCCGCGGTTTTTCCCCTCTGCGTTTACACCACGAGCCAAACTGCCCCGTTGCGGCCCATAATGGCAGCTATACTTTACGGTCGTAAGGTTCGCCATCCGCACCAATCCGGCGCGGCGCCGCGGCGACCGCCGTCCTGCCGCCCACCGCGCGGCGCGACACACGAACGACAGGAATCCACGATGGAGAAGCAACAAGAGTCGCGCGACGCGCAGAACCGCGAGCCGCACCTGCGCAGCGTGCGGCTGACGAGCGACTTCAGCCTGCCGAAGCTGTCGGCGATCGAGACCGGCAGCTACCTGTTCGCCCTCGTCGCGATGGTGCTCGTCATCGAACTCAAGCTGCTCGGCGGGCTGCTGGCCGGCCTGTTGGTCTATCAGCTGATCCACACGATCGCCCCCGTGATCGAGCGCCACACGACCAGCATGCGCGCGCGCTGGGTCGCCGTCGTGCTGCTGTCGATCGCGATCGTCGGCGGACTCACCGGCCTGACGATCGGCATCATCGAGCACTTCGAGCGCACGGTGCCGAACCTGCAGAGCCTGCTCGACCAGCTGATGCAGATCGTCGAGCAAACGCGCGCGCGCACGCCGGCCTGGATCGCGAACCTGCTGCCGGTCGACGTCGAACAGATGAAGACCAAGGCGGCGCTGCTGATGCACTCGCACATGGACCAGCTCCAGCAAGGCGGCAAGAGCGTCGCGCGCGGCTTCGGCCACGTGCTGTTCGGGATGATCATCGGCGCGATGATCGCGATCGGGGTCGAGCACGGCAAGGTGCGCCGGCCGCTGTCGACCGCGCTCGTCACGCGCGTGTCGCGCTTCGCCGAATCGTTCCGCCGGATCGTGTTCGCACAGATCAAGATCTCGGCAATCAACGCGGTCTTCACCGGCATCTACCTGCTCGTCGCGCTGCCGATCTTCCACCAGCGGCTGCCGCTGTCGAAAACGCTGGTGCTCGTCACGTTCATCGTCGGGCTGCTGCCGGTAATCGGCAACCTGATCTCGAACACGCTGATCGTCGCGGTGTCGCTGTCGGTCAGCATGGGCACCGCGATCGCGTCGCTCGCGTTCCTCGTCGTGATCCACAAGCTCGAATACTTCCTGAACGCGAAGATCATCGGCGGCCAGATCGAGTCGCGCGCGTGGGAGCTGCTGCTCGCGATGCTGATCATGGAGGCCGCGTTCGGGCTGCCGGGCGTGATCGCCGCGCCGATCTTCTATGCGTACCTGAAGCGCGAGCTGTACATGCTGCGCCTGATCTGACGCCCTGCCCGTCACGCGATAAAAAAACGCCGCGCCCCGTAAAGGGCGCGGCGTTTTCATTAGCGGGCCGGCGGCCGACCGCCGGCAGGCGCGAACCGCCGATCAGCGGAACACGACCGTCTTCGTCCCGTTCAGCACGATCCGGTGCTCGACGTGCCACTTCACCGCACGCGCGAGCGTCACGCACTCGACGTCGCGACCGATCGCGGTGAGCTGGTCGGGCGTCATGCTGTGGTCGACGCGCTCGACTTCCTGCTCGATGATCGGGCCTTCGTCGAGATCGGTCGTCACGTAGTGCGCGGTCGCGCCGATCAGCTTCACGCCGCGGTCGAACGCCTGGTAGTACGGCTTCGCGCCCTTGAAGCTCGGCAGGAACGAATGGTGGATGTTGATCGCGCGGCCGGCGAGCTGCTGGCACATGTTCGGCGACAGGATCTGCATGTAGCGCGCGAGCACGACGAGATCGGCCTGGTGTTCGTCGATCACCTCCAGCACGCGCGCTTCCTGCGCGGCCTTCGCCGCATCGGACGAACCGCCGATCAGCGGGAAGTGATGGAACGGGATGTTGTAGCTCGCGGCGAGCTGGTAGAACTCCTTGTGGTTCGACACGATCGCCGGGATCTCGATCGGCAGCTGGCCGGTGCGATAGCGGAACAGCAGGTCGTTCAGGCAATGGCCGATCTTCGACACCATGATCACGACACGCGGCTTCACGGCCGCGTCGTGCAGTTCCCAGCGCATCGCGAACTGCTCGGCGAGCGGCGCGAATTCGTTGCGAAGCGTGTCGAGCGCCGACGCGGCATCCGCGCCGTCGGCATCCTGCTCGAAGTGCACGCGCATGAAGAACTCGCCGGTGCGGCTGTCGCCGAACTGCGCCGAGTCGAGGATGTTGTTGCTGCGCTCGAACAGGAAGCCCGAGACCGCGTGAACGATGCCGTGCCGGTCGGGGCACGACAGTTTCAAGATAAAGCTGTGATCGGTCGACATGACCGCTACTCCCTTCGTTTCCGTATTCGTCAAATGGGCCGTTCGTGCGACCTCGACCGCGCCGGGACCGGCGCGCGCATTACGCGGCCGGCGCGAACAGCGCGTCGATGCCCGCCGCGTCGGCCGCCGCGAGCCAGCGGTGGCGCAGCAGCGTGTCGAGCATCGCGAGGCTCGCATCCATCGTCGCACGGCCCTCGCGCAGCCAGCCGATCACCTCGGGCACGCCGGCCAGCAGGTGCTCGGCCACTTCGCCGTCCTGGTTGTGCGGCGCGAAGTCGCGCGGCAGCGGCAGGTCGTACACGAAGATCAGTTCGGACTGAGTGCCTTCGGGCAGCGAGCACAGCACCTGCACTGCGCGGCCCGCGATCGCGCGCGACGCGAGTTCGGCCGGCATGCCGGCCTCTTCCCAGCATTCCTTCGTGAGCGTCTCGTGAACACCCAGCCCCCAGCCGATACCGCCCGCGACGACGTTGTCGAGCATGCCGGGGTCGGTGGCCTTGGTCTCGCTGCGGCGGCCGAGCCACATCTGCGGCACGGCCGGCGAACCCGGTGCAGCCGCATATTCTACGATGCCGTTCAGGTGCACCGCATAGGTCTGCGTGCCGAAAAAGCGCGACGCCGCGCGCTCGATATACGCGAGCGGCGGATCGTCGAAGCGGTTGCGGACCGCATAGATCTCGTCGCGCCAGCCGGGAATCGCACCTTCCGCCGCGAGCGCGCCGATCGCGCTCGCGAGCGCCATGCTGCGCGCGTCGACCGAGTCGTAACGCGCCGACAGCACGACGCGCGCGTCCGTCAGCTCGAACACGTCGGGCCAGCGGGCAAGCTTCGCGACGTCCTGGCGGCGCACCCAGCCGACCTGCTCGCCGGCGATCTCGAAGCGCAGGTGCGCGGCCGGATCGAAGCGGCGCGCGGCCGCAATGCACGGAAACGTCATCGGGCTCAGTCCTTCAGCGCGACGCGAATGCCGATCGCGATGAAGGTCGCGCCGGCAATCCGGTCGAGCCACACGCCGGCCTTCGGGCGGCGCTTCAGCCATGTGCCGATCGCGCCCGCGCCGACGCCGAACAGCGAGAAGATCGCGGCCGTCTGCAGCATGAACAGCGCGCCGAGCTCGAACATCTGCAGCGTCACGCTCTGCACGCCGTGCGGATCGACGAACTGCGGCAGGAACACGACGAAGAACAGCGTGACCTTCGGGTTCATCAGGTTGCCGATCACGCTCTGCCGGAAGATCGCGCGCAGCGGCTGCGGCGCACGCTCATGCGCATTCGCGAGGCCCTGGCTGCGCAGCGCCTTGATGCCGATCCACACGAGGTACGCGGCGCCCGCGAGCTTCAGTGCCTGGAACGCGACCGGCGACGAACGCAGCACGGCCGCGACGCCGAGCGCCGCGAGCGTCGTATGGAACAGGATCCCGGCCGTGAAGCCGAGCGCCGCGACGAAGCCGGCCGCGCGGCCCTGCGAGATGCCGCGCGCAAGCACCTGCAGGTTGTCGGGACCCGGCGCGAACGTGATCGCGATCGACGTGGCGAGAAACAGCATGAAGTTGGGCATCGTGACCTCGCGGCGTGGGCCGGCGTTCAGGGGTTCAGTGGCCGGCGAATTCGGTGACGGTGTAGACGGGCAGGCCCGCGTTGCGCAGCAGCGTCGAGCCGCCGAGATCGGGCAGGTCGATGATCGCCGCGCCCTCGACCACGACCGCGCCGAGCCGCTGCAGCAGGTTGCGCCCCGCCATCATCGTGCCGCCGGTCGCAATCAGGTCGTCCATGATGATCACGCGATCGCCGGGGCGGCACGCGTCTTCATGGATCTCGACCGTCGCGCTGCCGTATTCGAGGTCGTACGATTCCGAGCACGTCTTGTACGGCAGCTTGCCGACCTTGCGGATCGGCACGAAGCCGACGCTCAGCTCGTACGCGACGATCGGCGCGATGATGAAGCCGCGCGCATCGAGCCCCGCGACGTAGTCGAGCTTCGCATCGACATAGCGTTCGACGAACAGGTCGACGAGGATGCGCAGCGCCTTCGGGCTCTGCAGCAGCGTCGTTATGTCGCGGAACATCACGCCCGGCTGGGGCCAGTCGGGGACCGTGCGGATCTGGCTGTGAATGAAGGCGACCGGATCGAGCGGTGCGCCCGACGACGAATGCGGCATGAAACTCTCCGAAAAAAACGGTGCTCGAAGATCGGGCACCGTTTTGAATAAATACGGGTCAGGTTATCGAATCGCGACTCAGGCGACCGCGGTCGGCGGCTCGCGCCGATGGCGCGACAGCCGCTCCTCCGCGAGTGCAAGCGCCTCGGGCAGCCCGCGCAGCACGACGATGTCGCTGGCGCGCAGCTTGGTCTGCGGATCGGGTTCGACGCCGCGGATCCCGTGCCGGCGGATCGCCGTGACTTCCAGCCCGAGCGCATACAGCCCGAGCTCTTCCAGCGAGCGCCCGACCGCGTCCGCGCGCGTATCGACCGGCACCGATTGTAGCCGCACCTGCTCGCGCGCGTCGTCGTCCGCGTCGTCCGCGCCGTGGAAATAGCCGCGCAGCAGGCTGTAGCGCTCGTCGCGCATCTCCTCGACGCGCCGCACGACCTTGCGCATCGGCACGCCGACCAGCACCAGCGTGTGCGACGCGAGCATCAGGCTGCCCTCGACGATCTCCGGAATCACCTCGGTCGCGCCGGCCGCGAGCAGTTTCTCGAGATCGGCGTCATCTACCGTGCGCACGATCGCCGGCAGCGTCGGCTCGAGTTCGTGCACATGGTGCAGCACGCGCAGCGCGGACGGCGTGTTCGCATACGTGATCGCGACCGCCGCCGCGCGATGGATACCGGCCGCGAGCAGCGACTCGCGGCGCGCCGCGTCGCCGAACACGACCGATTCGCCGGCCGTCGCGGCCGCGCTCACGCGATCGGGATCGAGGTCGAGCGCGACGTACGAAATGCCTTCCTGCTCGAGCATCCGCGCCAGGTTCTGGCCCGCGCGGCCGTAGCCGCAGATGATCACGTGGCCGCGCTGCTTGAGGCTTTGCGTCGCGATCCGCGTCATCTGCAGCGACTGCTGCATCCATTCGGTCGACGACAGCCGCATCACGATCCGGTCGGCATTCTGGATCAGGAACGGCGCGGCCAGCATCGACAGCAGCATCGATGCGAGGATCGCCTGCAGCAGCGTCGAATCGACGAGATGCCGGTCGAGGATCAGGTTCAGCAGCACGAAGCCGAATTCGCCGGCTTGCGCGAGACCGATGCCGGTGCGCATCGCGACGCCCGGCGTCGCGCCGAACAGGCGCGCGAGCCCCGCGATCATGGTCGCCTTGAACAGGATCTGCCCGACGAAGAAGCCGAGCACGAGGAGCGGGTGCTCCCAGATCACGCGCGGATCGAGCAGCATCCCGGTCGTCACGAAGAACAGGCCGAGCAGCACGTCGCGGAACGGCTTGATGTCCTCTTCCACCTGATGGCGGAACGGCGTCTCGGAGATCAGCATCCCCGCGATGAACGCGCCGAGCGCGAGCGACAGGCCGAAGCGGTCGGTGATGAACGCGGCGCCGAGCGTGACGAGCAGCAGGTTCAGCACGAACAGTTCCTGCGAGCGACGACGCGCGACGACGTTGAGCCAGCGCGTCATGAAGCGCTGGCCGACGATCAGCAGCAGCGCGAGCGCGATCACGATCTTCACCGCCGCGAAGCCGAGCGTGAGCGCGAGATCCTTCGACGACTCGGCGCCGAACGCGGCGATCACGATCAGCAGCGGCACCACCGCGAGATCCTGGAACAGCAGCACGCCGAAGATGTTGCGGCCGTGCGCGGTCTCGATCTCGAGCCGCTCGGCGAGCATCTTCGACACGATCGCCGTCGACGACATCGCGAGCGCGCCGCCGAGCGCGACGCTGCCCTGCCACGTGATGTGCACCCAGTGCTCGAACAGCGCGCCGAGCACGACCGCGAGCACGAGGGTCGCGACGACCTGCAGCAGCCCGAGCCCGAACACGAGCCGCTGCATCGCCCTCAGCTTCGCGAGCGAGAATTCGAGGCCGATCGAGAACATCAGGAACACCACGCCGAACTCCGCGAGGTGCTCGGCCCGTTCGAGGTCCGCGGCGATGCCGAACGCGTGCGGGCCGACCAGGATGCCGACGGTCAGGTAGCCGAGCATCGGCGGCAGGTTCAACGAGCGAAATACGACGACGCCCACCACCGAGGCCAGCAGCAACAGCAGGGTCATTTCGAGCGGGGAAATCACGGGCAAAGCGTCCTCGTTCGTCGGGGCCACGGCAATGCGGGCGCGGGTGGTGGCGGTGGGCTGGCGACATCGGACGAGTCCGAAGGCGCGGCGCGGCGAACAAACGCCTTTGCTATACTCCGCGCATGATAGCGAAAATCAATGATGATCGGGCGCTCGCGCTCGCCCGCGACGTGCTCGACATCGAGGCGGACGCCGTACGCGCGCTGCGCGACCAGCTTGACGGCGACTTCGTCCAGGCCGTCGCGTTGCTGCTCGGCTGCCGCGGCCGCGTCGTGGTGTCCGGCATCGGCAAATCGGGGCACATCGCCCGCAAGATCGCGGCAACGCTGGCGAGCACCGGCACGCCGGCCTTCTTCGTCCATCCGGCCGAGGCCAGCCACGGCGACCTCGGCATGGTCACGTCGGACGACGTCTTCATCGGCATCTCCTATTCAGGCGAGTCGGAAGAACTCGTCGCGATCCTGCCGCTCGTCAAGCGGATCGGCGCGAAGCTGATCGCGATCACGGGCCGTGCGGAATCGAGCCTCGGCACGCTCGCCGACGTGAACCTGAACGCCGCGGTCTCGAAGGAAGCGTGCCCGCTGAACCTCGCGCCCACCGCGAGCACGACCGCCGCGCTCGCGCTCGGCGATGCGCTCGCCGTCGCGGTGCTCGACGCGCGCGGCTTCGGCTCCGAGGATTTCGCGCGCTCGCATCCGGGCGGCGCGCTCGGCCGGCGCCTGCTCACCCATGTGCGCGACGTGATGCGCTCGGGCGACGACGTGCCGCGCGTCGGGCTCGACGCGACGCTGTCGGACGCGCTGTTCCAGATCACCGCGAAGCGCTTGGGCATGACGGCCGTGGTCGACGCCAATGGCCATGTCGCCGGCATCTTCACGGACGGCGACCTGCGTCGCGTACTGGCGCGCGACGGCGATTTCCGCACCTTGCCGATCGTCGAAGTGATGACGCGCGAGCCGCGCACGATCGGCCCCGAACATCTCGCGGTCGAGGCCGTGGAACTGATGGAGCGCCACCGGATCAACCAGATGCTGGTGGTCGATGCCGACGGCGCGCTGATCGGCGCGCTGAACATGCACGACCTGTTTTCGAAGAAGGTGATCTGATGAGCGCAGCGCTGACTGCGGCCGAACGCGCGAGCCGCGTGAAGCTGATGATTTTCGACGTCGACGGCGTGCTGACCGACGGCGGCCTGCTGTTTACCGCGGCCGGCGACGCGATGAAGTCGTTCAATTCGCTCGACGGCCACGGCGTGAAACTGCTTGGCGAAGCCGGCATCGCAACCGCGATCATCACCGGCCGCCGCTCGGAGATCGTCGCGGCGCGCGCGAAGGAAATGAAGATCGCGCACCTGTTCCAGGGCGTCGAGAACAAGCTCACCGTGTTCGCCGACCTGATCGCGTCGCTCGGCATCACCGCCGACGCGTGCGGCTACATGGGCGACGACTGGCCCGACCTGCCGGTGCTGCTGCGCTGCGGCTTCGCGACCGCGCCGGCCAATGCGCACCCCGAGGTGATCGCCCGCGCGCACTGGGTCGCCGAGGCCCGCGGCGGCCAGGGCGCGGTGCGCGAAGTCTGCGACGCGATCCTGCGCGCGCAGCGCCGCTACGACGCGCTGCTCGCGGCCGCCTGCGGAGCCTGACGGATGAACACGCATTTCCGCTGGACCCAGTTGCTGCCGCTCGTCGCGGTGGCCGCGCTCGCGGGCATCACGTGGTGGCTGCTGCAGGCGACGCTGCCGCCGCCCGGCGAGGGCACCGTGCAGCCGAAGCGCCATACGCCCGACTATTTCGCGGACAACTTCTCGGTCACCGAGCTCGACCAGTCCGGCTCGACCCAGTACCGGCTGACGGCCGCGAAGCTGATCCATTACGAAGACACCGAAACCAGCGACCTGACCGATCCGGCCATGCGCGCATTCCAGCCCGGCAAGCCGGTCGTGACGACCACCGCGAAGCGCGGCACCGTCAATGGCGACGTGTCGATCGTCGATTTGTACGACGACGCGCGCATCCTGCGCGTGGCCGGCGGCGGCGATCCGCAGATGCAGGCCGATTCCCAGCATTTCCGGATCTTCGTCAATGACGATGTGATCCAGACCGAAAAGCCGGTTAAACTTCAGCGCGGCCTGTCGCTCGTCAACGCGACCGACGGCATGAAGTACAACAACGTCACCCGGGTCATCGAGCTTTACGGCAACGTGCGCGGCACGATCGCCGCCGCGGACACGTCCGGCGGCTCGAAAGGTCAATCCAGGTGACGCATCCCTCACGTGACTGCATGAACGAACCGTTCCCTCGACAGAATTCCGGCGGCGCTGCGCGCGCCGTCCGCGCCGCGCTCGCCGCGACGCTCGTGGCGCTCCCGCTCATCGGGCTGGCGCCGCTCGCCCATGCCGAGAAGGCTGACCAGAACAAGCCGATCAACGTCGAGGCGGACAACCTGACCTATGACGACCTGAAGCAGGTCACGGTCGCGACCGGCAACGTCGTGATCACGAAGGGCACGATCATCATCAAGGGCGATCGCGTCGAAGTGCGCCAGGATCCGGAAGGCTATCAGTACGCCACGTCGTTCGGCAGCGGCAAGAAGCACGCGACGTTCCGCCAGAAGCGCGAAGGTCTCGACGAGTACATCGACGGCGACGCCGAGCGCATCGACTACGACGGCAAGCAGGACCTGACGACGCTGACGACCGCCGCGACCGTGCGCCGCCTGCAGGGCACGTCGACGATCGCCGACACCGTGCACGGCAGCGTGATCACGTACGACGGCCAGCGCGACTTCTACACCGCGAAGGGCGGCAAGGACGTCGCGGCGCCGGGCAACCCGAACGGCCGCGTGCGCGCGATGCTGTCGCCGAAGAACGGCGGCCCCGGGCCGCTGAACGGCGCGCCGGCGAAGCTGTCGCCGTCGACCACGATCCAGGGAGCGCCGGGCCAATGAACGCACTCCCGAACCGCCAGCCGGCCGGCACCACGAGTTCGCTCGTCGTCCGGAACCTGAAGAAGCGCTATGGCTCGCGCACGGTCGTCAAGGACGTGTCGCTCGACGTGAAGAGCGGCGAGGTCGTCGGCCTGCTCGGCCCGAACGGCGCCGGCAAGACCACATCGTTCTACATGATCGTCGGCCTGGTGCCGCTCGACGCGGGCGAGATCTCGCTGAACGGCAGCTCGATCAGCCTGCTGCCGATCCACAAGCGCGCATCGCTCGGCCTGTCGTACCTGCCGCAGGAAGCGTCGGTGTTCCGCAAGCTGACCGTCGAGGAGAACATCCGCGCGGTGCTCGAGCTGCAGCACGGCGAAGACGGCAAGCGGCTGTCGAAGGACGCGATCGCGTCGCGCACCGAGGCGCTGCTCGACGAGTTGCAGATCGGCCACCTGCGCGAGAACCCGGCGCTGTCGCTGTCGGGCGGCGAACGCCGTCGCGTCGAGATCGCGCGTGCGCTCGCGACCAATCCGAACTTCATCCTGCTCGACGAGCCGTTCGCCGGCGTCGATCCGATCGCGGTGCTCGAGATCCAGAAGATCGTCAAGTTCCTGAAGCAGCGCAACATCGGCGTGCTGATTACCGATCACAACGTCCGCGAAACGCTCGGCATCTGCGACCACGCTTACATCATCAGCGACGGTTCGGTGCTCGCCGCCGGCGCGCCGAGCGACATCATCGAAAACGAAAGCGTGCGCCGCGTGTACCTCGGCGAACACTTCCGCATGTAAATCCCCCCGTGGCTGGCTGCACCCCGCCCGGCGTCGCCGCGCGGGGCCGCTCCCCGCTTTGCGGCCATGCCTGCGGCCGGGCGGCGCGCCGCGCGTAATCGCGGATGGCTCAAGGCGCCTGGGTCGTGGCAAACTGCCGGTATGACTCCCTCTCTGCCATGAAAGCCAGCCTTCAACTCCGCCTGTCGCAACACCTGGCGCTGACGCCGCAACTGCAGCAGTCGATCCGGCTTCTGCAGCTGTCGACGCTCGAACTGCAGCAGGAAGTCGCGATGGCCGTCGCGCAGAATCCGCTGCTCGAGAACGACGACGAATGGATCGCGAGTCCGCTGCGTGTCGCGGCAGACGGATCGCTGATCGCGCAGACGCCTCCCGCACAGAACACCGAATCGTCCGTCGGGAACAGCAGCAGCCAGTCGAGCGATCGCGCCGAGCGCGACGAACCGGCCGCCGCCGACGAATACGACGGATACGCATCGAGCGATGCCGGCGACGGCCCGCAGTGGAATCTCGACGAATTCGGCCGCTCGAGCGGCGCGTCGGACGACGACGACCTCCCGCCGCTGCAGGTGCAGGAAGCCGCGACGTCGCTGCGCGACCACCTGTCCGCGCAACTGCGCGTCACGCAGGCCAGCCCGCGCGATCGCGCGCTCGTGATGTTCCTGATCGAATCGCTCGACGACGACGGCTACCTGACCGCCACGCTCGACGAAGTGCTCGCCGATTTGCCGTCGGAACTGGAAATCGACTGCGACGAGATGAACGCGGCGCTCGCGCTGCTGCACAGTTTCGATCCGGCCGGGGTCGGGGCCCGCTCGGCATCCGAATGCCTGAAGCTGCAGTTGCTGCGCCTCGATCCGTCCCCCACCCGCACGCTCGCGCTCGAGATCGTGTCGCAGCATCTCGAACTGCTCGCCGCGCGGGACTTCACGCGGCTGCGCAAGCAGCTGAAGGCGAGCGACGACGCGCTGCGCGACGCGCATGCGCTGATCCGCTCGCTGGAGCCGTTCCCCGGCGCCGCCTACGGCAAGGCCGAGGCCGACTACGTCGTGCCCGACATCATCGTGAAGAAAGCCGGCCAGGGCTGGCTCGCGGAACTCAATCCGGAAGTCATGCCGCGCCTGCGGATCAACAACCTGTACGCGAACATCCTGCGCAACAGCCGCGGCGATCCGGCGGCCGGATCGTTGAAACAGCAGCTCCAGGAAGCACGCTGGCTGATCAAGAACATCCAGCAGCGATTCGACACGATCCTGCGCGTCGCGCAGGCTATTGTCGAACGTCAGAAGAATTTCTTTGCGCACGGTGAAATTGCCATGCGCCCCTTGGTTTTGCGGGAAATAGCTGATACGCTGGGCCTACACGAGTCAACTGTCAGCCGTGTGACAACTGGCAAGTACATGCTGACCCCGTTCGGGACGCTTGAATTTAAGTACTTCTTCGGATCACACGTTTCGACCGACACCGGAGGCGCCGCATCGTCGACCGCCATCCGAGCCCTGATCAAGCAACTGATAGGAGCTGAAGACCCAAAATCGCCACTTTCGGACAGCCGCATTGCCGAGCTGCTGGCAGAACAGGGATTCGTGGTTGCGCGCCGCACGGTTGCCAAGTATCGCGAAGCCCTCAAGATCCCGGCAGTGAATCTGCGCAAGTCTCTTTAAGCCTGCTGCCTGCCCGGCGGCAGGCGTGTTCCGGCCACCGCGCATACGGGGAACAGGCCGGGCGACCTGTCCGCAATTCGGCCGCCTCGTGCGGCTGGGGCAAGTCGACCGGAGCGCCGCCTCGATGCGGCCGGGTGGTCACTCGCTTGGAGAAGCACTATGAACCTGAAGATCAGTGGACATCATCTCGAAGTCACGCCTGCAATTCGCGAATACGTGATCACCAAGCTGGACCGGGTGCTACGCCATAGCGATCAGGTAATCGATGGCACTGTGATCCTCTCGGTCGACAACCACAAAGAAAAGGACAAGCAGCAGCGCGCGGAAATCAACCTGCACCTGAAGGGCAAGGACATCTTCGTCGAAAGCGCGAACGGCAACCTCTACGCAGCGATCGATCTGCTGATCGACAAGCTGGATCGCCAGGTCGTCAAGCACATGGAGCGTCTGCAGACGCATGCGCACGACCCGATCAAGCTTCAGCCGTCGATCGACCAGATCGAACTGCCGCCGCAATAACGGTCACCGCAACACGCACGCCGCCCGGTTCGCCGGGCGTTTTTTTTGTGACTCCGCGGCAGCGGTGCGACCGGTCCGTCCATCCCGCGCCACGCGCGCGGCTGTGCTCTATAATGTTCCGGTTATCGCCGGGGGGCGTTGGGTGCGGTAGCTGCCTTGAGGGTGCCGATGCCGAACGCCTTGATATCGCCGAACATGGAAGATCAGTCTGCCGCAGCAAGGAGACCCCAGGCCGCCCAATCGCCTGCCAACATGAATCGCCTAGCCAAAATCCTGCCCATAGAGAACGTCGTCATCGACCTCTCCGTCACCAGCAAGAAACGCGTCTTCGAACAAGCCGGGCTGATCTTCGAGAATCAGAACGGCATCGCCCGCAGCACCGTCACGGACAACCTGTTCGCGCGCGAGCGCCTCGGCTCGACCGGGCTCGGCGAAGGCGTCGCGATTCCGCACGGGCGCATCAAGGGGCTCAAGCACCCGCTCGCCGCGTTCGTGCGACTCGCCGACGCGATCCCGTTCGAAGCGCCCGACGGCCAGCCGGTCGGCCTCCTGATTTTCCTGCTCGTGCCCGAGCAAGCCACCCAGCAACACCTCGAGATCCTGTCGGAAATCGCGCAACTGCTGTCCGACCGCGACGCGCGTGAGCGTCTGCACAACGAAACGGATATCGCCGAGTTGCATCGCCTGCTCACTCAGTGGCAACCTTGAGTTGATCCGGGCGGAATATTTTCCCGAACGAAGCGGCACGCGCCGCTGTCCCGGGCTGCCCGGCGCCGGTCCGGCATGGCGACGCCCGTCGCCGCGCGCATGCACCGGCTCATTGGAGTGACGAGAGTCATGGATACGTCCAGCATCAACGCCCAGAGCATCTTCGACGACAACGCAGCCATGCTGAAGCTGAGCTGGCTGACGGGGCATGAAGGCTGGGAGCGCGGCTTTTCGGCCGACACCGTCGGCAATGCGACGTCCAGCGCCGACCTCGTCGGCCACCTGAACCTGATCCACCCGAACCGGATCCAGGTGCTCGGCGAAGCCGAAATCGACTACTACCAGCGGCAGACCGACGAAGACCGCTCGCGCCACATGGCCGAACTGATCGCGCTCGAGCCGCCGTTCCTCGTCGTCGCCGGCGGCGCCGCCGCACCGCCCGAACTCGTACTGCGCTGCACGCGCTCGTCCACGCCGCTGTTCACGACGCCGATGTCGGCCGCCGCGGTGATCGACAGCCTGCGACTCTACATGTCGCGCATCCTCGCGCCGCGTGCGACGCTGCACGGCGTGTTCCTCGACATCCTCGGGATGGGCGTGCTGCTCACCGGCGACTCCGGGCTCGGCAAGAGCGAACTCGGCCTCGAACTCATCAGCCGCGGCCACGGCCTCGTCGCCGACGACGCGGTCGACTTCGTCCGACTTGGCCCCGATTTCGTCGAAGGCCGCTGCCCGCCGCTGCTGCAGAACCTGCTCGAAGTGCGCGGCCTCGGCCTGCTCGACATCAAGACGATCTTCGGTGAAACCGCCGTGCGCCGGAAAATGAAGCTGAAGCTGATCGTCCAGCTGGTGCGTCGGCCGGACGGCGAATTCCAGCGGCTGCCGCTGGAAAGCCAGACCGTCGACGTGCTCGGCTTGCCGATCAGCAAGGTCACGATCCAGGTGGCGGCCGGCCGCAACCTCGCGGTGCTCGTCGAGGCGGCCGTGCGCAACACGATCCTGCAGTTGCGCGGAATCGACACGTTGCGCGACTTCATGGATCGGCAACGACTCGCCATGCAGGATCCCGACAGTCAGTTCCCCGGCAAGCTCGTGTAACTCCGCCGCGCCGGCCGCGCAGCGCCGACGACGCGTCGAGCCGGTGCTATGATGAAATGTCCGGATTCTCTGCTTCCCATGCGCATCGTCCTCATCACCGGCATCTCCGGCTCAGGCAAGTCCGTCGCGCTGAACGCGCTTGAAGACGCAGGCTATTACTGCGTCGACAACCTGCCGCCGCATGTGCTCCCCGAACTCGCCCGCTACCTCGCCGAGGGCGGCCAACACCGGCTCGCGGTTGCGATCGATGCGCGCTCCAGCGCATCGCTCGACGAAATGCCCGGCCTGATCCGCGCACTGTCGCTCAAGCACGACGTTCGCGTGCTGTTCCTCAACGCGAGCACGCAGGCGCTGATCCAGCGCTTCTCCGAAACGCGCCGGCGCCACCCGCTGTCCGGCTCGCCGTCGCACGACGCGAACGTCGGGCTGCTGTCGTCGCTCGAGGAAGCGATCGAACGCGAGCGCGAGCTCGTCGCGCCGCTCGCCGAATTCGGCCACCAGATCGATACCAGCACGCTGCGCGCGAACGCGCTGCGCACGTGGGTCAAGCGCTTCATCGAGCAGAAGAACAATGACCTGATGGTGATGTTCGAATCGTTCGGCTTCAAGCGCGGCGTGCCGCTCGACGCCGACCTGATGTTCGACGTGCGCGCGCTGCCGAATCCGTACTACGACCATGAGTTGCGCCCGCTCACTGGGCTCGACCAGCCGGTCATCGCCTTTCTCGACGCACTGCCGATCGTCCACCAGATGATCGACGACATCCATGCGTTCCTGATGAAATGGCTGCCGCACTTTCGCGAAGACAACCGCAGCTACCTGACCGTCGCCATCGGCTGCACGGGCGGCCAGCATCGCTCGGTGTTCATCGCGGAAACGCTCGCCGCGCGCCTCGCGCACGATGCGAACGTGATCGTGCGGCATCGTGACGCGCCCGTGGATGTCGACGCGTCGTCGCGGCTCGTCACCGAGGTCGCCCGACCTTAGCGACACCGCCCTCTCACCGACGCGCCATGTCCACTCTATCGACCACCCTGATCGACCTGCCGCTGTTTCCGCTGCACACGGTGCTGTTCCCCGGTGGCTGGCTGCCGCTCAAGGTGTTCGAGGCGCGCTATCTCGACATGTGTCGCGCCTGCCTGCGCGACGACGCGCCGTTCGGCGTGTGCCTGCTGAAGAGCGGCCCCGAAGTTGCGCAGGACGGTGCCGTGTCGGTGCCGGAGACCATCGGCTGCATGGCGCGCATCACCGAGTGCGATACCGGCGACTTCGGGATGCTGTACCTGCAGGCAGTCGGCACGCAGCGTTTCGAGCTGCTGTCGTATCGCGTCGAAGGCAACGGGCTGCTGGTCGGCATCGCGGAGCCGCTGCCCGACGACATCCCGCTCGAAGGCGAGCAGGCGCTCGCGCAATTCGGCTCGTGCGCGGAGGTGCTCGAGCGCATCATCGAAGCGCTGAAGAAATCGGAACAGGGCAAGCTGCCGTTCGGCGAACCGTTCCGCCTCGACGATCCGAGCTGGGTAGCGAACCGCCTCGCGGAACTGCTGCCGCTCGACCTGCGCGCGCGGCAAAAGCTGATGGAGTTCCCGGACGTCGGCGCGCGCATCGACGCCGTTCACCACGTGCTCGACCGGCACGGGTGGCTGTAAGCGCGGCCGTGCCTGTCGCTGCACACCGGCTCCCGACCGGACTTCCCGCGAAACGGAAAACCCGCCGGTAGCCAGGCGCTTTCCCGAGCGCGTGCCCTTCCCCTTTCGTTACAGCAGCGGCCCGCTCAGCGCATCGAGCAGCTTGCGCACGGGCGCCGGCACGCCGTACGCATCGAGCCCGCTCAGCGGCACCCACGCCGTCTCGGCATCCTGCGCGTGCGCGAGCGCTGGCCCGCCGTTCGTCATGTCACTCAGCCGCGGCTCGATCTCGAGCCGGAAATGCGTGAACGTGTGCGTAAATGCCGCGAGCGGCATCGGGACATCACCGCCGAAGCCGTGTGCGAGTTCCGCCAGCGCGGCATCGCCGTCGGCCTGCGGCAGGCACCACAGGCCGCCCCAGATGCCGGCCGGAGGACGCCGCTCGAGCAGCACGGCGTCGCCGTCGCGCAGCACGAGCATCCAGGTCTTGCGCGTCGGCACCGCCTTCTTCGGTCGCGCGGCCGGCAGTTCGCGCTGCCGGCCCGTCGATTGCGCGACGCAGTCGCCTGCGAACGGGCAACGCTCACAGTCCGGCTTGCCGCGCACGCACAGCGTCGCGCCGAGATCCATCAGCCCCTGCGTATATGCGCTGACGTCGGCCGCGTTCGCGGCGTCCGGCAGCAGCGATTCGGCGAGCGCCCACATGTCGTTCTCGACACGCTTCTCGCCCGGAAAACCTTCGACGCCGAACACCCGCGCGAGCACGCGCTTCACGTTTCCGTCGAGGATCGTCGCGCGCGCACCGTATGCGAACGATGCAATCGCCGCCGCCGTCGAGCGGCCGATGCCCGGCAGTTCGGCCAGCGCGTCGGGCGTCGACGGAAATGCGCCGCCATGTTCGGCGACGACGACCTGCGCGCAGCGGTGCAGGTTGCGCGCGCGCGAGTAGTAGCCCAGGCCGGCCCACAACGCCATCACGTCGTCGGCCGGCGCGGCCGCGAGCGCGGCGACATCGGGGAAGCGTTCGAGAAAGCGTGCGTAATACGGGACGACGGTCGAGACCTGCGTCTGCTGCAACATGATTTCCGACAGCCAGATCCGGTACGGATCGCGGGTGTTCTGCCACGGCAGGTCGTGGCGGCCGTGCACGCGCTGCCAGGCGACCAGGCGCGTGGCGAAGGTGCGGTGCAGCGGCGTGACGGGGAACGGAGCGGGAGCGGTGCGAGGCGGCTTCAAGTGTTCGAATCAGTGGAAAAAGGTTTCAACGCGCGGTTCAACGCTGGCAGGTCGGGCAGAAATAGGTCGAGCGCTGGCCCTGCACGATCTGCCGGATCGGCGTGCCGCATACGCGGCAAGGCAAACCCGCACGGTCGTAGACGAAGCAGTCGAGCTGGAAATAGCCGCTTTCGCCGTTGCTGCCGACAAAATCCCGCAGCGTGCTGCCGCCGCGCTCGATCGCGTCGGCGAGCGTGGCGCGCACTGCGTCGGCGAGCCGCTCGTAGCGCGGCAGCGACACCTTGCCGGCCGCGGTCGTCGGCCGGATACCGGCGCGAAACAGGCTCTCCGACGCATAGATGTTGCCGACGCCGACGACCATGTCGCCCGCGAGCAGCGCCTGCTTGACCGAGACCGTGCGACCGCGCGTGCGCGCATGCAGCAGCGCGCCGGTAAAGGCCGGCGAGAACGGCTCGACGCCGAGGCTTGCGAGCAGCGGATGCGCATGCACGTCACCCGCTTCGCGCGGGTGCCACAGTACGGCGCCGAAACGGCGCGGATCGCGGAACCGCAGCACGAACTCGTCGAAGATCCAGTCGATGTGATCGTGTTTCGCGGCGACTGGCACGTCGGCCGCGGGCAGCACGCGCAGCGTGCCCGTCATCCCGAGATGGACGATGAACCAGCCCGCGTCGACCTCGAACAGCAGGTACTTGCCGCGCCGCTCGACGGCGATCACCTCGCGCGCGCACAATTGCTCGGCGAGCCCCGCCGGCACGGGCCAGCGCAGCATCGCGGTACGGACGTCGACACGCTCGACGCGGCGGCCCGCGACAAAGGGCTCGATGCCCCGGCGCGTGACTTCGACTTCTGGCAACTCTGGCATGTTTGGCGGGTCTGAGACTGGATTCACGATCGTGCGTGTATTGTAGCGAGCGCGTTACAATCGGTTGAAACGTGCGACACGACACTCTTCGTGTAGAGGCGGAGCCGGACTCTTAACAAGCCGGCAACAGTTGTAAATACAAGGCTCTCGGGCAACTCTGACCGGATGTTTCGGGGGATTTTTGCCTGAGTTGCCAAGTGCCAAATACGTGCCGGTTCGGCTGCAAATGAACCACACGGGCACCCGCATGAACCGGAAAAGCGTTGTATTTCTGCGACATTTCGCATGTCAGAGATGTTAGCAGCAGTACGCGCCGAAGAACTACAACAGCGCATCCCTGCCACCGATCTCTCTCGGGAGAATGGTGCTCGGCCACGCGCATAAATCCGTGAATGCACCGCCTCAATGAAGAAACTCCAACTGCCATTGTTCCACCGCAGATCGATCGCGGTAGGGAACCGTTTGTACGGCCAAATGTAGCCTAGGAAGATGTGCGTCGCTGGTAACGGCGGGGTTCAAAGCTCTTCTGACAAAGTAACCCCCGCAGTAAGGGCGGACTGACATCGCGAGGTGTTCGTTCGGAGGTCCCTAGCAGCATGGGATCGAGGTGCAAGGCTGGCTGGCATGGTCAACACACGTGAATCGCTGATAAACCCCGTGACGATTGAAGAGCCAAACGCTGCTGGGCTCTAACCAAAAAGGTATGTGGCCGGTTGATCCGCTGTTTTATCGGGTCACGCCGTCGTACGGCCATCGGGGAATAGGCGGGACCTAAACCAGTCGTGTGGCAGTTGGGGAACGTGGTAAGCCCGTATCTCCGCCAGCGGAAGCTTGCTGGCAGGTGAACCGCAAGGGGATCTGACGGGGGTGCGGGTATGGGAACGAGGAAAAAGCGAACGTCGTCCTGTAATGGGACGGATAGGAGTTGAGACATTACTCCACGCGAAAGCGGGCAGACTTCCTCATGGTCTACCGTCGCAAGACGGCTGTGGGACCCTTGTAACTGGTTGCGGCACGGCCTTGTCCGTGTCGCGCTGAAACCTTCCCCGCGGGGGGCGCTATCGCTCCCCGTCGGGGGAAAGATGCGCCTCCTCGTCCGGGAAATTTCTATCACCGGAAAGGAGAGCAGCATGAGAGAACTTGTCCGAAAGGACGAGTCTGCGCTTTCCCATGCTCCGGACGACTGGCACGCTATTGACTGGCGCCGGGTCGAACGGAACGTGAGGGGGATGCAGATTCGAATTGCGAAGGCGACGCGGGAAAATGACTGGCGTAGGGTGAAAGCCCTGCAACGGATGCTGACCCGCACGTTGTCCGCGAAGCTGTATGCGGTACGACGTGTTACGCAAAACACTGGCGCGCGAACGGCGGGAGTCGATCGTGAACTGTGGGAAACGCCTGCAAGCCGGCTGGCAGCAGCCGGCGGGTTGAAGCGGCGCGGATATAGGCCCCTGCCACTACGGAGGGTTTACATCCCGAAGGCCAATGGAACGAAGCGCCCTCTGGGTATTCCGACCATGCGAGACAGGGCGATGCAAGCCCTGTATCTGCTGGCTCTCGAGCCCGTGGCAGAAACCATCAGCGACCCGAACTCGTATGGGTTCAGGCAAAACCGCTCGACGGCCGACGCCATGTCCCAGATTTTCGTCACCATGTCCAAACGGGCCTCAGCTCAATGGGTGCTGGAGGCGGACATCAAGGGATGCTTCGACCACATCAGTCATGACTGGCTGATTGCCAATGTCCCGATGGACAGGGGCATTCTCCGGAAATGGCTGAAGTCCGGCCTGCTGTATCGGGGCCGGTATGAGGCAACAGAAGCCGGTACGCCGCAGGGGGGCATCATTTCCCCGACCTTGGCGAACGTTGCACTGAACGGGCTGGAACGGGATCTGGAAAAGTATCTGGCTGCAAAGTTCCGGACGCGGGAAAACCGGAAGCTGAAAGTGAACGTGGTGCGGTACGCGGATGACTTCGTGATCACCGGTGTCTCGAAAGAGGTGCTGGAAGAAGTGATCAAACCTTGGGTAGAAGCATTCCTTGCCGTACGAGGTCTGCGACTGTCGGAGGAGAAAACGCGGATCACCCACATCGAGGACGGCTTCGATTTCCTAGGGTGGAATTTCCGGAAGTACTCGGGAAAACTGCTCATCAAACCAAGCAAGAAAAACGCGCAAGCGTTCTATCGCAAGGTGGCGGAAACGATCAGTCGCAACAAAACGGCAAAGCAGGAGAGCCTGATCCAACTGCTGAACCCGATGCTGCGTGGCTGGGCGCAATACCATCAGCCCGTGGTAGCCAAGGAAGCGTACAGCCGCATGGGGTCTCTGATTTTCCGGAGGCTCTGGTGGTGGTCGAAGCGGCGGCATCCGAACAAGAACGCCGAATGGGTGCGGACGAAATACTTCCACACAGTCGGTGAACGGAATTGGGTGTTCGCCACTCCCATAGTGCATGACGACGGTAGCAAGGAGTTGTCTGCTCTGTATCACCTCAGTGGTACGGTAATCAGGCGACATAAAAAGATCGAGGGAAAGTACAACCCCTTTAATCTGAGTATGGAGCAATACGGTGAAGAACTGCGGCAGAAGCGCATGGAGCAATCCAGAGGCTATCTGAGGACGTGGTTCCAGCTGTATTCATCGCAGGGCGGGCTGTGTGCGCACTGCGGATGTGCCCTGACGGAGGAAACGGGCTGGCACGATCATCATCTGGTGTATCGGATGAATGGCGGGTCAGACGCGCTCTCCAACCGGGTACTCCTCCATCCTGTCTGCCACCGAAAGGTGCACGCTGGTAACATTGACGTAGCGAAGCCGGTCCGGCCTACAGGTCGGGCTTCGAAATAGCTGTATATGTAGGCTTGAGCCGTATGCGGGGAAACTCGCACGTACGGTTCTTAGGGGGCTCCTTTTCCGCAAGGGAAAGGGGCTACCCTCCATCGAACGGATTTCCATGACCCTGCCCTCGAAGCTGCTTCTGAAGCGCCCCGCCGCCGAGCGCGGCGCGCGTGCCTTCCCGGTCCGCCGTGCGCTCGGCGCCGCGCTGTTCGCCGCCTGGACCCTCACCGCCCTCCCGGCTCACGCGCAGGATCCGGCATCGGACGACGCGGAGCCGCAGGGCGCGTTCGAGCACGTGATGCCGGACGAGCAAAAGAATCTCCCGGGCGTCCCGCTGACGAGCCAGATCGTCTATCAGGTACTGGCTGCCGAGGTCGCGCTCCAGCGCAACCAGCCCGCGCCGGCCTACCAGACCTACCTCGCGCTCGCCCGCGACACGCGCGATCCGCGCATGGCGCAGCGTGCGACCGAGATCGCGCTCGGCGCGCAAAGCCCGGCCGACGCCCTGTCCGCGGCCAACCTGTGGCTCCAGTACGCACCCGACTCGAACCGCGCGTCGCAAGTCGACGCAGCGTTGCTCGTGCTCGCCGGCAAGCCGGCCGACGCGCAGCCGATGCTCGCGCGCGAGCTGGCCCGCGCGAACGGCGAGACGCGCGGCCCCGCGATCCTCGCGCTGCAGGCGCTGCTGGTGCGCGGCGCCGATCGCGTCGGCGGCCTCGCGGTGCTGAAGGACATGCTGAAGAACGACATGAACCGTCCGGAGGCGCAGCTCGCGATCGCGCGGCAACAGCTCGCGGTCGACGACAAGGACGGTGCAGCGCAATCGCTGAAGCAGGCGCTGCAGATCCGCCCCGACTACCTGCCGGCGGCGCTGATGCTGTCGCAGATGGGCCCCGCGGAACGCGCAGCCGGCATCGCGTCGTTCGAGAAATATGTTCAGCAGAATCCCAAGTCGCGCGACGCGCGGCTCGCGCTGTCGCAGCTGTATCTCGCCGACGATCGCATCGAAGACGCGCAGAAGCAGTTCGAGACGATGCGCAAGCTCGACTCGAAGGATCCGACACCGCTGATGGCGCTCGCGCTGATCAAAATCCAGCAGAAGAAGCTCGACGACGCGAGCGCGTACCTGAAACAGTACGTTCAGCTCGGCGTCAAGCAGCCGAACCTCGACGTCGGCCAGGGCTACATCTACCTCGCGCAAATCTCGATCGAGCAGGGCAACGACGCGCAGGCGTCGCAATGGCTCGACAAGGTCGACCAGACGAGCCAGCACTACCTCCCCGCGCAGATCACCCGCGCGCAGCTGCTGCAGAAACAGGGCAAGACCGACGAGGCGCGCAAGGTGCTCGACGACCTGCCGATCAGCGATCCGCGCGATGCGGCCGTGGTTGCGCGCACCGATGCGTCGATCCTGTTCACCGCGAAGCGCTATCCGGAAGCCGAGGCACGGCTCGGGCAGGCGGTCCAGGACTTCCCGGACGATCCCGACCTGCGCTACGACTACGCGATGGCGGCCGAGAAGACCGGCCACTACACGACGATGGAAAAGCAGCTGCGCGAGCTGATCCGCACACAGCCCGACAACCCGCAGGCGTACAACGCGCTCGGCTATTCGCTGGCCGATCGCAACCAGCGCCTGCCCGAGGCCAGCAAGCTGATCGACAAGGCACTGTCGCTCGCGCCGAACGACGCGTACATCATGGACAGCCTCGGCTGGGTGAAGTACCGGATGGGCGACACGGCCGGCGCGGCGAAGGTGCTGCAGCACGCGTACGAACTGCAGCCGAACGCCGAGATCGGCGCGCACCTCGGCGAAGTGCTGTGGAAAAGCGGCGCGCAGGACGACGCGCGTTCCGCGTGGCGTGCCGCGCAGAAGCTCGAGCCGGACAACGAAACGCTCGTGCAGACGTTGAAGCGCCTCCAGATCAACGGCCTCTGATGCAGATGTTTCCGATGCTTTCCCGGTCTTCCCGCGCGCTGCGCACGCTGGCCGCGGCCGGCGCGGCGCTCGCGCTCGCCGGCTGCGCGAGCACGCCGCCGTCCGCAAATGCGCCGGCGGGTGCCGTGCTGCAAACGGCCGCAACGCATGAATACCACGGCCGCTTCGCGGTGCAGTACAACGACCGCCTCGGCAGGCAGCAAAACGTGTACGGCAACTTCGACTGGCAGGAACACGGCGACGACGTGTCGCTCGAACTGCGCAGCCCGCTCGGCCAGACCCTCGCGGTCGTGAAATCGACGCCGCAGGCTGCCTCGCTCGAGCTGCCGAACCGCCAGCCGCAATACGCGACCGACGTCGGCGAGCTGATGCAGAACACGCTCGGCTTCGCGCTGCCGCTCGCCGGCCTGCGCTACTGGCTGCTGCCGACGCCCGCGCCGGCGACACCCGCGCAAACCGTGCGCGACCCGGCCGACGGCACGCGCGTCAAGCAGATCCGCCAGGACGGCTGGACGATCGACTACCTCGCCTACGCGGACGCACCGGCCACCGGCGTCAAACGCGTCAACCTCGTGCGCGCGACGCCGCCGCTCGACATCAAGCTCGTGCTCGACCAGTAACCTAGCCCCGACATACGCATGACCGATTCGACCCGCTCGCTGCGCAACTGCCTTGCGCCCGCGAAACTCAACCTGTTCCTGCACATCACCGGCCGCCGCCCGAACGGCTATCACGATCTGCAGAGCGTGTTCCAGCTGCTGAACTGGGGCGATACGCTGCACTTCACGCTGCGCGACGACGGTCGCGTCGCACGCGTCACCGACGTGCCGGGCGTGCCCGAGGAAAGCGATCTCGTCGTGCGCGCGGCCAACCTGCTGAAGACGCACACCGGCACCGCGGCCGGCGTCGACATCGAGATCGACAAGTGCCTGCCGATGGGCGCGGGCCTCGGCGGCGGCAGCTCCGACGCGGCGACGACGCTGCTCGCGCTGAACCGCCTGTGGCAACTCGACCTGCCGCGTGCGGAACTGCAATCGCTCGCGGTGAAACTCGGCGCAGACGTCCCGTTTTTTGTTTTTGGAAAAAATGCGTTCGCAGAGGGTATCGGAGAAGAATTAGCTGAGGTACAATTGCCGACTCGCTGGTTCTTGGTTGTAACGCCGCGAGTTCATGTCCCAACCGCTGAAATTTTTTCAGATAAGTTGTTGACAAGAGATACGAAGCGAGTCACAATTACAGACTTTCTTGCACAGCAAAACAGCGATGCGGGATGGCCAGACAGCTTCGGCCGGAACGATATGCAGCAAGTTGTGACAAGTAAGTACGCGGAAGTTGCGCAGGTGGTCAAATGGTTGTATGATGTGACCCCCGCGAGGATGACCGGCTCCGGAGCAAGCGTGTTTGCAGCGTTTCATAGCAAGCACGAGGCAGAAGCGGCGAAAGCCAAGCTGCCCATCGGTTGGAACGGTGCAGTTGCCGAGAGCTTGAACGAGCATCCGCTCTTCACTTTCGCGTCATGAAGTTTTGCTTTGCCGGATGGCCTACAAGTCCGGTGAAGTTATCAGTTGAGTGTAGGGGAGTCGCCAAGTTGGTCAAGGCACCGGATTTTGATTCCGGCATGCGAGGGTTCGAGTCCTTCCTCCCCTGCCAAAAATTTTCCCGCATTTCCCGCCTAAGCCTGAAGCAGGTGCACGATGAGCAGCCACAGCCATGATGGCTTGATGGTCTTTACTGGCAACGCGAATCCCGCGCTCGCCCAGGAAGTCGTCAATATCCTTGGAATCCCCCTCGGCAAAGCAATGGTCAGCCGTTTCTCCGACGGCGAGATCCAGGTCGAGATCCAGGAAAACGTGCGCGGCAAGGACGTCTTCGTCCTGCAATCCACGTGCGCGCCGACGAACGACAACCTGATGGAACTGATGATCATGGTCGACGCGCTCAAGCGTGCGTCTGCCGGCCGGATCACTGCAGCCATCCCCTACTTCGGCTATGCCCGCCAGGACCGTCGCCCGCGCTCGGCGCGTGTCGCGATCTCGGCGAAGGTCATCGCGAACATGCTGGAAATCGCCGGCGTCGAGCGGATCATCACGATGGATCTGCACGCCGACCAGATTCAAGGCTTCTTCGACATTCCGGTCGACAACATCTACGCAACGCCGATCCTGCTGGGTGACCTGCGCAAGCAGAACTACTCGGATCTGCTCGTCGTGTCGCCGGACGTCGGCGGCGTGGTGCGTGCCCGGGCACTCGCCAAGCAGCTCAACTGCGATCTCGCGATCATCGACAAGCGTCGCCCGAAGGCGAACGTCGCCGAAGTGATGAACATCATCGGTGAAGTCGAAGGTCGCACCTGCGTGATCATGGACGACATGGTCGATACGGCCGGCACGCTCTGCAAGGCCGCGCAAGTGCTGAAGGATCGCGGTGCGAAGCAGGTGTTCGCGTACGCGACGCACCCGGTGCTGTCCGGTGGCGCCGCCGAGCGTATCGCCGCATCGTCACTCGACGAGCTGGTCGTCACCGATACGATCCCGCTGTCGGCCGAATCGCTGTCCTGCTCGAAGATCCGCTCGCTGACCAGCGCAAGCCTGCTGGCCGAAACGTTCTCGCGAATCCGTCGCGGCGACTCGGTGATGTCGCTGTTCGCGGAATCCTGATCGCGTCACGACACGACAAAGCATGCGCAGAAAGCGAAGCGGCAACGCTTCGCTTTTTGCACAATCGGACGGGATAGACGAAACCCCGTCCGTTTCATCAGGGGCCGCCATTTCGCCGGCCCCGTTTTACTGCCTGGTCGCGGGCAGCTATTGGAGAATTACATGAAAGTCGTCGCTTTCGAGCGCCAAGAGCAAGGTACGGGTGCGAGCCGCCGCCTGCGCAACGCTGGTAAGACCACGGGTATCGTTTACGGTGGCGAAGCAGCCCCGCAAAAGATCGAACTCGATCACAACGCGCTGTGGCACGCCCTGAAGAAGGAAGCTTTCCACTCGTCGATCCTCGACCTCGAAGTGGCTGGCCAGTCGCAACAGGTCCTGCTGCGCGACGTGCAATACCACCCGTTCAAGCAACTGGTGCTGCACGTGGACTTCCAGCGCGTTGACGCGAAGAAGAAGCTGCACACGAAGGCACCGCTGCACTTCCTGAACGCTGAAGTCAGCCCGGCCGTGAAGCTGTCGAGCGCGATCGTTTCGCACGTCGCGACGGAAATCGAAATCGAGTGCCTGCCGGCTGACCTGCCGGAGTTCCTCGAAGTCGACCTGTCGAAGCTCGAAGCTGGTCAATCGCTGCACGCGAAGGACATCGCGCTGCCGAAGGGCGTCGCGCTGGTCGCGCACGTCGACGCGGAAAACCCGGTTGTCGCATCGGCGACGGTCCCGGCTGGCGCCGTGTCGGACGCAGCAGAAGGCGAAACGCCGGCTGCCTAAGCGGGCTGCCCACGCGCCCGTTCGATCCGTTTCGCGAAACGGTCGACGCAACCCGCCGCGGCTTGCCCGGCGGGTTTTTCTTTTTCTGCGCCCAGGCGGCCGCTGCCGCCTACGAAACGTCATGATCAAACTGATCGTCGGCCTCGGCAATCCCGGGGCGGAATACACCGCGACGCGCCACAACGCCGGCTTCTGGCTGATCGACCAGCTCGCCCGCGAAGCAGGCACGACGCTGCGCGACGAGCGCCGCTTCCACGGCTTCTATGCGAAAGCGCGCCTGCACGGCGAGGAAGTCCACCTGCTCGAGCCGCAAACCTACATGAACCGCTCCGGCCAGTCGGTCGTCGCGCTCGCGAGTTTCTTCAAGATCCTGCCGGACCAGATCCTCGTCGCACACGACGAGCTCGACCTGCCGCCCGGCACCGTCAAGCTGAAGCTCGGCGGCGGCAGCGGCGGCCACAACGGCCTGAAGGACATCTCCGCGCACCTGTCGTCGCAACAGTACTGGCGCCTGCGGATCGGCATCGGCCATCCGCGCGACCTGATTCCGGAGGGGGCACGCGCCGGCGCGAAGCCCGACGTCGCGAACTTCGTGCTGAAGCCGCCGCGCCGCGAAGAGCAGGAAGTGATCGATGTATCGATCGAACGCGCGCTCGCCGTGATGCCGATGGTCGTCAAGGGCGAACTCGACCGCGCGACGATGCAACTGCATCGCAACTAAGCGCACACCGCACCCACACCGCACCGGTAGGGTGCATCGTGCTGTCCGGCTGCGCCGGGCGGCATCTCCCTCCTTCGCAATTGCGCACCGCGACGCCCACATGCGGTAATCTGGTCGTTTTGCCCGTCAGGAGCCAAGCGGTGAGCCGTTACTGGAGCGACGTCGTTCAGCAACTCGTGCCTTACGTGCCGGGCGAACAGCCCGCACTCGCACACCCCGTCAAGCTGAACACCAACGAGAATCCCTATCCGCCTTCGCCGCGCGTCGTCGCGGCGATCGCACGCGAACTCGGCGAAACCGGCGACACGCTGCGCCGCTATCCCGACCCGCTCGCGCGCGCGCTACGCGAGACGGTCGCGGCCCATCACCGCATCAAGCCCGAGCAGGTCTTCGTCGGCAACGGCTCCGACGAGGTGCTCGCGCACGCGTTCCAGGCGCTGCTCAAGCACGACCGGCCGCTGCGCTTTCCCGACATCTCGTACAGCTTCTACCCGACCTACGCACGCCTGTACGGCGTGGAAACCACGGTCGTGCCGCTCGCGGACGACTTCTCGATCCGCGTCGACGACTATCTCGACGACGCCGGTGGCGTGCTGTTTCCGAACCCGAATGCGCCGACCGGGCGCGCGCTGCCGCTCGCGGACATCGAACGGATCGCAGCCGCGAATCCGTCATCGGTCGTGCTGATCGACGAGGCGTATGTCGATTTCGGCGCGCAGTCCGCGATCACGCTGATCGACCGCCATCCGAACCTGCTCGTCGTGCACACGACCTCGAAGGCGCGCTCGCTCGCGGGCATGCGCGTCGGCTTCGCATTCGGCGATGCGGCATTGATCGACGCGCTGAATCGCGTGAAGGACAGCTTCAACTCCTATCCGCTCGACCGGCTCGCGCAGGTCGCCGCGCAGGCAGCCTACGAAGACACCGACTATTTCGACGCGACCTGCCGGCGTGTGATCGACAGCCGTGCGCGGCTCACGCACGGGCTCGCCGCACTCGGCTTCGACGTCGTGCCGTCGGCCGCGAATTTCGTGTTCGCGCGCCATCCCGCGCACGATGCGGGCGCGATCGCGGCCAAGCTGAAGGATCGGGAAATTTTCGTGCGGCACTTCCGCTCGCCGCGCATCGACCAGCACCTGCGCATCACCGTCGGCACCGACGCCGAATGCGACGCGCTCGTCGCGGCATTGCGCGACTTGCTCGGCTGAAACGTAAGCGGAAGCGGATCCGGCGCCAGGCGGCGCCGGCCGGAACACGTGACACGTGACACGTGCGCGGCAACGCCGGCGCGCGCGTCACCGCATGATCACTGCGCGTCGTCGCCCTTCGCGGCGATCAGCGCGTGGTACTTCTCCATCAATTGCGCGTGCGATTCGTCATGCTGCGGATCGCGCGGAATGCATTCGACCGGACACACCTGCTGGCACTGCGGTTCGTCGAAATGGCCGACGCACTCGGTGCACTTGTTCGGGTCGATCACGTAGATGTCCGGGCCCATCGAAATCGCACCGTTCGGGCACTCGGGCTCGCACACGTCGCAATTGATGCACTCGTCGGTAATCATCAAAGACATACTGATCTCACTTCTTCAGGCCAACGGCCGGCTTCGCGATGAAACCGGCCGGCGCCGCGTCACGCGGCCGGGCCTCCCATCGCAGCGACTTTCTCGGTCAGCCACTTCTCGACGGACGGAAACACGAACTTGCTGACATCGCCGCCCAACTGCGCGATTTCGCGCACGATCGTCCCCGAGATGAACTGGTACTGATCGGACGGCGTCATGAACATCGTCTCGACGTCAGGCAGCAGATAGCGGTTCATCCCTGCCATCTGGAACTCATATTCGAAATCGGACACGGCACGCAGGCCGCGCACGATCACGCGCGCGTTGTTGACGCGGACGAAGTCCTTCAGCAGGCCGGTGAAACTCATCACCTTCACGTTCGGATAATGACCGAGCACCTCGTTCGCAATCGTCAGACGTTCTTCCAGCGAGAAGAACGGCTTCTTCGCGCGGCTGTCGGCCACACCGACCACCAGCGTATCAAAAATACTCGACGCACGCCGCACGAGGTCTTCGTGCCCGCGCGTCAGCGGATCGAACGTACCGGGATACACGGCGACTACCATGTCGCTCCTCCTGTCATCACGCAAACGGGGGGGCAGCCGTGCCACGCGCACGCCACTGCCGAGATGGGCAATGCGTCGCCTTTACGGCGCGCCGCCTCGTATGGAACGCGCATTATTCATCATTTTCGCGCCGCAGCAAATGATAGTGAACTGCACCGGCCTGGCCGCGCTTCACCACCTGCCAGCCGGCGAGCGCTTCGTGCGCGGCCGGGTCGAGCTCCGCCCCCGTCTCGACGTACAGCGCGCCGTCCTGCGCGACGAGCGGCACCGCCAGCGCGATCGAGCGATCGAGCACGGCCGGCTCGCCGAACGGCGGATCGAGGAACACGACGTCGAACGCGCCGGGCGTAAGCCCGGCTGCGAGCCGCAGCGCGTCGGCTTCCGCGACCTCGACCGAGCGTGCGCCGAGCTTGTCCTTGATTGCGCGCAGCTGCTGCGCCGCGCGCGGGTGGCGCTCGACCATCACGACGCTCGTCGCGCCGCGCGACGCGGCCTCGAAACCGAGCGCGCCGGTACCCGCGAACAGGTCGAGGCAGCGCCGGCCTTCGAGATCCTGGCCGAGCCAGTTGAACAGCGTCTCGCGCACGCGATCGGGGGTCGGCCGCAGGCCGTCGAGATCGAGCACGGCGAGCGGCGTGCGTTTCCAGTCGCCGCCGATGATGCGGATCGTGTGCGGCTTGCCGCGGCCAGGGGTGGCCGCCGGGCGGCCGGAAGAGGAACGGGACATACGGAATATCGACAACGGAGGGACCGGGCGCGCACGAGGGCGCACCGCCAAACAGGCGCACGTTACCACAGCAGCGGCACCGGCTGACGCGAGTGACCCGCCGCACTGATAAAATGCACGGTTTCGGCCGCCGGGCGCACGCGCGACGGCCCCTCCGGCGCTCCGCCCTGGCGGCACCCGCCCTCTTCCCGACGTCAGACCATGTTCAGCTTCTTCAAACGATTCAAGAAAACGCAGGAGCCCGACTCCGCGGAATCGCAATCGGCCGACGCGCCGCTCCAGGACGAGCCGTCCGACGCGCCCGCCCCCGCCGCGCGCCAGGCGATCGAAGCGCCGCGAGCGCCCGCGCAACCGGCCGCGCCGGCCGTCGTGATGACCGTCACGCCGACCAACGACGGCAGCGACGAAGTCGTCGAAACGGTCGAGATCGTGCCGCCGCCGACGCAGGACGCATCCGCGAAGAAATCGTGGCTCGCGCGCCTGAAAACGGGGCTCGCGAAGACGGGCTCGAGCATCACCGGCGTGTTCGTCAATACGAAGATCGACGAGGATCTGTATGAAGAGCTCGAAGCTGCGCTGCTGATGTCGGACGCCGGCGTCGACGCGACCGAGTACCTGCTCGGCGCGCTGCGCGAGAAGGTGCGCGCAGGCCGGCTGACCGACCCACAGCAGGTGAAGGGCGCGCTGCACGACCTGCTCGTCGAACTGCTGAAGCCGCTCGAGAAATCGCTGATGCTCGGCCGCGCGCAGCCGCTCGTGATGATGATCACGGGCGTGAACGGCGCGGGCAAGACGACCAGCATCGGCAAGCTCGCGAAGCATCTGCAGAGCTTCGACCAGTCGGTGCTGCTGGCCGCGGGCGACACGTTCCGCGCGGCCGCGCGCGAACAGCTGGCGGTCTGGGGTGAGCGCAACAACGTGACGGTCGTGCAGCAGGAAAGCGGCGACCCGGCCGCGGTGATCTTCGACGCGGTCAGCGCCGCACGCGCGCGCAAGATCGACGTGATGATGGCAGACACGGCCGGCCGCCTGCCGACGCAGCTCCACCTGATGGAAGAGCTGAAGAAGGTGAAGCGCGTGATCTCGAAGGCGCACGACGGCGCCCCTCACGAGGTGCTGCTCGTGATCGACGCGAACACGGGCCAGAACGGGCTCACGCAGGTGAAGGCATTCGACGACGCGCTCGGTCTCACGGGCCTGATCGTCACGAAGCTCGACGGCACCGCGAAGGGCGGGATTCTCGCCGCGATCGCGCGGCAGCGCCCGGTGCCGGTCTACTTCATCGGCGTCGGCGAGAAGGTCGAGGACCTGCAGCCGTTCAGCGCGGTGGAATTCGCGGACGCGCTGCTCGGCTGAACGCCGCCGGCCCGCACCGCACAGGGCGCCTTCGGGCGCCCTTTTTCATGCGCGACCTGAATCCGGCGGCCGCTGCGTCATTCCGCGTCGGGTTGCACGCCGGGTTCGGCGGCCTTGAACGCGTCGAGCGTCGATGCATGGTCGGCGATCCGCTGGATCGTCGGGAAGCGCGTCGTGTCGATCGAGAAACGGTTCGCGTTGAACACCTGCGGCACGATGCAGATATCGGCGAGCGTCGGCGTGTCGCCGAAGCACAGCTTGCCGGTGCGCGGATCGTTCGCGAGGCGCGCCTCGAGCGACGCGAAACCCGCCTCGATCCAGTGCCGGTACCACGCGTTCTTCGCGTCCTCGGGCACCTTCAGCGTGTGCTTCAGGTACTTCAGCACGCGCAGGTTGTTGAGCGGATGGATCTCGCACGCGACCTGCAGTGCGATCGCCCGCACATACGCGCGGTCGACCGGCTGCTTCGGCAGCAGCGCGGGTTCGGGATGCGTTTCCTCGAGGTATTCGATGATCGCGAGCGATTGCTGCAGCGTCGCATCGCCGTCGACCAGCGTCGGCACGACCGCATCCGGATTCACTGCCCGGTATGCGTCCTTCAGTTGCTCGCCGCCGTCGCGCAGCATGTGAACGGGGACGGTGTCGTACGGCAGCTGCTTCAGGTTCAGGGCGATCCGCACGCGGTACGACGCGGAACTGCGGAAATAGCTGTAGAGCTTCATGGGATGTCTCTCGTAGTCGTATGCGGCCGGCAACGAGGCACGCCGCGCACGCGCGGCACCGCCGGGAACCAGAGTTTAGCGCGCCACGTGGCGTCGACGCGCACCGCCGCGCGCTTTGGCGGGCCGCGCCCGTGCGATACTCGGGGCATTCCTTACCGCTCACCGCGCGGCCCGATGCGGGCCGCCCGCCCCACGCCCCGATGACCGCACCCCACGACTCCGCAGCCTCGCCGTTCCCTTGCGCCCGCTTCATCAAGGAAATCGGCCGCGGCCCGCACGGCGCGCGCGCGCTGTCCGCCGAAGACACGTTCGAGCTCTATCGCGCGATGCTCGATGCGCGCGTGTCGGACGTCGAACTCGGCGCGATCCTGATCGCCTATCGCCTGAAGGGTGAAAGCGCCGACGAGCTGGCCGCGATGCTCGCCGCCGCGCAGGCGTCGTTCGAGCCCGTGCACGTGCAGGATGCCGCGTTCCGCCCGGTGTCGATCCCGAGCTACAACGGCGCGCGCAAGCAGCCGAACCTGGTGCCGCTGCTCGCGCTGCTGCTCGCGCGCGAAGGCGTGCCGGTGCTCGTGCACGGCGTCGAGCGCGATCCGGGCCGGGTGACCAGCGCGGAGATCTTCTCGGCGCTGTCGATCGCGCCGTCGACGTCGCACGATGCGATCGAAGACACGCTCGCCGAGCGCCGCGTCGCGTTCGCACCGATCGACGCGCTGGCGCCGCGCATCGCGCGCCTGCTGTCGCTGCGCCGCGTGCTCGGCGTGCGCAATTCGACGCACACGCTCGTGAAGATCCTGCAACCGTTCGCGCCGGCCGGCCTGCGGCTCGTGAACTACACGCATCCGCCGTACCGCGACAGCCTCGCGCAGCTGTTCCGTGATCATCCGGACGCCGCGCTCGGCGGCGCGCTGCTCGCGCGCGGCACCGAAGGCGAGGCCGTCGCCGATACGCGGCGCCAGGTGCAGGTCGACTGGCTGCACGACGGTGTGTGCGATACGCTGATCGAGCCCGAACGCTCGTCGACCGACGCGCCGCCCGTCGAACTGCCCGAATCGCGCGACGCGGCGACGACGGCCACGTGGACGGACGCCGTGCTGCGCGGCGAGATTCCGGTGCCCGACACGCTCGCGCGGCAGGTCGAGACGATCGTACAGATCACCCGGATCGCGCCGTGATCGCCCCCTGGCCGGCCCCCTGTAGTGCCGGTCTTTCCACCGACCATTTGACACGCGCACGCATCCTGGCATAGAGTTGCCCTCATGCGTTCCTTTCCGAACACCCTCCGAATTACCTCCGGCCGCCTAGCGCGGCCGCTATCGCTACGACTAGCCTAAGGCTTTCGTAGCGCCGTGTGCTGTCCGCACGGTCCCTCCCAGCAGTTCCTCGCAGCACCCTTCTCGCAGTTTTTACAACCCGAAGTCGTCAGCATTCGTCCGTCTATCCGTCGGTCGATTCGCGAAGATCATCCGCATCCGCAGCGCGATCCGGCGCCACGGTGCGAGGCAGCGCCAACCGTCGCCCATGCCGCCCGTCTTCGCTCGCGACTTGAGACCCGAGGTCCAGAAGATGAAGCGCAATCCGCAAGACAAGTACCGTCCGTTCGAGCCCGTCCGCATCAATGGCCGCCGCTGGCCGACCCGCACCATCGAGCGTGCGCCGGTCTGGATGAGCACCGACCTGCGCGACGGCAACCAGTCGCTGATCGAGCCGATGAGCATCGAACAGAAGCTCGAGTTCTTCGAGATGCTGGTCGCGATCGGTTTCAAGGAGATCGAAGTCGGTTTTCCGTCGGCGTCGCAAACCGACTTCGATTTCGTCCGCAAGCTGATCGACGAGCAGCGCATCCCCGACGACGTGACGATCGAAGTGCTCGTGCAGTCGCGCGAAGACCTGATCGCCCGCACCTTCGACGCGCTCGACGGCGTGCCGCGCGCGATCGTGCACCTGTACAACGCGGTCTGCCCGTCGTTCCGGCGCATCGTGTTCGGGATGTCGAAGGACGACGTGAAGGCGCTCGCGGTCGAGGGCACGCGACTCATCAAGGAACACGCCGCCGCGCGCCCCGGCACGCACTGGACCTACCAGTACTCGCCGGAAACCTTCAGCATGACCGAGTTGACGTTCGCGCGCGAGATCTGCGACGCAGTCGCGCAGGCCTGGCGGCCGACCCGCGATCACAAGATGATCGTCAACCTGCCGGCGACCGTCGAGGCGGCGAGCCCGAACGTGTTCGCCGACCAGATCGAGTGGATGGACCGCAACCTCGCGTATCGCGACAGCATCGTGCTGTCCGTGCATCCGCACAACGACCGCGGCACCGCCGTTGCGGCCGCCGAGCTCGCGCTGCTTGCGGGCGCCGACCGCATCGAAGGCTGCCTGTTCGGCAACGGCGAGCGTACGGGCAACGTCGATCTCGTCACGCTCGCGCTGAACCTTTATACGCAGGGCATCGACCCGGGCCTCGACTTTTCCGACATCGACGCGGTGCGCCGCGTGGTCGAGCGCTGCAACCAGATTCCGGTGCATCCGCGCCATCCGTACGCGGGCGACCTCGTGTTCACCGCATTCTCGGGCTCGCACCAGGACGCGATCCGCAAGGGCTTCGCGCAGCAGCGCCCCGACGCGGTGTGGGAAGTGCCGTACCTGCCGATCGACCCGGCCGACCTCGGCCGCAGCTACGACGCGGTGATCCGTGTGAACAGCCAGTCCGGCAAGGGCGGCGCGACGTTCCTGCTCGAACGCGGGATGGGCTTCACGCCGACGCGCCGCGTGCAGATCGAATTCAGCCACGCGGTGCAGACGCTCGCCGACGCATCCGGCGAGGAAGTGACCGGCGACGCGATCTGCGCGCTGTTCGCCCGCGAATTCTTCGAGACCGACGGCCCGGCCACGCGCCATGGCGACGGCGCGCGCTGGCAGAACCGCGAGATCGCCGGTGCGCAGCCGGCCGACGCGACGCCCGAGGACGCGGTGCAACGCGCGGCGGCAGCCTTCGCGACGGTGGCCGGCGCGACGATCGACGTCGCGTCGTGCGAACACGCGCGCACGACGGACGGACGGATCGCGGTATCGGTCGGCTGCCGGGTCGGCGATGCGCCGCTGCGGCATGGCGTCGGGCTGCACGCCGATACGGCGAGCGCCGCGCTCGACGCGGTCGTCAGCGCGATCAACCGCTCGGCCTGGCACTGCGCCGACCGCCGCGCGGCGGCCTGAGCGTCGGGCTTCGATTCAGGGTTTGAACGTCAGCGAGCGGAGCGTGACCGCCCGTGCGCCGCGCGATCCGCGCGGCACGGGCCAACAAAAAGCGGCCCAGAAGGCCGCTTCGGTCGGGACATGAAAAGGAGCGCCACGCGCGCTCATGTCTCGGTTGCGCACCGCGTCGCCTGCCATGCCAGCAGGCGCCAGCGGCCCTGCTCATGGGTATGGACCGCGGTATAGGCGATCGGGAAGACCAGCCCGCCGTTGTTCGTTTCCATCTCGATCAACGCGCGCCCGGTGACGACGCAGGTTGCGTCGCCGACCGGCAGCAGATCCTGCGACTGGATCTCGATCTGGCGATAGCGCCGGCGACCGGCGACGATGGCGTCGATGAACTGCTGCTTGGATTCGCGTTTGCCGTTGGTGTGCACGAAGAACACCTTGTCCGACAATTGCGCGTCGAGCGCCTCGCCGTCCCCGTCCACCATCGCCCGGAACCGATCGCGCTCGAGCGCGCGGATCGCATCGATCACCTTCGCCATCGCCTGACTCCTCGGCAACGCGCCCGCCGTGCGCGGGCGTGCGGATCAGAAGTTGTACTGCACGTAGAACTGGTGGAAATTTATACCAGGATTCGGCTCTTTGATACCCGCGTTAGACACATGTTCAAAACGGTAGCCGACCTGATACTGTTGCCGTTGGCCGAACTGCACGCCCACGCCCGCAGTAGGCGCGAACTGGAATGCGGTCGACAGCGAGAAGTTGTCCGAGATCGTCGGATGCGTCAGAACCCGGACGCCGCCGCCGGCCTCGATGAACGGGCGAATCTGCCCCGCGCTCTTGATGAAGCGGAACATCGGCGTCACCCCGAATTCGCCGATGCTGCTGTGAACGTTGCCGCTCGTGTGCCAGTAGCCTGCGTGCCCTTCCACCACGAACGCAAAGTGCCAGCCGCCGATTTCCCACCAGTTCCAGCCCGGATCCCACACCACGCCGAGATCGCCCTTGTCGATCCCGTGCCGATCGGAAAACCCGCCGCCCGCCTGGATCCCCCACCGATCCGCGAACGCGGCACCCGATCCGCCCAGCAGCGACGCCGCCAGCATCGCGTGCAACGCAAACCGGCTACGAGGCCGGCGATTCTTCTTATTGTTCATCTGACACTCCAACTTTGTGGGTTGAATGGAGCCTGCCGCAGCGGCCTGGCCCGAGCGAACTGAATGGTATGGTAAAGGACTTTTCGGATCGGCATCACGAAACGAAATTGTTTGCTTCCAAAACTACAAAAATCGAAATCGTCTACTGATTACTATCAGAAACAATAACTTACGGAACTTCATCACGCCATCCCGGTCGCAAATTAGACTATCGACTCGACAAGTTCGATAGAAAATCGGGAACTCCGATGCCCCCGCACCCTCTAAGGAATTAGCACTCGGATTGCGGGAGTGCTAAGATGGCCCTCGGAATCTCATCCGAGACCAAGGGTTTGTCCCTGATTCCAAAGGAGTTTTTTAGTGAGCCACGCTCTGACCCTTCCGAACACCCTGAGCCCGACGCCGGCCAAGGCCGAATCGGCAGGCTCGCTGGCGCTCGCAACTCAATCGATGTTGCCGGGCCAGCTTGGCAACATCGACGCGTATATCCAGGCCGTCAACCGGATTCCCCTGCTGACCGCCGAAGAGGAACGCCAGTACGCGACCGAATTCCGCGACGACAACAACCTCGACTCGGCACGCCGTCTCGTGCTGTCGCACCTGCGGCTCGTCGTGTCGATCGCGCGCAACTATCTCGGCTACGGCCTGCCGCACGGCGACCTGATCCAGGAAGGCAACATCGGCCTGATGAAGGCCGTGAAGCGCTTCGATCCGGCGCAGAACGTGCGTCTCGTGTCGTACGCGATCCACTGGATCAAGGCCGAGATCCACGAGTACATCCTGCGCAACTGGCGGATGGTGAAGGTCGCGACGACGAAGGCGCAGCGCAAGCTGTTCTTCAACCTGCGCAGCCACAAGAAGAGCATGCAGGCGATGACGCCCGAGGAAATCGACGGCCTCGCGCAGGAGCTCAACGTCAAGCGCGAAGACGTGACCGAGATGGAAACGCGCCTGTCGGGCGGCGACATCGCGCTCGAAGGGCAGGTCGAGGACGGCGAGGAGTCGTATGCGCCGATCGCCTACCTGGCCGATTCGCACAACGAGCCGACCGCCGTGCTGGCCGCGCGTCAGCGCGACATGCTGCAGACGGACGGTATCGCACAGGCGCTGGAAGCGCTCGACGCACGCAGCCGCCGGATCATCGAGGCGCGCTGGCTGCACGTCGACGACGACGGCTCGGGCGGCTCGACGCTGCACGATCTCGCCGCCGAATTCGGCGTGTCGGCGGAACGCATCCGCCAGATCGAAGCGAGCGCAATGAAAAAGATGCGCACCGCCCTCGCCGAATACGCGTAAATCCCTGGCGATTTAGAGCGCCTCATCGAAAACCGCTGCCCGACCGGCAGCGGTTTTTTTTCGCCCGTCTGTTTCGCTGCTTTCACGCGCTTCTGCACGCGCTTCTCCGCCCGTTTCTCTACCGATTAATTGACCTGATTCATCAGGTATTAGGCCGTTTGCGCGCCCCTTCCGCATAACCTTGATCTGCCTCAACTTTTGCCCCCCGTTTCGCGACGGTCTGCCGCAGCGCAGCACTCGGCATCGGAAAGCCGTCCTTTTAAAATTGGCATGTAAGGCGCAAAAGGATTAACACAGCTTCACGGCCGTCATAAATCCGACGTAAAGTCGCCCCAAATCCGACGTAAATCGATTCAGGATAATCGCCTTGATCTCGATCAATAAAGAGCCTGCGCCGCCTCCCCCGCGGCCGGCCGGCACGATCGGCTGGCGCGCGCGCGTCGCCGCGTGGGCACGCGGCCCAACCCTCGCCCGCGACATCACCCTGGTGCTGATCGTCAAGCTGATCCTCCTGATGTCGCTCAAATACGCATTCTTCAATCATCCGCAGGCCGAGCACATGTCGCTGCCGCCTGCCGCCGTCGCCGAGAAGCTGCTCTCGGTGCCGGCGCCAGCATCTACCGAGGGAGACCACCATGATAAGTAGTGAAGTCGTCGATCTGTCGCGTCTGCAGTTCGGCATCACGGCGCTCTACCACTTCCTGTTCGTGCCGTTGACGCTCGGCCTGTCCTGGCTGCTCGTCATCATGGAAGCCGTCTACGTGATGACCGGCAAGCAGGTCTACAAGGACATGACCCAGTTCTGGGGCAAGCTGTTCGGGATCAACTTCGCGATGGGCGTGACGACCGGCATCACGCTCGAATTCCAGTTCGGCACGAACTGGTCGTATTACTCGCACTACGTCGGCGACATCTTCGGCGTACCGCTCGCGGTCGAAGGCCTGATGGCGTTCTTCCTCGAATCGACCTTCGTCGGCCTGTTCTTCTTCGGCTGGAACCGCCTGTCGAAGGTCAAGCACCTGATGGTCACGTTCCTCGTCGCGCTGGGCTCGAACCTGTCCGCGCTGTGGATCCTCGTCGCGAACGGCTGGATGAACAACCCGGTCGGCGCCGAGTTCAACTACCAGACGATGCGCATGGAGATGACGAGCCTGTTCGACGTGCTGTTCAACCCCGTCGCGCAGGTGAAGTTCGTGCATACGGTGTCGGCCGGCTACGTGTCGGCGGCGATGTTCGTGCTCGGCGTGTCGTCGTGGTACCTGCTGAAGAAGCGCGACGTCGACTTCGCGCTGCGCTCGTTCGCGGTCGCGGCCGGCTTCGGCCTCGCGGCGACGCTCTGCGTGATCGTGCTCGGCGACGAATCGGGCTATACGACCGGCGAAGTGCAGAAGATGAAGCTCGCCGCGATCGAATCCGAATGGGAAACGCAGTCGGCACCCGCGTCGTTCACGCTGATCGGGATTCCGAACCAGGAAGAACAGCGCACCGACTACGCGATCAAGATCCCGTACGCGCTCGGCCTGATCGCGACGCGCTCGATCGACGAACCGGTGATCGGCCTGCGCGAGCTCGCGAAGCACAGCGAGGAGCACATCCAGAGCGGGATGATTGCGTACGGCGCGCTGCAGAAGATCAAGCAGGGCGACACGAGCGACGCGACCCGCGCGCTGTTCGACCAGCACAAGCAGTACCTCGGCTACGGGCTGATGCTCAAGCAGTTCACGCCGAACGTGGTCGATGCGACGCCCGAGCAGATCAAGGCCGCCGCGAAGAAGACGATCCCGCCAGTCGCGCCCGTGTTCTTCTCGTTCCGGATCATGGTGGCTCTCGGCTTCCTGTTCGTCGCGACGTTCATTGCCGCGTTCTGGTTCTGCGCGCGCCGCGAACTGCTGCAGGACAACCGCCGCTGGTTCCTGCGCTATGCGGTGTGGGCGATCCCGCTGCCGTGGATCGCGATCGAATTCGGCTGGATCGTCGCCGAGCTCGGCCGCCAGCCGTGGACGATCGCCGGCGTGCTGCCGACGCACCTGTCCGCGTCCAGCCTGAAGCCGAGCGACCTGTACCTGAGTCTCGCGGGCTTTGTCCTGTTCTATACCGTGCTGTTCGTCATCGAGATCAAGCTGATGTTCAAGTACGCGCGTCTCGGCCCGTCGTCGCTGCACACCGGCCGCTATCACCACGAACTCGCCGCTGCCGGCGAGCGCGCCGCGGTTTGAGCACGCCCCTGCAACGGAACAAGGAATCGCTATGGACTATGCAACTCTCAAGCTGATCTGGTGGCTGCTCGTCGGCGTACTGCTGATCGGCTTCGCCGTCACCGACGGCTTCGACATGGGCGCGACCGCGCTGCTGCCGTTCCTCGGCAAGACCGACGACGAGCGGCGCATCATCGTCAACACCGTCGGCGCGACGTGGGAAGGCAACCAGGTGTGGCTGATCACGGCCGGCGGCGCGATGTTCGCCGCGTGGCCGCTCGTCTACGCCGCGTCGTTCTCCGGCTTCTACTTCGCGATGCTGCTCGTGCTGTTCGCGCTGTTCTTCCGGCCGGTCGGCTTCGACTACCGCAGCAAGCGGCCTGACCCGCGCTGGCGCGCGGGTTGGGACTGGGGCCTGTTCGTCGGCGGCTTCGTGCCGGCGCTGGTGTTCGGCGTCGCGTTCGGCAACCTGCTGCAGGGCGTGCCGTTCCAGTTCGACAGCGACCTGCGCGTGACCTACTACGGCAGCTTCTGGGCGCTGCTGAACCCGTTCGCGCTGCTCTGCGGGCTCGTCAGCCTCACGATGCTCGTCGCGCACGGCGCCGCGTTCATCAAGATGAAGACCGACGGCGTGATCGCGCGCCGCGCGTCGATCGCGCTGCGCGTGTCGGCGTTCCTCGCGGTCGTGCTGTTCGTACTGGCCGGCGTGCTGGTCGCATCGTATATCGGCGGCTTCCACATCACGCATGCCGCGCCCACCAACACGGTCGCGAACCCGCTGCTGAAGGACGTCGCCGCCGGCTCGGGCCTGTGGCTCGCGAACTACAGCGAATTCCCGTGGATGATCGCGGCGCCCGTCGTCGGCATCGCGGGCGGCCTGCTCGCGATGCTGCTCGCCGGCTCGAAGCAGGAGAAGACGGCCTTCTTCTGCACCGGGCTGATGATCGCCGGCGTGATCCTGACCGCGGGCTTCTCGATGTTCCCGTTCATCATGCCGTCGTCGCTCGACCCACGCAGCAGCCTGACCGTATGGGATTCGACGTCGAGCCACATGACGCTGCAGGTCATGCTGTTCGCGGTGATCGTGTTCCTGCCGATCGTGCTGCTCTACACGAGCTGGGTGTATCGCGTGATGCGCGGCAAGGTCACGCGCCAGACACTCGAAGAGAACACGCACTCGATGTATTGAACCCGGCCGGGGCGCGCACGCGCCCTTGCCCACCGTTTCAAAAGGAGTCGGACCATGTGGTATTTCAGCTGGATTCTCGGTATCGGCGTCGCGCTTTCGTTCGGCATCGTCAACGCGATGTGGCTCGAAGCGCGGCAGAAGTCGCCGGAAGCGCCGGTGCGCGCACGCCGCGACTGATACTTGACGCATGCGCGGCGGGCGAATGATCGCCCCGCCGCCCGCCGTCGGGAACGAACCTCGCTACATGCGAGGTTTTTTTTCGTCCGGGCAGTCCGGGGCAACCGATTGCCGTGTCGACACGGCATCCCCCGAGCCGGATCGCCGCCCCAAAGATGAAAACGGCTTGCGACACACGCAAGCCGTTTTCGCTTTACCGACCGGCGGTCCGGATCCGCTGCGCGGATCGGACCGGCCTCATCGGATCAGGCCGGTTGTACGGCCGCGTCGCCGCCCGTCGGCGGCAGCCTCGTGCCGAGCTGTTCCGCATAACGTGCCGCCACGTTGCCGCAGACGATGTGGAACGTGTCCGGCGACACCCATGCAACGTCGAGCGCGCCAAGGCGATCGCGATCGACCGCCGAGGCGTCGCGCACGACGACGCGCAGTCGCGTGGTCGCGATCGCGTCGAGCGATGCGACGTTGGTCGCCCCGCCGAACACCGCGAGCCAGCGCAGCGGATCGGGATCGAGCGGGCCGGCTACCGCGCCCGCGACCGGCTGCGCAGCCGCGGCCGTGGCCGTCTGCGCGGCGCCGGTCGCGCCGCTGCCGATGGCCGAACGCATCTCGTCGGCAATGATGTCGGCCTCGGGCCCGATGATCACCTGCACGCTGTTGCCGCCGCGCTTGAGCACGCCGCGCGCGCCGATCGACTTCAGCTCCGGCTCCGACACCTTCGCCGCATCGACGACGGTCAGGCGCAGGCGCGTCGTACACGCGTCGACGACCGTCAGGTTGCCCGCACCGCCGAGCGCGGCGATGTAGCGCTGCGCGCGCGGAGCGGCCGCAGCGACACCGCCAGCCGGCGCGACGAAGCCGCCCGATGCGTACGAATCGGTCGCCGCATCGGCCGACGCCGGTTCGCGGCCCGGCGTCGCCATGTTGAACTTGCGGATGAAGAAGCGGAACAGCCCGTAGTACGCGGCGCCGTACGCGATGCCGAGCGGAATCGCGAGCCAGCCCTTCGTCGACAGGCCGTAGTTCAGCCCGTAGTCGATCGCGCCGGCCGAGAACGTGAAGCCGAGCTTCAAGCCGAGCATCTGGCAGATCGCGAGCGACAGCCCGGTGAGCACCGCGTGGATCACGTACAGCACCGGCGCGAGGAACATGAAGCTGAATTCGATCGGCTCGGTCACGCCGGTCAGGAACGACGTGAGCGCCATCGAGAACAGCAGGCCGCCGACCATCGCGCGGCGCTCCTTCGGCGCTTCGTGCAGCATTGCGAGACACGCGGCCGGCAGGCCGAACATCATGATCGGGAAGAAGCCGGCCATGAAGGTGCCCGCAGTCGGATCGCCCGCGAAGAAGCGGTGCAGGTCGCCGTGCACGATCTCGCCGCCGGCCGGCGGCGTGAAGTTGCCGAACACGAACCACGCGAGCGAGTTGATGATGTGGTGCAGGCCCGTGACGAGCAGCAGGCGGTTCAGGAAGCCGAACACGAACGCACCGATCGCGCCTGCCGTCGTCAGCCACTGGCCGGCCGCGTCGATCGCATGCTGGACCGGCTGCCACACGTAGCCGAATACGATGCCGAGTATCACGCACACCAGCCCGGTGATGATCGGCACGAACCGCTTGCCGCCGAAGAACGCGAGGTAGTCGGGCAGCTTGATGTCCTTGTAGCGGTTGTACAGCAAGCCCGCGACCACGCCCGCAATGATCCCGGACAGCACGCCCATGTTCAGCTTGGGATCGATGTCCTTCATGATCGCGGTTTCGATCAGGTAGCCGATCGCGCCCGCGAGTGCCGCCACGCCGTTATTGTCCTTCGCGAAACCGACTGCCACGCCGATCGCGAACAGCAGCGGCAGGTTGTCGAAGATCGCCCCGCCGGCGTCGGCAATCATCTTGATGTTGAATACATCCGCCTGCCCGAGTCGCAGCAGGATGCCGGCAACCGGCAACACCGCGATCGGCAGCATCAGCGCCCGGCCCAGGCCCTGTATCTTCAGAAACGGATTCCCGTCCATTCAGTCCTCCAATCCATGTCTCGTCATTAAGCGTCGTTGACCTAATTGCTTTCGTAGTGAAACGAGTCGCGCGCCCGCCGTCGACGTTCAGTCGAGCGGCCAGACCTCGCGGCTTGCTGCCCTTACCGCCTGTGCCGAGTCGAGTGCGAGCAGATCCTGCGCACGCTGGCGACACAGCTGGTAATCGAGACGGCGCACGCGCGCCTTGATGCCCGGCACCGAGACCGGGTCGACCGACAGTTCGGTCACGCCGAGGCCGACGAGGATCGGCACCGCGAGCGGATCGCCGCCCAGCGCGCCGCACACGCCGACCCACTTGCCGTGTCTTGCCGCGCCGCGCACCGCGATGTCGATCAGGCGCAGCACGGCCGGATGCAGTCCGTCGGACTGCGCTGCCAGGTCGGCCTGGCAGCGGTCCATCGCCAGCGTGTACTGCGTCAGGTCGTTGGTGCCGATCGACAGGAAATCCGCGTGCTGCGCGAGCTGGTCGGCCAGCAGCGCCGCGGACGGCACCTCGATCATCGCGCCGACCTCGATCGGCTCGGTGCGCCCCTGCGCGCGCGCGAATTCGTCGATGCGCTTGCGCAGCCGCACGAGCTCGCCCGCATCGGTCACCATCGGCAGCAGGATGCGCACGGCGCCGAACGGCTTCACCGCGAGCAGGCCCTGCAACTGATCGTCGAGCAGGTCCGGGCGCACCTGCGCGAGGCGGATGCCGCGCAGGCCGAGCGCCGGGTTCGGTTCGGGCGGCAGCGTCAAGTAGTCGACTTCCTTGTCGGCGCCGACGTCGAGCGTGCGGATGATCGCGGTGCGGCCCTGCAGCGCGTCGATGATCGACTGGTAGCTTTGCTGGTGTTCGACGACAGTCGGCGCGGCCTGGCGATGGATGAACATCAGCTCGGTGCGCAGCAGGCCGATCGCGTCCGCGCCGTTGTCGACCGCGGTGTGCGCGTCGTCGAGCGTCGCGATGTTCGCGGCGATCTCGATCGCGCGGCCGTCGGTGGTCGCGGCGGCGGCGCCGGCCGTCTGCCGGTTCGCTTCGCGCACGCCATCGAGGCGCTCGCGTTCGTGGCGCGCGCGTTCGACGTCGAGTGCGCTCGGCGCGTGTTCGAGACGGCCCGCGCTCGCATCGACGACGACCTGCGTGCCGTCCGGAATCGCGTACAGCGCATCGCCGACCGCAACGAGCGCCGGAATGCCGAGCTGGCGCGCGATGATCGCCGCGTGCGACGTCGCGCCGCCGCGCGCCATCACGAGCGCGGTCACGCGCTGGCGATCGAGCGACGACAGGTCCGACGGCGTGAATTCCTCGGCGGCGAGCACGGCCTCGTCGGGCAGCGCGCGCGTCGCGCCGCTCGTGTGGCCGAGCGCGCGCAGCACGCGCTTCTCGATGTCGCGCAGGTCGGCCGCGCGCTCGGCGAGCAGCGCGTCGTCGAGCTTCGACAGCGTGTCGATCTGCGCGCGGATCGTCGCGCGCCATGCGAAGCCCGCGCTCTTGCCGAGGCTGATCTGGTCGCGCGCCGCGTCGACCAGCGTCGGATCTTCGAGCAGCACGCGATGCACCGCGAAGATGCCCGCCTCGCCGACCGCGCCGCGCGCCGACGCGTTGCGCACCGTTTCGTCGAGTTCGGCGTCGACGGCCTTCAGCGCCTGGTCGAGGTGGCGGCTTTCCGATGCGGGCGTGCCGGTCGCCTGTTCGGGCGGCACGAGGTCCGCATCGTCGAGCCGCACCAGCGTGCCGACCGCGATGCCGGGCGCCGCGCACACGCCTGCGAGCGTGTTCGGGTCGAGGGATGCGCCGGTGTGGTGCACGGCCGCCTGCGGCGCAGGCGAATGCAGCCGCGCCGGCTTCTCCTCGACTTCGCCGTGCGCTTCGCGCAGCAGCTCGTGCTCGACCGCGTCGACGGCTTGCTGCGCGTGCGCGCCGCGGCCGACCAGTTCGATCGTCGCACCCTCGCCCGCGCCGAGGCCGAGCAGGCCCACGACGCTCGCGATCGACGCCTTGCGGCCGTCGAACTGCACGTCGACCGTCGCGTCGAAGCCGCGCACGGATTCACGCGCCCGTGCGGCGGGGCGTGCATGCAGGCCGCCCGGCTGCGTCAGCACGATCTCGCGGCGCACTTCGTTCATCGCCGCGGCGCCGGCCTGCGCCGCCTGCACGGCGGCTTCGCCCTTGCCGCGCAGCGTCAGGAGCGGTGTCTCGCCGGCCGTCGCGAATCCGCTCGCGCGCTCGACGACGTCGAACGCGTCGGAGTTCGCGATCGCGATCACCGACACCAGCGAATGCGCGCTGCGCGCGACCGCGTCCTGGTCGAACTCGATCAGCAGATCGCCCGCCTCGATACGCGCGCCGGCTTCGACGTGCGCGGTGAAGCCCTGCCCGTTCAGCTCGACGGTGTCGATGCCGATATGCAGCAACACTTCGGCACCGTGCGGCGTCGTGATCGTCACCGCGTGGCCGGTGCGCGCGAGATGCGACACGACGCCGGCGCACGGCGCGACGAGCTTGCCCGCGAGCGGGTCGATGCCGATGCCGTCGCCGAACATCCCGCCGGAGAACACCGGATCGGGCACATCGGCCAGCGCGACGATCGGCCCGGTCAACGGGGCAAGCAGGACGATCTGATCATGGGTGGAACTCTTCAACTGGGACTCCTCGGCGCGTCTCATCGGCTGTCTCGGCTATCAGTGCGTTTCGGTGACTTTGTTCAGATGGCGCGGCGTGTCGGGATTGCGGCCGCGCGCGACGGCGAGATCCGCCGCCATCACGTAGAACGAAAGAATGGCGGCGATCGGGTCGAGCGCCGAATGGGCGGACTGCGCGAGCGGCAAGGTCGCGCCGGGCGTGCCGGCGGGCGCTGCGAGCAGCACCGCTGCGCCACGTGCGCGCATGTCCTGCGCGAGCTGCAGCAGCCCGGCCTGCTCGGGCCCCGGCGGCGCGAACACGAGCAGCGGATAGTCGCGGTCGATCAGCTCCATCGGGCCGTGACGGACTTCGGCACTCGAGAACGCCTCGGCCTGGATGCCGGAGGTTTCCTTCAGTTTCAGCGCGGCTTCCTGCGCAATCGCGAGGCCGAGGCCACGACCGATCACGATCATCCGCTCGACGCCGGCGAGCGCGGCGACGGCTGGCGACCAGTCGAGCCGGCCGGCCTGCGCGAGCGTGTCGGGCAACCCGCGCAACGCGGTCATCAGCGCGGCGTCGCGCTGCCAGTACGCGACGATTTGCGCGGACAGCGACAGCATCGCGATATAGCTCTTGGTCGCGGCGACCGACAGTTCGGGGCCGGCCAGCAGCGGCAGCTGGTGCTCGCACGCGTCGGCGAGCGGCGACGGCAGCACGTTCACGGCGGCAACGGTGCGCGCGCCGGCTTCGCGCAGCGCGGCCATCGTGTTGACGAGGTCGGGACTCTTGCCCGACTGGGAGAATGCGATCGCGAGCTGGTCCTGCACCTTCAGCGGTGCCTGCTGCAGTGTCGCGACCGACATCGGCAGCGACGCGACGGGCACGCCGAGGCGGCTCATCGTCAGGCTCGCGAAATAGCTGGCGGCGTGATCCGAACTGCCGCGCGCGACCGTCAGCGCGACGGCCGGCGGGTGATCGAGCAGCTGGCCGGCGAGCGCTTCGACGCGCGTGGTGTCGGCGAGTTGCGCGGCGACGACCTGGGCGGACTCGCGCGCTTCCTTAAGCATATTCGACAATCGATTCTCCTTCGACGTAGGTCGCAGTGAGGTTCAGGTCGCGATCGAACACGACGAGGTCGGCCCATGCGCCGCGCACGAGGCGGCCGCGATCAGTGACGCCGAGGTAGTCGGCCGCGTAGCGCGACATCCGGTTCGACACGTCGGCGATCGGCAAACCGAGCGATACGAGGTTGCGCAGCGCCTGGTCCATCGTCAGCGTGCTGCCGGCGAGCGTGCCGTCGGCGAGCCGCACGCCGCCGAGGCACTTGGTCACGTGCTGGCTGCCGAGCCGGTATTCGCCGTCGGGCATGCCGGTGGCGGACGTGCTGTCGGTCACGACGTACAGGCGCGGGATCGCGCGCAGCGCAGCACGAATCGCGCCCGGGTGTACGTGCAGCAGATCCGGAATGATTTCCGCGTATTCGGCATGAGCAAGCGCCGCGCCCACCAGGCCCGGGTTGCGGTGATGCAGCGGCGACATCGCGTTGAACAGGTGCGTGAAGCCGCACGCGCCGTGCTTGAGCGCGGCAACGGCGTCGTCGTAGGTCGCGAGCGAGTGGCCGAGCTGCACGCGCACGCCGCGCGCGGCCATCTCGCCGATGATCTCGATGTGGCCGGCGATTTCCGGCGCAAGCGTGACCACGCGGATCGGCGCGATCGACAGGTACTCCAGCACTTCGTCGAGCACGGCCGACACGGCCGCGTCGGGCTGCGCGCCGAGCTTGCCGGGATTGATGTACGGCCCTTCGAGGTGCACGCCGAGCACGCGCGCGCCGCCCGCCGTGCGGGTGCGGGCGACGGTGCCGAGGTTCGCGACGACCTGCATCAGTTCGTCGCGCGGCGCGGTCATCGTCGTCGCGAGCAGGCTCGTCGTGCCGAACTGCGCGTGCGTGCGGGCGATCGTCTCGATCGCGTCGCCGCCTTCCATCACGTCGGCGCCGCCGCCGCCATGCACGTGCAGGTCGATGAAGCCGGGCAGGATGTACGGCGCGTCGTTCTTCGCCGGATCAGCGGGCGTGCCGTCGAGGGTGGTGATGCGGCCGTTCGCGCTATCGAGCGAACCGTGAATCCAGCCGTCGGGGGTCAGGATGTTGCCAGTCAGCATGACGTTTCTCTTGATGATCTGGTGACGCGAGCATCCGCGTCGTGATTTGCAAAATCCGTTGCGTTTCGTTGCGCGTGGCGCGCGGGCAGTCTCGCGCGTCAGCGTTTCAGTTCGGCGACGAAGTCGTAATAGTCGTCGCGGCAATACGTTTCGGTCACTTCGATCGCGCGCTGGTCGGCACCGTAGCCGATGCGCGTGATCACGAGCAGTGCCGAGCCCGGCGTCACCGCCATCCATTTCGCGATCTCGTGCGTCGCGTTCGCCGCGCGAAAGTGCTGCAGCGCGCGCACGACGGTCATCCCGCGCGCGTCGAGGTATTCGTACAGCGACGCACCGAGCGCCTGCGGATCCGGCACCACCGCGGCCGGCAGCGTCGAATGCTCGACGGCCATCACGATGCCGTCCGCCCGGCGCAGCCGTTCGAGCCGCGCGACCGTCGCGCCCGGCGCGAGGCCGAGACGCGTGATCTCGTCGCGGCGCGCGGCGCGCAGCTTGCGCGACAGCCACACCGAATCGGGCATGAAGCCGCGCTGCTGCATCTTCGCGGTGAAGCCGACGAGACGCGACAGCGGATCGGCGACCCGCGGCGTGATGAAGCCGCCCGCGCCACGCGCCCGCTTGATCAGCCCCTGCTCGACCAGCAGCGCGAGCGCACGGCGGGCCGTGATCCGCGACACACCGACCGACCCCGACAGCAGCCGCTCCGACGGCAACGCCTCCCCGGCCCGCCATGCGCCGGCGTGAATCGCGCTCGCCAGGTTGCGGGCGAGCTGCAGATACAACGGCGTGTCGTCGAGGGGATCGGGCGCCAGTTCGGACCAGCCGGTTTCCATGTGCCTCCGGGTGTCGGACGACGATCGCGGACCGTCGAAAGTGAACGCATTATATAACCACCATAATACCAGTCAACGAACTGGTATTAGCGGTGCAAAAATCGCCGGAAGCCTTGCCCGGCAAGCGTTTTAGTAACGGGAAATCCTTTGTTTACAACGCGATGCGGGATAGGGATTTACCCGAGGTGGGTTGCAGGGGGACAGTTCCGGCGCCGGATTTGCCGGGCTTTGGGTGTCGAAAATGAGCCCAGGATAGAACCAGTTAGGCCGACTGGTATGCATCCGATGGCAGCCGATGGGCTGCGTCAGTGGAATTCGCGGCTCGATGTGCGCAGGCCGCCGAGCAGCGGCGTCAGATCCTCGAAATGCTGCGCGACGAGGTGCCTCACGTCGCTCACGACCTGCCACACGCCCGACGCCGCGAGCAGCCGCGAGTCGAGGGTTTCGCGGCGCTGCCGCGCGAGCAGCTCGGGCCGCACGATCACGTTCACGCAACCCGTTTCGTCCTCGAGCGTCATGAACATCACGCCTTTCGCGGTGCCCGGCATCTGCCGCGCGGTCACGAGCCCGCACGCGCGCGCGAGCCTGCCGTCGGGACGGTCGCGCAGTTCGGCCGCGGACGACAGCCGCCGTGCGCGCAGCACGGGCCGCAGCAGCGCGACCGGGTGACGGTTCAGCGTGAGGCCGGTGGTGTGATAGTCGGCGAGGATGTCGTCGGCTTCCGACGGCGCGCCGAGCGCGGGCTGCTCCACTTCGTCGATCGGCGCGGCGGCGAGCAGGTCGCGCTCCGGCGCCGCGGCGACGGCCTGCCACAGCGCGTCGCGGCGATGGCCGGCGAGCGTCGCGAGCGCGTTCGCGGCGGCGAGCGCTTCGAGGTCGCGGCGTTCGAGCTGCGCGCGGCGTGCGAGGGTGTCGACGTTGTCGAACGGGCCGGCGGTGCGCGCGGTTTCGATGCGGCGCGCGGCGGCTTCGCCGAGGCCGCGGACGAGCGACAGGCCAAGTCGCACCGCAGGCTGGCCGTGGGGAGGCGGCTGGTCGGGCAGTGCTTCGAGGGATGCTTCCCAGTTGCTTTGCGTCACGTCGATCGGCAGGACCTGCACGCCGTGACGCTTGGCGTCCTGCACGAGTTGCGACGGCGGGTAGAAACCCATCGGCTGGCTGTTCAGCAGCGCCGCGACGAAGATCGCGGGCTCGTGGCATTTGAGCCAGCTGCTCGCATAGGCCAGTTTCGCGAAGCTGGCCGCGTGGCTCTCGGGGAAGCCGTATTCGCCGAAGCCCTTGATCTGCTCGAAGATCTGCTCGGCGAACTCGCGCGTGTAGTCGCGTTCGAGCATGCCGCCGACGATCTTGTCGTGATACTTCTCGAGATTGCCCTTGCGCTTCCACGCGGCCATCGCGCGGCGCAGCTCGTCGGCCTCACCGGGCGTGAAGCCCGCCGCGACGATCGCGATCTGCATCACCTGCTCCTGGAAGATCGGCACCCCGAGCGTGCGAACGAGCACTTCCTTGAGCGCCTCGCTCGGATACGTGACTTCGCCCTCCTCTTCACCGGCCACGATCCTGCGCCGCTTCAGATACGGATGCACGGCACCGCCCTGGATCGGCCCGGGCCGCACGATCGAGACCTGGACGACGAGGTCGTAGTAGTTGCGCGGCCTCAGGCGCGGCAGCATCGACATCTGCGCGCGCGACTCGATCTGGAACACGCCGACCGTATCGGCGCGACAGATCATGTCGTAGGTTGCTTCGTCATCCTGCGGAATGTGCTTCAGCGTGAACGGCTGGCCGTCCTCCGGCGGCCCGCGCCACGCGGTGCGCAGGTCGAAGGCGCGATGCAGCGCCGACAGCATGCCGAGCGCGAGCACGTCGACCTTCATCAGCTTGAGCGATTCAAGATCGTCCTTGTCCCACTGGATCACGCGCCGCCCGTCCATCGCCGCGTTCTCGACCGGCACGAGCCGCGTGAGCTTGCCGCGGCTGATCACGAAGCCGCCCGAGTGCTGCGACAGGTGACGCGGAAAGTTGAGCAAGCGCCCTGCCAGTTCGGCCCACGCGCGAATCAGCGGCGTGTCGGGATCGAGTCCGGTCGTCGCGAATTGCTGCAGCAGGTCGCGGCTGCCGTCGAACCAGCGATGCCCCTTCGCGACGCGATCGACCAGCATCGGATCGACGCCGAGCGCCTTGCCGGTTTCGCGCAGCACGCCGCGCGGGCGGTATGTCGATACGGCCGCTGCGAGGGCGGCGCGATCCTTGCCGTATTTTTCGTAGATATGCTGGATCACCTCTTCCCGGCGCTGATGCTCGAAGTCAACGTCGATGTCCGGCGGCTCGCCACGCTCCTCGCTGATGAAGCGCTCGAACAGCATCGTGCTCTGTTCGGGATTCACCTCGGTGATGCCGAGGCAATAGCAGACGACCGAGTTCGCGGCCGAGCCGCGGCCCTGGCACAGGATGTTCCGGCTGCGCGCGTATTTGACGATGTCGTAGACAGTCAGGAAGAACGGTTCGTAGCTGAGCTTCGCGATCAGCTCGAGTTCATACTTGATCTGCTTCTCGACCTTTTCCGGAATGCCGTGCGGATAACGCCCGGCCGCCCCGGCGAAGGTTTCCTGTTCCAGATAGCGGGTCGGCGTCAGCCCCTGCGGCACGATCTCGTCGGGATACTCGTAGCGCAGCGAGCTCAGTTCGAAATCGCATGCGTCGAGAATCGCGCACGTCTCCGCGATCTCGTCCGACGCGTACAACTGCCCGATACGCTGCCGCGAACGCAGGTGCTGCTCCGCATTCGGCGCCAGCGCATACCCGCACTCTGCAACCGGCATGCCGACCCGGATCGCCGTCATCACGTCCTGCAATGCCTTGCACGAGCGCCGGTGCATCGTCACGTCGCCGAGCGCGACGATGCGCACACCGCGCCGCTCGCCGGCCGCGCGAATCTCCTCGCGCTGCGCGCCATCGAGCGCGCGCTGCAACTGCACGAGCCCGAGCCGCGCACGCTCGCCGAAGGTCGTGCGAAACCATGCGACCTGCGCATCGAGCACGTCCGCACGCACCGGATACGCGGGTACGAGAATCGCGAAGCAGTCGGGCATGCCGCGCAGATGCGCAAACGCCGCGGGCGGTGCCGACAGCATCCGCGACGTCAACGTGTAGGTGCCCTTCGGCGCTGCCATCCGCCGCCACGAAATCAGCTCGGAAAGATTGCCGTAACCCTCGCGGTTCTGCGCGAGCAGCACGAGCCCGAACGCACCGGGGCCCGGATCGTGGCCCGGTGCGACTTCATCCGGCGTGACGTCGAAATACGAACCGATGACGAGCGGCAGCCCTTTCGCCTTCGCCGCGACATGCATCCGCGGTGCGCCTGCGAGCGAGCATTCGTCGGTGATCGCGATCCCGCGATAGCCGAGTTCCACCGCACGCTCGACCAGCTCTTCCGCATGCGACGCGCCATGCAGAAACGAAAAGTTCGAACGGCAGAACAACTCCGCGTAATCGGGCAGCCAGCTGAATTCCGCAACCATCTCCGCTCACCCGAACAAGCCGTGCAGGAACCAGCGCGGCGCGGCCTGGCTTCCCGACCGCTCCAGGAACACCCAGTAGCACGCACCGACCTCGTCCTGGGCGACGTAGTAATCGCGTGCGGCCAGTTGCCCGTCGAACCACCCGGCTTCGATCCGCTCGGCCGACGACATCATCCTGAGCGGCGTATGGAACACCGGCCGGTTCTCGCGCATCAGGAGCGGCTGCGGCTCGGCCAGCAGCCATGCGGGACGCGGCGGCACGGCGGGCGGCCCGCCGGCCGGCTTGCCCGCTTGCGCAGCGAGCGGCAGCCAGCGGTTCGCGGCCTCGGGACGGTGATCGGCGACGGGCGCCGCGCGCAATACGTTCTCCGCGCCGAGCCGCGCGACCAGCAGTTCGAACAGCCGCGCGCGCGTCTCGCGCGTACCGCCCGGCTCGGGGAACAGATCGTCGGCCGGCGGCGCGACCGATTCGACGCGCGTGGCCTTCAGCCGCACCGCGATCACCGCAGCCGGCAGCTCGACGCGTGCGAGCCGCTCGCCGAGCAGCCGCATGAAGTGCGTCTCGTCGCGCACCGGCGTGGCGAACGCGAGTTCGAGCGGCGTCGGCGGCACAGCCTGGCGGCCACGTTCGTGCTCGAGATCGAACGTCATCGCGGCCAGCGACAACTGCCGCGCAGCCAGCCACCCGCACAACTGCACGACGAGCCGCCGCGCGGCGAACAGCACGGCTTCCGCGTATTCGACGCGCTCCGGCAATTCGAGCCGCACGTCGAACACGGGCGGTACCGCCATCCACGCGAGCGGCTCGACCGCGTCGCCATACGCGCGATCGAGCGCGGCGAGCAGCGCCGGACCGCAGCGGCGCTGCAGCCCCGCGCGCGGCAGGCCGCGCAGATCGGCGAGCGTGCGGCAGCCGAGGCCGTCGAACCAGCCCGCATACGGGCGCGCATCGGGCAGCAGCACGCACGGCAAACGATCGAGCGCACGAACGAGCGAGGCCGGCCTGGCCACGCGGCGCCGGATCCGGGCACGCGCCGACGTGCGCGCGAGCAGCCACGCGCCGCGCCCGGTCGGCGCGGCCGACAGGCGCGCCGCATAGCCGAGCGCCGCGAGCGTCGCGCGCACCTGGCGGCACAGAGACGGCAGGCCGCCGAACAGGCGCAGGCTCGGACCGACGTCGACGATCAGCGTGGCTTCGTCGTCGAGCACGACGCACGGCGAGAAGCGCAGCAATGCGAGCGCGACCGCGCGCAGCGCATCGGCCTCGCGGGCGGGATCGCGTTCGACCAGCCGGGTGTCGGGTGCGAGCGTCAGCACGCCGCCGCGCTTCATGCCCGCGCGCACGCCCTGCCGGCGCGCGGGCGCGTCGGCAATCAGCACGACGCCCTGCTCGAGCACCGCGCAGCCTGCGTCGTCTGCGTCGTCCGCCGCGCCGTCAGACGGCGGCGGGGCGCACACGTCGAGCGGCAGGCGCGGCAGATGGATGCCGAGCAAGACGCGCATAGCGGCTCTCCACGATGGGCGACGGCAAATCGAGCGCGAGCGGCTCGCTGCGCGCGGGCCCGCGACGCTTGACGATATCGAGCGACACACCGCCCGGCACCGGATGCAGCGCGATGCGCAGCACGGCCGGCGACGGCTGCCGCACGGCCGACAGCGGGCGCAGCATCACGAACAGCGTGTCGCCGGTGCGCGCGGCCGCGAGATGCAGGCGCCGCAGCGCATCGGGCCGCGCGTCCTGCCAGAGCAGCAGCGCACTGCAGCAGCCCGTCCTGAGCGCCTGCTCGGCGGCCCACAACGCGTCGGTGCGGCTGCCGGCGCGCAGCCACAGCAGCGCGTCGGACGGCACGCCGAGACCGGCCAGCGCGGTCGCATGCGGCGACTGCGGCGGCGCGACGAGCGCGAGCGGACGCCGCACGCTGACGGTACGCGCGAGCGCGGGCGCGAGCAGCCGCATCTCGCCGCAGCCCGGCTGCGCGGCCAGCAGTTCGACGAGCCCGCCGACCGGCCAGCCGCCGCCCGGCAGCTCGGCGGACAGCGGCGCAAAGCCCGTGTCGATCGTGCGTGGACCGCCGCGTGCGAGCTGCGAGCCGCGCCAGAGCGATGGATGAAGGGATTCGGGAGAAATGGAGGATGCGAGCATGACGCCACCCACAACTGTATGGATATACAGTATATGGCAATGCGCTCGCGTCGCACAGTACTGGTACGAAACCGGTATTTTCGTCAGAGGAAAAACAAGGGGAAAGCCGGCGCACCCGTCATGTTACGGCGCGCCGCCCCGGGGCGTGGCCGGCTCACACCGTCCGAACGCCCGAACGCCCGAACGCCCGCCGCAACCATCCGGCTCCGAGGCGACGCCGGCGAACCGGATCGCGCGGCCGGACCGGCAAGCAAGCCGGCACGATGCCACGCACCGCACCCCGCGCCGGTCCGCCCGCCGCGCGTCAGCCGAGCAGCAACGCGTCGTCGTCGAGCTGCTCGTGCCGCACCTTCTCGAACATCTGCAGCAGATCCGGCACGTCGAGCCCCTTGCGCTGGTCGCCCGACACGTCGAGCACGACCTGCCCCTGGTGCAGCATCACCGTGCGGTCGCCATAGTCGAGCGCCTGTCGCATGCTGTGCGTGACCATCATCGTCGTCAGCTTGCTCTCGGCGACGATGCGCGCGGTCAGTTCCAGCACGAACGCGGCCGTCTTCGGGTCGAGCGCGGCCGTGTGCTCGTCGAGCAGCAGGATCCGCGACGGCCGCAGCGACGCCATCAGCAGGCTCACCGCCTGCCGCTGGCCGCCCGACAGCAGCCCGATCCGGTCAGTCAGCCGGTTTTCCAGGCCGAGGTTCAGGAGCCGCAGCTTGTCGCGAAACAGCTCGCGCGACGGCCGGTCGAGCGCGGCCCTGAAGCCGCGCCGCCCGCCGCGCGCCATCGCGAGCGCCATGTTCTCCTCGATCGTCAGCGCCTCGCAGGTGCCGGCCATCGGGTCCTGGAACACGCGCGCGACGAGGTGCGCGCGGTCCCACGCGGGCTGGCGCGTGACATCCGTGCCGTCGATCGCGATGCGCCCGGCATCGACGCGCTGGTCGCCGCTGACCGCATTCAGGAAAGTCGACTTGCCGGCGCCGTTCGAGCCGATCACCGCGACGAACTGGCCGTCGGGAATCTCGAGCGACAGCCCGCGCAGCGCGCGCGTCTCGATCGGCGTGCCGGGGTTGAACGTGAGTTTCAGGTCTTGTGCGGACAGCATGTCATGCCCCTCCGTTCTTGCGCGCGAACAGCTTCTTGCGCGTCGCCGGCAGCACCAGCGCGATCGTGACGAGCGCGGCCGTCACGAGGTTCAGGTCCTGCGCCTTCAGGCCGATGAATTCGCTGTTCAGCGCGAGCGCGATGAAGAAGCGGTAGACGATCGCGCCGAGCACGACGGCGAGCGTCGTCAGCACCAGCCGGCGCGCGGGCAGCAGCGTCTCGCCGATGATCACGGCGGCCAGCCCGATCACGATCGTGCCGATCCCCATCGAGATGTCGGCGCCGCCCTGCGTCTGCGCGAACAGCGCACCGGCAAGCGCGACGAGCGCGTTCGACAAGGCCATCCCGGCGAGCGTCGCGCGGCCCGTCGCGATGCCCTGCGCGCGCGCCATCCGCGGGTTCGCGCCGGTCGCGCGCATCGCGAGGCCGAGCTGCGACGAGAAGAACCAGTCGAGGCCGAGCTTCGCGACCACCACGACGATCGCGAGCAGCGCCGGGCGCAGCACGTAGTCGGGCATCCAGTCGGGCTGCAGCACGGTGAAGATCGTCGGCTCGGTGATCAGCGGCACGTTCGGCCGTCCCATGATCCGCAGGTTCACCGAGTAGAGCGCGATCATCATCAGGATACTGGCGAGCAGATCCATGATCTTCAGGCGCACGTTGAGCCAGCCCGTGATGAAGCCGGCCAGCGCGCCCGCGACGATCGCGAACACGGTCGACGTGAACGGGTCATGGCCGGCGGAGATCAGCGTCGCGGCGACGGCGCCGCCGAGCGGAAAGCTGCCGTCGACGGTGAGGTCGGGGAAGTTGAGGATGCGAAACGAAATCAGCACCCCGAGGGCGACGAGGCTGAAGATCAGGCCGATCTCCAGCGCGCCCAGAAACGAGAACAAAGACATGATGGGGAAATCCTGTTGCTTCCCGGCCGGACGTGTACGGCCGGGCGAAGCGAACGGGCGGCCCCGGGTCGGAGCCGCCCGTCCGGCGGTTTCGTTCAGGCCCGGATCGGGCCTGCCAGCGCGGCGGTGGCCCGCCGCGGCTTACTTGATGACCGTCTTCGCTTCCTTCACGAGATCCGGCGCCAGCGTCACGCCCTGCTTCGCCGCCGCACCCGTGTTCGCGAACAGTTCGAGGTTGCTGCTCGTCTCGGACGCGATCGCGCCCGGCTTCTCGCCCTTCAGGATGCGCGCGACGACCTTGCCGGTCTGCCGGCCGAGGTCGCCGTAGTTGATGCCGAGCGCCGCGATGCCGCCGCGCTTCACGCTGTCGGTGTCGCCGGCGACGAGCGGGATCTTCGCTTCGTTCGCGACCTTCACGAGCGCTTCGTACGCGGACACGACGTTGTTGTCGGTGTTCGTGTAGATCACGTCGACCTTGCCGATCAGGCTCTTCGCGGCCGGGCCGATGTCGACGGTGCGCGGTGCGGCCGCTTCCTTCAGCGTCATCCCCTGCTTCGCGAGGATTTCCTTGAGTTCCTTCACGACCACGACCGAGTTCGCCTCGCCCGGGTTGTAGACCATGCCGACCGTCTTCGCCTTCGGCACGACGCGCTTGATCAGCGCGACCTGGCGATCGAGCGGCAGCTTGTCGGAGACGCCCGTCACGTTGGTGCCCGACGGGCCCCAGCCCTTCACGAGCTGTGCGGCGACCGGATCGGTCACGCCCGAGTAGACGACCGGCACGTTCTTGGTCGCCGCGACGACCGCCTGCGCGGCCGGCGTCGCGATCGCGACGATCACGTCGGGCTGGTCGCCGACGAACTTGCGCGCAATCTGCGCGGCCGTACCCGTGTTGCCCTGCGCGCTCTGGTATTCCCACTTGAGCTTGTCGTCGCCGTAGCCTTCCGCCTTCAGTTCGGCGCGCACGCCGTCGCGGATCGCGTCGAGTGCCGGGTGGTCGACGATCGACAGCACCTTGACTGTCTGTGCGTGCGCGGCGCCTGCCAGCGCGAGTGCGGCGACGCCGGCCGTGATCGAACGGATCGCGAAAGTCCTGTAACGCTTCATGGGTGAGTCTCCCCCGTATATTTGTGTCGGTTCTGGATGATGGATTCCCGCCGCCGTCATGCAGGTGCCGAGGCGCGCGCAACCGGGCGGCAACGGCCCCGCGCGGCCCCGGGAAGGCGCGCGGCGGCGAACGCACGAGGATACCATTTCCGCAGACCACCGCCTGACTCAACGCTTTCACCCTGAGCGCCCACAGCCCGCCCGGCGCGCGGCCACGAAGCGCGCGCGAGGCCCGGCCGGTGGCGCTCCGCGCCGATCCCGGCGCAACGCGTCAGCCACCCTTGCCGCTTTACGTTATGCTGTCCGCCGACCCAATCCACATCATCGGAGGGTGCATGAAACGAGGGATCCGTGCGATCGCGTGCGCGGCCATCGCGCTGGCGCTGCCGGGCGCGGCATTCGCGCTGACCGACGGCAGCGCGCAATACGACGACTGCATGCTCAATGCGCTGCGCGAGAGCCGCAACGGCGCGGCCGCCCAGTTGATCCAGCGCTCGTGCGACGCGCTGTACCGCAACAACGCGATGCTGCTGCCGCGCGAGCGGCGCGTTCACGAGTGCATCGTGCAGTCGCTGCCGGGCGTGCGCGACAACTACGCGATCCAGCAGATCATGGCGATCTGCTCGCGGCGCGGCGAGATGTGAGCCGGCGGCGCGGGCCAGGCGCCGCGCGGCCGGCTGCCCCCAAACGGCCCGCGCGACGCAGCCGTCAGGACGCAAACAAACACGACCCGGTGATCAGTCAGCTGTAGAGCCAGCGCCCTGCCTTGGCCGATTCGATCAACATTCGGACGTTCAGGTCCGGAACGTGATGAACGACTCTTTTCCTGAACGGATTGATCAGGTCAAGAAGCGAAATATCGTCTTCCGGGTAGTATTTTTTAATGTCGAACCCGCTCACATCGACATTAAACTCTTCCGAATACTCCCTCATTACCTCTTCGACTTCAGCCGCATCGAATCCCAGGTCGACATTCTCGCGCGCGATTTTTAAAGCTACCTTTTCAGTCTAACGAAGATATACGACTGCCACGCAGACGAATTCTTGCCGATCCGTTGGCTGTTCGCTCCGTAACGATAGTGGAATATCCCGCAACCTTTTGTTATTTGGCTCAGCGTGAACAATGACGGGGCACAACGGGATGCCGGAGAGAAAACGCGCATACCGATTCTGCATTCGAGCGGCGGCGCGCAGGCTCGATGCACCGTAACGAACCGTTGCCAAACGGTGTTTATCGGTGAACACAAATGCAATTGCGATGTGTGATCTTCGCGTCGCGCCCGGATCTCGAAAGCACGTCAAAGCGGGCAGGCAACGCATGCGCAGCGGCAACGGGACGCCGCCCATCGCACATAAAAAAGGCCTGCACACGTGCAGGCCTTCGTTCGGTCAACCGATCGCGTTCAGAACGACGCGACCATCGAGCCCTTGAACTGCTTCTTGATGAATTCCTTCACTTCCGGCGACTGGTACGCCTTGACCAGCTTCTTCACCCACGGCTGATCCTTGTCCTTCGCACGCACGGCGATCAGGTTCGCGTACGGGCTCGTCAGCGATTCGAGCGCGATCGCGTCCTTGGTCGGCTGGAGGTTCGCGGCCAGCGCATAGTTCGTGTTGATCACGGCTGCGTCGACGTCCGACAGCACGCGCGGCAGTTGCGCGGCGTCGAGTTCGGAGATCTTCAGCTTCTTCGGGTTCTCGGCGATGTCGAGCACCGTCGCGTTGTTGCCGCCCGTGCCGGCGCCCGCCTTCAGCTTGATCACGCCCTGCGTCTGCAGCAGCAGCAGCGCGCGGTTCTCGTTCGACGGATCGTTCGGCACCGCCAGCTTCGCGCCTTGCGGCAGGTCCTTCAGCGCCTTGAACTTCTTCGAGTACACGCCGATCGGCGAGATGTAGGTCAGGCCCGCGCTGACGATCTTGTAGCCGCGCTGCTTCACCTGGCTGTCGAGGTAGGGCTGGTGCTGGAAGCTGTTCGCGTCGAGGTCGCCCGAGTCGAGCGCCGCGTTCGGCTGCACGTAGTCGTTGAACTCGATGACCTTCACGGTCAGGCCTTCCTTCTCCTTCGCGACCTTCTGCACGACCTGCCACACTTCCGAATCCGGGCCGGCCACCGTGCCGACCTTGATCACCTTGTCTTCGGCGTGCGCGCCCGCCGACAGCGTCAGCGCGGCACCGGTGGCCAGCACGGAAAATACCTTCAGGAGACTGCGACGCTTCATCTGTTTCTCGCTTTCTTGCAAACTGAAAATGGGGCGCGATACGGGTATGCCCCGACTCGCAGGAAGGGGCAAATGGTGTCACAGGATCGGCCGGAAGTGAAATACATCCCACTCATATGGGTATGCCCCGCGAGCGTGCTGGCGGAACGCGCGCGGCTCGGCCGTTAGTTGCATTTCAATGAACGCGACCGCCGACCCGGAACGCGCCGACCGCATCGCGCAACCGCCCGGCCTGCTCCTGCAGCGACGCGGCCGCCGCGGTGGCCTCCTCGACGAGCGCCGCGTTCTGCTGCGTGACCTGGTCCATTTGCGTGACCGCGCGCCCGACCTGCGTGATGCCGCTCGCCTGCTCTTCGGACGCGGCCGCAATCTCGCCCATGATGTCGGTCACGCGCGCCACCGCCTGCAGGATCTCGCCCATCGTCGTGCCGGCCTGGCCGACCAGCGTCGAGCCGTTGCGCACGCGCTCGACCGAATCGACGATCAGCTCGCGGATCTCCTTCGCGGCCGTCGCGCTGCGCTGTGCGAGCGAACGCACCTCGCCCGCGACCACCGCGAAGCCGCGCCCCTGCTCGCCGGCGCGCGCGGCCTCGACTGCCGCGTTCAGCGCGAGGATGTTGGTCTGGAACGCAATGCCCTCGATCACGCCGATGATGTCGGCGATCTTGTGTGAGCTGTCGTCGATCTCGCCCATCGTGCCGATCACGCGGTTCACGACGTCGTTGCCCGCCCGCGCGATCTCCGACGCGTTGTTCGCCAGCCCGCTCGCCTGCCGCGCGTTGTCCGCGTTCTGCTTCACCGTCGCGGTCAGCTGCTCCATGCTCGCGGCCGTTTCTTCCAGCGATGCGGCCTGCTCCTCGGTGCGCTGCGACAGGTCGCTGTTGCCGGACGCGATCTCGCGGCTCGCCGACGCGATCGACTCCGCCGACTGGCGGATCCCGCCGATCGTCGCCTGCAGGCGTGCCTGCATGTCGCGCATCGCAGCCATCATGCTCGTGCTGTCGCTCGCGCGCACGGGCACCGGCTGCGTCAGGTCGCCCTGCGCGATGCGGGCCGCCAGCGCGGCCGCCTCGTCCGGCTCGCCGCCGAGGCTGCCGCGCACGTTGCGGATGATCACGAGCATGGCCGCGCTGATCATGAAGCCGATCACGAACACGACCGCGAGGTGACCGAACAGCGTCCGGTAGTAGACGGTATCGATGTCCTTCAGGAACACGCCGCTCGAGATGTTCCAGTCCCACGGTGCGAAGCGCGTGACGTAACTGATCTTCGGCGCCGCGGTTTCGCTGTGGGGCAGCCGCCCGCGATACTCGGCGAAGCCACTGCCGGTCGCCTTCGCGGCGTTCAGGATCGTGACGAACAGCGGCTTGCCGTCCGGATCGAGATAGTCGCCAACCTGCGTGCCGACCAGCTTCGGCAGCGTCGGGTGCATCAGCACGACGGGCTTCGAATCCATCACGAACACATAGCCCGAATCGCCGTAGCGCATCGCGGCCAGGCTCGCGAGCGCGTCGCGCTTCGCGTCGGCCTCGGGCAGCGCACCGCTCTGCGCGAGCGCGTGATAGGCACGCACGATGCCGGCCGCCGAATCGACGAGGTTCGCGATGCCTTCCTTGCGTTCGGCGAGCATCGTCGCGCGCGTCTCGTATGCGCTCCATGCGCCGACGCCGAGTAGACCGATCCATACCAGCGCAAGCGCGAGCCATAGCTTGCGGTTCAACGTCATTCTGCTCATCTGCGTGCCTTGTTGTCGAAGTCGATGCCCGTGATGCGCGCGAACGGCCGGTCGCGCGCAAACGGTTGCTCTCGTATTTACGGCAGTGAGACTTACAACTTGAATACACGCAGCCGGCGCACGCCGCACGGCACGACACGCAACGGGCGCTGTGCTACAAAGACCGGCTGACCGGCGCGCAAGGCGTCGGCGACATTCCGGGGCCATCCATGTACGTCATCGACATCCACTACACCGCGTCGCTCGAGCGCATCGACGACGCGCTCGAACGCCATCGCGCGTATCTGCAGCCGCTGCTCGAGCGCGGCATCTTCATCGCGGCGGGGCCGAAGGTGCCGCGCGAAGGCGGCGTGATCCTCGCGGCCCGCATCGACCGCGACGAACTGGATGCGATCCTGAAGACCGATCCGTTCGTGACCGAAGGGCTCGCGACCTATCGCGTGACGGAATTCCGGATCACGCGCGCCGCGCAGGGCTTCAACGTGCCCGCGCTGCCATGACGCACGCAATCGCGCATGTGCGCACGCACGCCGCCCGGTGAGGCGGAGCATGTCAATCGAGGGGAACCGGGAGGAATGCGTGACGGCGCGTTGCGGCCGTCACGCGTTTCGCCGGGCAGAACGCCCGGGCGATCATGCGGCGCGCGCCGCTCAGTCGACCAGCAGTTTCAGGTCGTGAACCCACGGGCCGGGGCCCTGGCCGTCGCGCACGAACAGGCGCAGCTTGCCGTCGCGATCGAACACGTAGCTCGCGGCGGTGTGATCCATCGTGTAGCTGCCGGGCGTCTTGCCGGGCACCTTCGCGTAGTACACACGGAAATCCTTCGTGACCTTCTTCAGCGCCGCTTCGTCGGCCGGCCGCAGCCCGATGAACGACGAATCGAACGCGGGCACGTACTGGCCGAGCAGCGCGGGCGTGTCACGCTCCGGATCGACGGTGACGAACAGCACCTGCACGCGCTTCGCGGCGTCGGGGCCGAGCTGCTTCAGCGCTTCCGACAATTCGGCCATCGTCGTCGGGCATACGTCCGGGCAATGCGTATAGCCGAAGAACATCACGACAGCCTTGCCCTTGAAGTCGCCGAGCGTGCGTACCTTGCCGGCCGTGTCGGGCAGCGAGAAATCGCTGCCGAACTGCGTGTTGCCGGTGATGTCGAGATTCTGGAATTTCGGCGCGTTGTCGCAGCCCGCGAGCAGCGTGGCTGCCGCGAATGCGCATGCGAGCATCCAGCCTTGGCGCGCGCGGCGCCCGAACCGTGAATGGAGCATTGCGTTCAAACCGTGCGGTTACACGCCGAGCAGCGGGCGTGCGTAGTGATCGACGAGCAGCGCGGCGAACAGCAGCGACAGGTAGACGATCGAATAGCGGAAGGCCTTGCGGGCGAGTTCGTCCGAATAGTCGCGGTAGATCTTCCATGCATACGCGAGGAACACCGCACCGAGCAGCACCGCGCTCGTCAGGTAGACGGCCCCGCTCATCCCGGAGATGAACGGCATCAGCGTGACCGCGAACAGGATCACCGTGTACAGCAGGATGTGCAGCCGCGTGAACTTCTCGCCGTGCGTGACGGGCAGCATCGGCAGCCCCGCGCTCTCGTAATCCTTGCGGCGGTAAAGCGCGAGCACCCAGAAATGCGGCGGCGTCCACACGAAGATGATCAGCACGAGGATCCACGCGTCGCCGGGCACCGCGCCGGTGACGGCGGCCCAGCCGAGCGCCGGCGGCATCGCGCCCGACGCGCCGCCGATCACGATGTTCTGCGGCGTCATCGGCTTGAGCAGCAGCGTGTAGATCACCGCGTAGCCGACGAACGTCGCGATCGTCAGCCACATCGTCAGCGGGTTCGTGAACGTATAGAGCGTCCATGCGCCGACGCTGCCGAGCACGGCCGAGAACAGCAGGATCTGCGGGGTCGTGATCTCGCCGCGCGCGGACGGGCGCCACGCGGTGCGGCGCATCATCGCGTCGATCTTCTGTTCGACGAGGCAGTTGATCGCGAACGCGGCGCCGGCCAGCAGCCAGATGCCGACCGTGCCGCCGATCAGCACATGCCACGGCACCATGCCCGGCGTCGCGAGAAACATGCCGATCACCGCGCAGAACACCGCGAGCTGCGTGACACGCGGCTTCGTCAGCGCCATGTACTGCGAAAACCGGCTACCGGGCGATTGGGAAAGGGTGCTTTGCATGGGGACGGTCACGCCGGGGCGGCGTCGCGCGCAGGCTGCACGACACGGCCGGGGCGGCTTGAAAGGATGCGAAAGTTTAACATGACGACGAGCAGCAGCAGGATCGCGGCGCCGCCGTTGTGCGCGACGGCGACCGGCAGCGGCCACTGCAGCACGATGTTGGTCAGGCCCGTCACGAACTGCAGCAGGACGACCAGCAGCACGCCGTCCGCGGGCCGCCGCAGCGACTCGAAGCGGCGCATCTTCAGCGCGAACGCGACCAGATATGCGACGACGACGAACGCGAACGTGCGGTGGGTCCAGTGGATCGCGACCAGCGCGTCCTGCGTGATCGCCTCGCCGTCCTTCGTCATCCCGAGCGCGCGCCACAGATGGAAGCCCTGGCCGAAGTTCATCGGCGGAATCCACTGGCCGTTGCAGGTCGGGAAATCGGTACACGCGAGCACCGCGTAGTTGGTGCTCACCCAGCCGCCGAGCGCGATCTGCACGACCAGCAGCACCAGCGCGGCGAGCGCGGCCGCGCGGTAGCGGCCCGCCTCCGGGTCATGCGACGGCAGCGGCGTCTGCCGCGCCGCGAGCCAGCCGAGCGTGCCGAGCAGCGTGAGGCCGAGCAGCAGGTGGGTCGTGACGATCACCGGCTGCAGCTTCATGGTGACCGTCCATGCGCCGAACACGCCCTGCACGACGATCAGCAGCAGCAGGCTCGTCGGCCACCACGGCGACACGTGCAGCGGGCGGCGGCGCAGCCGCGCAGCCCATGCGATCACGACCTGCGCGATGATCAGCACGCCGATCGCCATCGCGAAATAGCGGTGGATCATCTCGATCCACGCCTTCGTCATGCTGACGGGGCCGGTCGGCATCGCCTGGTGCGCGGCCGTGATCGCGGCATGCGCGATGAACGGCGACGAGGTGCCGTAGCAGCCGGGCCAGTCCGGGCAGCCGAGGCCCGAATCGGTCAGCCGCGTGAAGCCGCCGAACATCACCAGATCGAGCGTCAGGAACGTGGTGAGCCACACCAGCTTGCGGAACTTGTTGTCGTCGGCCTTCACCCACACGTACGACAGCGGCAGCAGCGCGATGCAGAAGCCGATCAGGCCGAGTTGCAGTAGATACGACATCGAATGGTTGCCTCGTAGTCTCGCCTTAGCCGATGCTCGACCACTTCAGCAGCTTCGTGACGTCCGCCTTGATCTTGCTGGGGTTCGGGTCCTTCGGGAAACGCATCATCAGGTTGCCGTTCGGATCGACCATGTAGATGTGGTCGCGGTCCTGCGTGCCGGTGTCGGCCGGCAGCCACGCGGCGACCGCGGCCGGATCGGCGACCAGCCGGCGCGTGTCGGGATAGGCTTCCAGCACCTTCGGCGGCACCGCGCCCGCATCGCTGCGCAGCCACACCATCGTGATCCGGTGCCGCTCGCCCGCCTGCGTGACGCGGATCTGGCGCATGAAATAGAGCTTTTGCGCACATGCGTCGTCGCATGCGCTGCGGTCGGTCATCACGAACAGCCACACACCGCGCAGCGACGCCAGCGGCACGGTCTTGCCGGTTTCGTCGGTGACCTGCAGATCGGCCGGGATCGGGCGCTGCGGCTCGATCAGCGTGCCGTAGTTGGTCGAGCCGCCCTTCGGCTTGATCACGTAATAGGTGAAGTACGACGCGATCATCGGTGCTGCGCACACGAGACCCAGCAGCACGAGCATCCAGCGGCCGCGCTTGCGGGCCGCCGGCGAGATCGGCGCAGCGGCCGGACCCTGACGGGAAGATTGCATGGACAAATCAGACCTCTCGAAACGAACCCGCGGCGCTGCCGCCGCGTCCGGGCATGGCGCTCACGCGCCGGCCGACTTCTTCGCCGCACGCCGCGCGGCGTACAGGCCGAAACCGAGCGCGGCCGCAGCCATGCCCCACCACTGAAACATGTAACCGTAATTGCGCTCCACGCCGGTCGTCGCCGCCGGCCAGTCGCGCACGAGCTTGTCGCCGTCGTCGCTCGTCTGCTGGATCACGAACGGCTGCAGCGGCAACCCCGTTTCCTTCGCATACGCAGCGACGTCCAGGTTCTGCCGGATCTTCTGGTGCGCAGCCGAGCCACCTTCGCCGAGCTCGAATGCGCGCGACGCGTCGGCACGCGCGATGCCCTCGATCTCGATGTCGCCGTCGGGCGTCGGGAACGGCTCGATCGCCGTGCGATCGGCGATGTTGCGCGGCAGCCAGCCGCGGTTCACCAGCACGACGCCGCCGCCCGTGAGTTTAAACGGCATCACGACGTAAAAACCCGGCTGGTCGTTATACGGCCGATTGTCGAGGAACACCACTTGCTCCGGTATGAAGCGACCCTTGGCCCGCACGCGGTGAAACTCGATCGACGCAAGCGGCATCGGCTGCGCGCCGACGTCGACGGGCGCCGCATGCTCGTAGCGCACGACGCTCGCCTGCAGCGCTTCCTTCTGATGCGCGCGGTCGCGCTGCCAGAAACCGAGGCGTATCGTGACCGCGACCACGACGAGAATCAGCAGCGCAGGCAACCAGCGGATCTTCATCGCGCCACCCGCGAGGCGCATGCGCGAAAGCGAAGTGCGATAATTATCCTCTTCCTTTCGAATTGCCGTCGTCCGGTTCGTGTCATGCACATCCTCGTTCCCATCGCCTTCGTCCTCATCATCGCCAGCATGGGCTCGGCGCTCTACTTCATGATGCACGACCGCGGTCATACGAAACGCATGGTGTGGTCGCTTGCCACCCGCGTCGGGCTGTCGGTCACGCTGTTCCTGTTCATCCTGTTCGCGAACTGGATGGGCTGGATCCATTCGACCGGCCTGCCGATCGGACGTTGATGCATTCGCGGCAGCCGTCGCCGCGGCAGCCGCTGTGACATATCGCCGCACTGCGGCGCCACCAAGCAAAAGCGCCGCCTGACTGAGTCGCGGCGGCGCCGAGGTGGCGTTGACCGCAAGCAGCACGCTGCTGCCCCGTCCCCGCCAATGAAAACGGCCCGCGCATCGCTGCGCGGGCCGTTGTTCCATTTACAGCCAGTAGACGACGACGTACAGGCCGAGCCAGACGACGTCGACGAAGTGCCAGTACCACGCGGCGCCTTCGAATGCGAAGTGGTGATCGGGCTTGAAGTGGCCGCGGATCATCCGCACCAGCACCACCGCGAGCATCGTGCCGCCGAGGAACACGTGGAAACCGTGGAAGCCCGTCAGCAGGAAGAACGTCGAGCCGTACACGCCGGAGTTCAGCGTCAGGTTCAGTTCGTTGTACGCGTGGTAGTACTCGAAGCCCTGCAGGAACAGGAAGCAGATACCGAACAAGAGCGTCGCGGCCAGCCAGGCGATTGCCTTCTTGCGATGATCGTCGCGCAGTGCGTGGTGCGAGATCGTCAGCGTCACGCCCGAGGACAGCAGGAATGCCGTGTTCAGCGTCGGAATCGGCCACGGGCCCATCGTCTTGAAGTGACCGGCAAGCGCGGCGGGGCCTTCGTTCGGCCACACGGCGGAGAAATCCGGCCAGATCAGCTTGTAGTCGAGGCTGCCGAGCTGGTGCAGCGCGATTTCACGCGCATAGAACAGCGCGCCGAAGAACGCACCGAAGAACATGACTTCCGAGAAGATGAACCAGCTCATGCTCCAGCGGTACGACTTGTCGACGTTCTTGCCGTAATGACCGCCTTCCGACTCGGCGATCGCGTCGCCGAACCAGTGATACAGCGTGAAGAGCAACCACAGCAGGCCAAGCAGCGCCGTGTACGGAGCCCAGTCGTGACCGTTGATCCACAGCGCCACCGATCCGAGCATGACCAGCAGGCCGACGGCCGCGCTGATCGGATGCTGCGACGGATGCGGCACGAAATAGTACGGGGTCTGGTTTTGACCGCTCATGCTTGATTCTCCACTTCAGTCCAATTTGTGTACCGGAAACCGCTCCGGCTTTATTTCTTGCGCGGCGCGACCGCCGCCGCTCTTTCCCGCACGCAGCGCCGGGGCGCTACGCACTGCATTCTTTCCAGCCGCGGGCCTCGGCCCTCAGCCCACCACCGCACGCACGATCAGGATCAGCACGCCGATGAACACGCCGGCCGCGATCAGCGCGACGATCAGCACGTGCAGCGGATTGAGCTGCGTCGCATCGGCCTCCAGGTCGCGTCGCTTGCGCACGCCGAAGAACGACCACAACACCGCTCGCAACGCCTGGCCGAACGACCCGCTCCGCTTCGTCTCCGTCATCGCCCCGTCTCCGTCGTCATGCGTCCGGCTTCGCCGCGCCCTGCGCCGCCGTACTGCGCGGTGCCGGCGCCGGCGTGGCCGGCGTATTCAGCTCGAAGAACGTGTACGACAGCGTGATCGTCTTCACGTCCTTCGGCAGTTTCGGATCGATCACGAACACCACCGGCATCTTGCGCGACTCGTGCGCGGCCAGCGTCTGCTGCGTGAAGCAAAAACACTCGATCTTCTTGAAGAACTCCGTCGCCTGCTTCGGCGCGTAGCTTGGAATCGCCTGCGCCACCACCGGCCGGCCCTGCCCGTTCGTCACGTCGTACACGATCGTCGTCAGTTCGCCCGGATGCACGTCGAGGCTGTTGTGCTCCGGCTTGAAACCGAGCGGCCCGCGCGCGTTCGCATCGAACTCGACCGACACCGTCCGACTGGTGTCGACCTGCGAGTTCTTCACCTCGCGTTCGCTGACATCGCGCTGCACCAGGTTGTTGATGCCGGTGATCTGGCAGATCGCGCGATACATCGGAATCAGCGCGAAGCCGAAGCCGAACATCAATCCGGCCACGACGAAGAGCTTCACCAGCATCGAACGATTGAACGCGCGATCGACGGCGCCCTCTTCCGGCTTCGACATACGACTACTTCCTCGCTACTGCGTCAGTTACTGCATCAGTGAGTGGACAGCCACCACTGCTTGATCACGACACCCACAAAAAAAACGGCGGCGATGACGAGCAGGATGAGGCCGAGCCGCTTGTTGCCCGCGCGGATCTGCTCGGGCGTTCGTCTTTCTTGTGGATTCCGGTTCATCTGAAACTTCGCTGAAATTTCAATTCGGCGCCCGCCGCGCCTGCCTGCACGGCAGGCAGCGGCGGAACGCGCGGTGAAACTTATTCGACGTGCGGCGGTTGCTCGAACGTGTGGAAGGGAGCCGGGCTCGGCACCGTCCACTCGAGGCCCGTCGCGCCATCCCACGGCTTGTCCGACGCCTTTTCCAGCTCGCCGCCGCCACGGTAGGCCGGCAGCGCGACCGCGAACAGGAAGTACACCTGCGCGAGGCCGAAGCCGAATGCGCCGATCGTCGCCACCTGGTTGAAGTCCGTGAACTGCGCCGGGTAGTCCGCATAGCGGCGCGGCATGCCCGCGAGACCAACGAAGTGCATCGGGAAGAACGTCAGGTTGAAGAAGATCATCGACGACCAGAAGTGGATCTTGCCGCGCGTCTCGTTGTACATCCAGCCCGTCCACTTCGGCGCCCAGTAGTACCAGCCCGAGAACAGCGCGAACAGCGACCCGGCCACCAGCACGTAGTGGAAGTGCGCCACCACGAAGTAAGTGCCGTGGTACTGGATGTCGAGCGGCGCCATGGCCAGCATCAGGCCCGTCAGACCGCCGAACGTGAACACGAACAGGAAGCCGATCGCGAACAGCATCGGGGTTTCGAACGTCATCGAACCGCGCCACATCGTCGCGAGCCAGTTGAACACCTTCACGCCCGTCGGCACTGCGATCAGCATCGTCGCGTACATGAAGAACAGCTGACCGGTGACCGGCATGCCCGTTGCGAACATGTGGTGCGCCCAGACCATGAACGACAGGATCGCGATCGAAGCCGTCGCGTACACCATCGAGCTATAGCCGAACAGCGTCTTGCGTGCGAACGCCGGGATCACCTGCGACACGATCCCGAACGCCGGCAGAATCATGATGTACACCTCGGGGTGCCCGAAGAACCAGAAGATGTGCTGGTACATCACCGGGTCGCCGCCGCCTGCCGCGTTGAAGAACGACGTGCCGAAGTGGCGGTCGAACAGCACCATCGTGATCGCTCCTGCCAGAACCGGCATCACGGCGATCAGCAGGTACGCGGTGATCAGCCAGGTCCATGCGAACATCGGCATCTTCATCAGCGTCATGCCCGGTGCGCGCATGTTCAGGATCGTCACGACGATGTTGATCCCGCCCATGATCGACGACGCGCCCATGATGTGCACCGCGAAGATCGCGAAGTCCATGCCCGGGCCCATCTGCGTCGACAGCGGTGCGTACAGCGTCCAGCCGGCGGCCGTCGCGCCGCCCGGCGCGAAGAACGAACCGACCAGCAGCACGGCCGCGACCGGCAGCAGCCAGAAGCTGAAGTTGTTCATCCGCGCGAACGCCATGTCGGACGCGCCGATCTGCAGCGGAATCATCCAGTTCGCGAAGCCGACGAAGGCCGGCATGATCGCGCCGAACACCATGATCAGGCCGTGCATCGTCGTGAGTTCGTTGAAGAACTCCGGACGCATGATCTGCAGGCCCGGCTCGAACAGCTCGGCACGGATGCCGAGTGCCATCACGCCGCCCGACAGGAACATGATGAACGAGAACAGCAGGTACAGCGTACCGATGTCCTTGTGGTTGGTTGCGAACAGCCAGCGACGCCAGCCGTGCGGCATTTCGTGCGCGTGGTCGTCGTGCGCGTGGTCCGCGGCTACGTCGTGCCCGATGCTAGACATGAGAATCTCCTAATGCGAATACGTCGACTAACTCAGCGACACGTCAAGCCGCCGGCCCGATCTCGACCCGCCGGGCTTCCTTCGCGTCAGCCCCGCCCGTGATCGTTTCCGGCTTTTTCATGATGATGTGGTCTTCCGCCACGCCTGCTGCCTTCAGCGCGTCGCGCACGGCTTGTGCACGATGCTTGGCCAGTTCGGCGTTCGCGTCGGCCGAGCCCGTCTTGTCGGTGAAACCCGACAGCGCGAGCTTCGCGTCCGGATGTGCCTTCGCATAGTCGGCTGCTGCGGCGATCGCTGCCTTCGCGTCGGCCGGCAGCACGCTCTTGCCCGTCTCGAAGTAGATCGTCGACAGTGCAGCCGCGGCCGATGCCGACGCTGCCGCCGGCTGCTCGGCTGCGCCCGACGCGGCTTGCGCCGGAGCCGCTTCTGCCGGCGCCGCTGCGCCTGCCGTGTCTTCCGGCATCTTGCCGTTGCGCGCGTCAGCCACTTGCTTCGGCTGCAGCAGATCGTTCTTGTGGTTGCCCCACGAGTTGCGCTCGTAAGTGATGACCGATGCGATGTCGAGGTCCGACAGCGACGCCCACGACGGCATGGCACCCTTGCCGTGCAGCACGCGCTCGACGTGGCCGGCGATCGGGCCGTTCACGATCGGGCTGCCGTCCATCGCCGGGAAGGCGCCGAGGCCCTTGCCGCTCACCTGGTGGCAGGCCGCGCAGTTCGCCTTGTAGACTTCCTCGCCGTGCGCGACGAGTTCGGCCATCGTGTAAACCTTGTTCGGATCGACCGCTGCGCTGGCCAGCTTGGCCTTCTGCGCGGTCACCCACTTCGCGTAGTCGTCTTCCGACAGTACAACGACCACGACCGGCATGAACGCGTGTTCCTTGCCGCACAGCTCGGTACAGAAGCCGCGGAACGTGCCGACCTTGTCGGCCTTGAACCACGTATCGCGCACGAAGCCGGGGATCGCATCCTGCTTCACGCCGAACGCGGGCACGTACCACGAGTGAACGACGTCGTTCGCGGTCGTGATGATGCGGATCTTCTTGTTGACCGGCACGACGAGCGGGTTGTCGACTTCCTGCAGGTACGTCTCGGTGATCGGCTTCTTGCCCATCACTTCGTCACGCGGGGTGCTGAGCGTCGACAGGAAACCGATGCCCTCGCCCGGGCCCTTCACGTAGTCGTAGCCCCACTTCCACTGGTAGCCGGTGACCTTGATCGTGAGATCGGCGTTGGTCGTGTCCTTCATCGCGACGACGGCCTTCGTGGCCGGCAGCGCCATCAGCACGACGATGATGAACGGCACGATCGTCCAGATGATTTCGACGGTCGTGCTTTCATGGAAATTGGCGGCCTTGTGGCCTTTGGATTTGCGGTGCGCGAAGATCGAATAGAACATCACGCCGAACACGCCGACGAAGATCACCGTACACAGGATCAGCATCATCGTGTGGAGATCGTAGAGCTCCTCGGCGATCTTCGTGACCGGCGGCTGAAAGTTGATCTCGTTGACGCGGGGGCCGCCCGGGCTATCACCGACCGCCAGGGCAGCGCCGGCAAAGAGCAATCCGCTGCATGCCAGCACGCCCGTGAGGGCTCGCTTGATTGTTTTCATAGCATCCTTACCCAAAATTTCCATTCAAACCCTCCCCCGTCGCAAGCCGCCAGCCCGTTTCGGCCGGTGCCCGCGCCTCGTCAGCCGCAGCGCCTGAGCGACACGCGCAGTTCGTCGGCGAACTGCGCACGCTTGTGCTGCGCGAGATGCTGCCCGATTACGACGGTCTGCCCGCGCGATACCAGTCGAATCGGATCGCGTGGCGTCGCCCCCGGCTCGACCCGCACCCAGCGCGGGTTGAATTCGATCTGCGTGAACCGCTCCGCATCCATCCGCTCGATCACGAGCCGATGCGGAAACAGCCTGATGCGCTCGTAATCGACCGCATGACGGGCATAGATCGCAAACGCGACGCCCACCGCCAGCACTTCGATTCCGGTGAAGGGCATGACGAGCCAAGCCCCCCGCCACATCAGCAATGCCGCGATCACCAGCGAGAAGCTCGCGAGCGACGCGTAAAACAGCACGAACTGGCGCGGCGACACCGAACAATTGCGTTTCATCAGCCAGTCCGCAAGAACCGGTTCGCCGTTCGTCGTCTCCGCCGAACCCCTCGCTGCTCCCATCGCCGCCTCACGCGAATGGCATGCGATGCATGCCTGCATCGGACTCGCCGCCCCGTATTGCGGGGACCCCAGGACGACAAGCTGACGCATTATAGGCGGGTTCAATGGCATCCACAAGCAAGCGGCTATCGGCCGGTGAGCCAAGCGTGACAAGCTTCCCGGCCGTTTTTCGCGCTAATTCGACCCCGCTTTGCACCGCTAATTTCAGACATAACAAAACCCCTCTTTACCGCTTTACCGATTCTTCGGACGTCCCTTTCCGATATCTTCGATGCGCACGATCCCGTGCCCCTCGGCAGTCGTGCGCGGCACGGCCTTCCACGCGTGGCCGTAGATCACCTCGAAGGTCAGCGGAATCGTTCCGTCCGCGCGCCGGCGCGCTTCCAGCGCGTCGTCGAGCGCCGCGCGAAAACGCCGCGTCGCGCGCTCCGGTGCCGCGCGGTCGAACGGATACGCGCCCCAGCGGCGCACGTCGGCCAGCAGGGAATCGGGGGTCTTGTAGGTGACGGTGAGCACTTCCTGGTCCATCACCGGAATCTCGAAGCCGCTCTCGACGAGCATGTCGCCGAGGTCGTGCATGTCGACGAAATCGATCACGCGCGCGGCGGGCGGCGCAATGCCGAGCGCCGCTTCGGCGTCCGCGCAGGCCGCGCGCAGCTCGCGCAGCGTGTCGGGGCCGAGCGTGCTGAACATCAGCAGGCCGTTGACGCGCAACACGCGCTGCCATTCCGGCAGCACCGCGTCGGGGCGCGAATGCCAGTGCAGCGCGAGGTTCGACCAGATCAGGTCGAACGCGCCGGCCGCGAACGGCAACGCCGAGAAGTCGGCCTGCGCGACGCGCGGGCCGCGTTGGCCCAACGCACGCCCGAGCGACGCGGGCAGCCAGCGGCGCCAGCTCGCCTGCTCGACCTCGCGCTGCCCTGCCCGCGCGAGCATCGCGCCGGACAGGTCGACGCCGAACACCGGGGCTTCGGGAAAGCGCGCACGCAGCGCCGGCAGGTCGTCGCCCGGGCCGCAGCCCGCATCGAGCACGGCCGTGGGGCTCACCTTGATGTATTCGAGGCGCTCGTTCATCCGCTGCGCGATCTCGCGCGGCAGGAACGCGACCGCGTCGAACGCGGCGGCACGGCGATCGAAGATCCGCCGCAAACGCCGGGCGTCATTGGCCGGACGGCCGGTTGAAGTCGAAGCTGGGGACATGTCGGGCACACTGGCGAAGAGCCCGAAGTATACTCGCTCGCCTCGGAGCCTTCATCGAGGCGGGGTCGCCAGGAGTGTTCGCGATGGATCGCAGTTCCACCCCGCGCCCGATGCGCGTCGTTTTGTCGCAGGTTCGCGCGCTGGCCGCGCACGTCGCCGCGCTCGCGCTACCGAATCGATGCGCGCTGTGCGGCAATTTGTCACATGAGGTGATGTGCGGCGCTTGCGACGCCGCGTACTGGAATGAAGCGCGGCTGCGCTGCGATGTCTGCGCGGTGCCGCTGGGTGTCGGGCGGCAGCGTCGGCGCGGCACCGATGGCCGACACGCCAGCGCCGGACCAGCATGCGCATACCAGTGCGACACGTGCCGCGCGACACCGCCGCCGTTCGACGCGACGCTCGCGCTCGCCGATTACCGTGCTCCGCTCGACGGCCTCGCGCGCGGCCTGAAGTTTCATGCGCGGCTCGCGCTCGGCGCGGAATTCGCGGCCCGGCTCGCGCAGCGGGTCGACGACACGGCCGAGATCCGCGGCGCAGGCGGCTTCGACGTGATCGCGCCGGTGCCGCTGTCGCAAGGACGGCTCGTCGCACGCGGCTACAACCAGGCGTGGGCGATCGCGCGTCCGCTCGCGCGCCGGCTCGGCGTCCGTGCTGACGCCGCGCTGCTCGCGCGCGTGGCCGAAACCGCGCCGCAGTCGCGGCTCGACCGGCGCGCGCGACGCGACAACGTCATGGCGGCGTTCGCAGTCGCGGGCGACGTCGTCGGCCGCCACGTGGCGCTCGTCGACGACGTGATGACGTCCGGCGCGACGCTCGCGGCGGCCGCGCATGCATTGAAGACGGCGGGTGCCGCGCGCGTGACGAATCTGGTTGCGCTGCGCACCGCCAGGGATTAATTAGATAGAGAGGCCGGCCGCCCGAACGCGGCCCCGGCCATCACGAACCGGCCGGCCGGGACGGAATGCAGGTTGCTCCGCCCCGGCCGGCCCAGCCAGACCCAACCATGTTCAACGTCGTCCTCGTCGCCCCCGAAATTCCGCCGAACACCGGCAACGTGATCCGCCTGTGCGCCAACACCGGCGCGCGCCTGCACCTGATCGAACCGCTCGGCTTTCCGCTCGACGACGCGAAGATGCGCCGCGCGGGCCTCGACTATCACGAATACGCGGAAATGCGCGTGCACCGCGACTGGGACGCGTTCGTCGCGGCCGAAGCGCCCGATCCCGCGCGGATGTTCGCGTTCACGACCCGCGGCTCGGGCCGCTTCCACGACCACGCGTTCGTGCCGGGCGACTGGTTCGTGTTCGGCTCGGAGACGCGCGGCCTGCCGGCCGAACTGCTCGAGGGCTTCCCGAACGAACAGCGCGTGCGCCTGCCGATGCAGCCGGGCAACCGCAGCCTGAACCTGTCGAACACGGTCGCCGTGGTCGTGTTCGAGGCCTGGCGCCAGGCCGGCTTCGAAGGCGGCGCATGACGCGCGGCCGACTCCACTTCCACTAGATGATGATGCGCGCGAGCCGCGCGCGATACAGGTCGTACATGTCGGACGAAAAGCACGCGAACACCACGCGCGCGAGGTTCGGCGCCTGCGGCAGCATTTCGGCGACCGTACCGACCGCGATGTCGACGGCCTCGTCGGCCGGATAGCGGTACACGCCGCAGCTGATCGCGGGGAACGCGATCGACGTCGCCGCCACCTCCTCGGCCAGCTCGATCGCGCGCCGGTAGCACGACGCGAGCAGCTCGGACTCGCCGCGCCCGCCGCCGTACCACACCGGGCCGACCGCATGAATCACGTATCGCGCCGGCAGCCCGTGGCCGCGCGTGAGTTTCGCGTCGCCGGTCTCGCAGCCGCCGAGCGTGCGGCACTCGGCCAGGAGGCCCGGGCCGGCCGCGCGATGGATTGCGCCGTCGACCCCGCCGCCGCCGAGCAGCGAACCGTTCGCGGCGTTGACGATCGCGTCGACGTCGAGCGTCGTGATGTCGACGACTTGCGCGTCGAACGTGGTGGAACCGATCTGCAGCATGACACCCTCCCGAAACGCCGGAGACTGTTCAAGCGTAGTGCGCTTTCGCGTCGCCCGCTTTGCGCGAGCGCGCCCGGTCGCGAGAACCGGTGCGATTCGCCGGTGTCATTCGGCGCGCGCGTCGCGCCGCAACAGGCCGCTGACCGCATCGCGCGGCGCAACGCCGTCGAACAGCACGCCGCACACGGCTTCGGTAATCGGCATTTCGATCGATTGCGCGCGCGCGATCGCGAGCACGGCCTGCGCACAGCGCACGCCTTCGGCCACGTGACCGAGCGCGCCGAGGATGTCGTTCAGCGAGCGGCCTGCCGCCAGTTGCAGACCGACCGTGCGATTGCGCGACAGGTCGCCCGTCGCGGTAAGGATCAGGTCGCCGAGGCCCGTGAGCCCCGTGAAGGTTTCCGCGCGGCCGCCGAGCGCGACGCCCAGCCGCGACATTTCGGCGAGTCCGCGCGTGACCAGCGCGGCACGCGCGTTCAGCCCGAGCCCGAGCCCGTCGGCGATGCCGGTCGCGATCGCCAGCACGTTCTTCACCGCGCCGCCGACCTCGACGCCGACCACGTCGTCACCGGTATAGATCCGCATCGCGCCGTGATGGAACGCGGCGAGCGTGCGCTCGCGGCATTCGGCGGACGCGCTCGCGACCGTCAGCGCGACGGGCAGCGCGAGCCCGACCTCGCGGGCGAAGCTCGGCCCCGACAGCACGCCGTTACTGTGCTGCCCGGGCAGCTCGGTCGCGATCACCTGGTGCGGCAACAGATGGGTGTCGGCCTCGAAGCCCTTGCAGACCCACACGACATGCGCGGGCACGCAGCCCGCGTCGCGCATCGCGCCGAACAGCGTGCGCAGCCCGGCCACCGGCGCGGCGATCACGCACAGTGCGTCGTCCGCGGCGCCGTGCGCGAGCGCGGCGCCGAGATCGGCGTCGTAGCGCAGCGCATCGGGCAGCGCGATGCCGTCCAGATAGCGAGCGTTTTCGTGCCGGGCCTGCAGCCCGGCGATCAGCGCGGCGTCACGCGCCCATAGAAGCGTATCGTGCCGCGCGGCCAGATGGCCCGCGAGCGCGGTGCCCCAGGCACCGGCGCCGAGAACGGCTACTTTCATACCCAGCACCGGTCCGGAGTGAAACGTCAGTTCAGCGTCGTGCCGTTCGGCGCGCCTGCTGCGCCGGCCTGCTGCTGCTGAAGCTGCGCGAGACGCTGCTCGTACAGCGCCTGGAAGTTGATTTCCGCCAGGTGGATCGGCGGGAAGCCCGCACGCGTGATCGCGTCGGCGATGTTCGAGCGCAGGTACGGGAACAGGATCGTCGGGCAGGCGATGCCGACGAGCGGGTCGAGCTGTTCGTCGGGAATGTTGCGAATGTCAAAAATGCCGGCCTGCTTCGCTTCGATCAGGAACGCAACCTTGTCCTTCACCTTCGCGGTGACGGTACCCGACACGACGACCTCGAACACGCTCTCCGCGAGGCGCTCGGCCTTGACGTCGACTTCGACCTCAACCGACGGCATGTCCTGCTCGAGGAAGATCGCCGGCGAATTCGGCTGCTCGAGCGACATATCCTTCAGGTAGACGCGCTGGATGTTGAAGAACGGTTGGTTTTCGACGTCGGACATGGTGTTTCCCTAAATGTGGTAACGCGGCGGCCCGGCTTCACGCCGGCCGCCTCGGTTGAATCCTGCGCGCTCAAGCCGCGGCGCGGCCGGCGGCCATTCTGCCCTAATCAGGCTGCTTGCAGAAGCGGCGCGAGGCCGCCTTCGCGGTCGAGCTTCGACAGATCGTCGTAGCCGCCGACGTGCGTGTCGCCGATGTAGATCTGCGGCACCGTGCGACGGCCCGTGCGCGCCATCATTTCCTCACGGCGGGCCGGATCGCGGTCGATCAGCACCTTTTCGATCTGCTCGACACCGCGCAGCTTCAACAGGCGCTCGGCCTGGATGCAATACGGACACACCTGCGTGCTGTACATCAAAACCTTGCTCACTTCGCTGCTCCTTGTTTGACGACCGGCATCCCGGCCTGCTGCCAGGCGGCCACGCCGCCCTCGAGCACATGTACCTCGGCATAGCCTGCCGCCTCGACCTCGCGCGCCGCCTTCTGCGACTGCTGGCCATTCTGGCAGACGAGCAGCACGGGCGTGCTCTTGTTCTTCGCGACCTGCGCGATTTTCGCGCCGATCTCGCCGGCGGCGACCTGGCGTGCCGACGGCAGGTGGCCGGCGGCGAAGTCGGACGCGGCACGCACGTCGATCACGATCGCGTTGCGGCGGTTGATGAGTTGTGTCGCCTCTGCGGCCGACAGGCCGCCACGGCCGCGGCGCAGGGCGGGCCATGCGAGCAGGCCGCCGGAAACCAGCAGGATCGCGATAAGGGCCAGGTTCGTGTAATCGGTAAAGAACTTCACGGAATTCCGCCGGAAAAAGAGAAATCGGAAAAGGACAATCCCGCCATTATAAAATAACCGTCTTGCGCGATGGCGGACCCGGACCGGGTACCGCGCGACGCGCCCCGCTTCCCTCACTACCGACCGCAAGATCCATGTACAAACTCGTTCTCATCCGCCACGGCGAATCGACGTGGAACAAGGAAAACCGCTTCACCGGCTGGGTCGACGTCGACCTGACCGAACAGGGTCGCAACGAGGCCTACCAGGCCGGCGAATTGCTCAAGGAGGCCGGCTACACGTTCGACATCGCGTACACGTCGGTGCTCAAGCGCGCGATCCGCACGCTGTGGCACGTGCAGGACCGGATGGACCAGATGTACCTGCCGGTCGTCCACTCGTGGCGCCTGAACGAGCGCCACTACGGCGCGCTGTCGGGCCTGAACAAGGCGGAAACGGCCGCCAAGTTCGGCGACGACCAGGTGCTCGTGTGGCGCCGCAGCTACGACACGCCGCCGCCGGCGCTCGAGCCGACCGACGAACGCGCGCCGTTCAACGACCCGCGCTACGCGAAGGTGCCGCGCGAGCAGCTGCCGCTCACCGAGTGCCTGAAGGACACGGTCGCGCGCGTGCTGCCGCTGTGGAACGAATCGATCGCGCCGGCCGTCCGCGCCGGCAAGCAGGTGCTGATCGCCGCGCACGGCAACTCGCTGCGCGCGCTGATCAAGTACCTCGACGGCATCTCGGACAGCGACATCGTCGGCCTGAACATCCCGAACGGCGTGCCGCTCGTGTATGAACTCGACGAGGACCTGAAGCCGATCAAGCACTACTACCTGGGCGACCAGGACGCGATCGCGCAGGCGCAGGCCGCCGTCGCGAAGCAGGGCAAGGCGGGCTGACGCCCGTCACGCCGGGCGGGCCGCCGTCAGCGCGGCATGCCCGGCCCGCCCCGCGCGCGGCATGCGGTGCGAACCTTCGCGGCCCCGGTGCTGTCGAATCCGCTTTCGAATCCGCTGCGCGTCCGGCGGCACCCCGCCGGAACCCCGGGCCCCGGGGCCATTTCGCACCGTTCCACTGAGTAATCGGGCGAACAGTTATACTTGTCCGCTACATCCCCGCTACCGCCACGCGCTTCCCGACCGCACCAGACTCTCTATGCGAATGAAATTGAAGAACATCGGCCTGATTGCCGCGGGCCTCGCCACGGGCGTATTCGCCACGCTGCAAATTTCGGCGTCGGCCGAGCAGACCGCCACGGCGCCGCTTCCCCTCGACCAGCTCCGCCTGTTCGCGGAAGTGTTCGGCCAGATCAAGCGCGAGTACGTCGAACCGGTCGACGACAAGAAGCTGCTGACGGCGGCGATCAAGGGCATGGTGTCGAGCCTCGACCCGCACTCGTCGTTCCTCGACAAGACCGACTATGACGAGCTGCAGGAGCAGACGAAGGGCCGCTTCGCGGGTCTCGGCATCGAAATCTCGCAGGAAGACGGCCTCGTCAAGGTGATTTCGCCGATCGAGGACACCCCTGCGTTCCGCGCCGGCATCCGTCCGGGCGACCTGATCACCCGCATCAACGACAAGCCGGTGCGCGGCATGACGCTCGACAAGGCCGTCAAGCAGATGCGCGGCGAGCCGGGCACCAAAGTCACGCTGACGATCTTCCGCAAGAGCGACGATCGCACGTTCCCGGTCACGGTCACGCGCGCGATCATCAAGGTCCAGAGCGTGAAGATGAAGCTGCTCGACCCAGGCTACGCGTACATCCGGATCACAAGCTTCCAGGAGCGCACGACGCCCGATCTCGCCGCGAAGCTGCAGGACATCGCACGCCAGCAGCCGAACCTGAAGGGCCTGATCGTCGACCTGCGCAACAACGGCGGCGGCCTGCTGCAGAGCGCGGTCGGCGTCGCCGGCGCGTTCCTGCCGCCCGACTCCGTCGTTGTCTCGACCAACGGCCAGATCCCGGATTCGAAGCAGGTCTACCGCGACACCTACGACAACTACCGCCTGCCGTCCTTCGACGGCGATCCGCTGAAGGGCCTGCCGCCGGTCTTCAAGACCGTGCCGATGATCGTGCTGACGAACGCGTATTCGGCGTCCGCGTCGGAAATCGTCGCTGGCGCACTGCAGGATTCGAAGCGCGCGCAGATCATGGGCAAGACGACGTTCGGCAAGGGCTCGGTGCAGACGGTCCGTCCGATGACGGCCGACACCGCGCTGCGCCTGACGACCGCGTACTACTACACGCCGAGCGGCCGTTCGATCCAGAACAAGGGCATCACGCCCGACGTGCCGGTCGATCAGTACGCGGACGGCGATCCGGACGACGTGCTCGTGACGCGCGAGGTCGACTACACGAACCACCTCGCGAACACGCAGGACCCGAACGAGAAGAAGGAACAGGAAGATCGCGAGCAGCGCCGGATGGATCAGCTGCGCATCCTCGAAGAGCAGAACGACAAGAAGACGCCGGAGCAACGCCAGAAGGACCGCGATCGCAAGCCGATCGAGTTCGGCAGCGCCGACGACTTCATGATGCAGCAGGCGCTCAACAAGCTCGAAGGCAAGCCGGTGCAGGAATCGAAGTCGCTGCTCGCCGAGAGCACGGCGAAGACCCCGGCCAGCAAGGCCACGTCCGGCGCGAAAGCGTCGAAGCCGGCCGCACCGAAGGCCGCGTCGGCGCCGCAGTAAGCGCCGGCCGGCATCCGACGGGCCATCGCGGGAAGACCGCGATGGCCCGTTTTTCATGCGGGCCTAGAATAAACCGATACGCAGGCTCGTTCGCCTCGCCCGAGACTTCCCCATGAACGACGATCAACTCCTTCGCTACTCCCGCCACATCCTCGTCGACGAAATCGGCATCGAGGCGCAGCAGCGCTTCCTCGACGCGCATGCGATCGTCGTCGGCGCCGGCGGTCTCGGCTCGCCGGCCGCGATGTATCTCGCGGCGTCCGGGGTCGGCACGATCACGCTCGTCGACGCCGACACGGTCGACCTCACGAACCTGCAGCGGCAGATCCTGCACGTGACGGCATCGGTCGGCCGCAGCAAGGTCGAATCGGGGCGCGACACGCTCGCGCAGCTGAACCCAGAAGTGACGGTGCATGCGGTCGCGGCGCGCGTCGACGATGCATGGCTCGACGAACACGTGCCGCGCGCGAGCGTCGTGCTCGACTGCACCGACAACTTCGCGACGCGCCATGCGATCAACCGCGCGTGCGTCGCGCACGGCGTGCCGCTCGTATCGGGTGCCGCCTTGCGCTTCGACGGCCAGATCAGCACGTTCGACTTCCGCGACCCGGCTGCGCCCTGCTACGCGTGCGTGTTCCCGGAAGACCAGCCGTTCGAGGAAGTCGCGTGCGCGACGATGGGCGTGTTCGCGCCGACGGTCGGGATCATCGGCGCGATGCAGGCCGCCGAGGCGCTGCGCGTGATCGGCGCGATCGGCACGACGCTCAACGGGCGGCTGATGATGCTCGATTCGCTGCGGATGGAATGGACGACGATGAAGATCGCGCGCCAGGCCGACTGCCCCGTGTGCGCGGGCCGGCACTGACGCGCTGGATGCATGCGCCGAGCGGCGCATGCGTGACATTTCGCTACGTTCGCGAGCGTTTCTGGACGCGGCCGCCTAGGCCGCGGCGTCCGCGCGCGGCTCCGCGACCGACAGGCGCTTGAGCGCCGCCTGCACTTCCTCCGGCTCGAACGCGGCGAGCACGTCGGCCGTCGGCTTCTCGAGCGCCTTCAGGTGCGCGCGCAAGATCTCCTGCTTCACGACCAGCAACTGGCTCGGGTGCATCGAGAACTCGGTGAGCCCCATCCCGAGCAAGAGGCGCGTGAGCGCCGGATCGCCCGCCATCTCCCCGCACACCGATACCGACACGCCCGCGCGCTTCGCCTCGCGCAGCGTGTACGAGATCAGGTGCAGCACCGCCGGATGCAGCGGGTCGTACAGGTGCGCGACCGCGTTGTCCGCGCGGTCGATCGCGAGCGTGTACTGGATCAGGTCGTTCGTGCCGATCGACAGGAAATCGAAACGCTTCAGGAACAGCGGCAGCGCGATCGCCGCGGCCGGAATCTCGATCATCGCGCCGATGCGGACATTCGGGTCGTACGCGAGCCCCGCGTCGTCGAGCTGGCGCTTCGCCTCGCGAATCAGGTCGAGCGTCTGGTCGATCTCCTGCGCGTGCGCGAGCATCGGGATCAGGATCTTCACCTGCCCGAACGCGGACGCGCGCAGGATCGCACGCAACTGCGTGAGGAACATCTGCGGCTCGGACAGGCTCCAGCGAATCGCACGCAGGCCGAGCGCCGGGTTCGGCGCCGTCTCGTAGCCCTCGTCGAGTGCCTCGAGCGGCTTGTCCGCGCCGACGTCGATCGTGCGGATCGTCACCGGCATGCCCTTCATCCATTCGACCGCGCGCTTGTACGCGGCGAACTGCTCCTCCTCCTCCGGCATCTCCTTCTGATGCATGAACAGGAACTCGGAGCGGAACAGCCCGACGCCGACCGCGCCGGCCTCGACCGCCGCCTTCGCGTCGTCGGGCAGCTCGATGTTCGCGTACAGCTCGATCTTGGTGCCGCACATCGTTTGCGTCGGCGAGAACTTCAGGCGCTGCAGCTTGCGTTGCTCGAGCAGTTTCTCGGACTGGCGGTACGAATATTCCTCGAGGACGATCGGCGCCGGATCGACGATCACGATCCCCTGGTCACCGTCGACGATGATCAGGTCGTCCTGGCGGATCAGCGCGCTCGCATGCTGAACGCCGACCGCGGCCGGAATGCCGAGGCTGCGCGCGACGATCGCCGTGTGCGATGTGCGTCCGCCGAGATCGGTGACGAACGCCTGGAACGACTGCGACTTGAACTGCATCATGTCGGCCGGCGCGATGTCGTGCGCGACGACGATCATCTCGTTCTGGCCGTGCGCGGCCGCGCGACCGAGCGCCTGCGACGCGGACGGCGCGCCGGCAAGCGCCTTCAGCACGCGCTCGACCACCTGTTCGATGTCGGCCTTGCGCTCGCGCAGGTATTCATCCTCGATGTCGTCGAAATGGCGCGTGAGCAGTTCGAGCTGCTCGGTCAGCGCCCATTCGACGTTGTAGCGCCGCGTGCGGACCAGGTCGATGGTTTCCTGCACGAGCATCGCGTCGCTCAGGATCATTGCGTGCACGTCGATGAACGCACCCACTTCGGTCGGGGTGTCGTCGGTCAGGTCGGCGCGCAGCGCCTCGAGTTCGCGATGCACGACCTCGCGCGCCGTACTGAAACGCTCGATCTCGGCGTCGATCTGGTCCGCCTCGACCAGGTAATGGGCGACGTCGAGCGCCGCCGGCGCGATCAGGTACGCTCGCCCGATCGCGATACCACGTGAGACGGGAATACCATGCAGCGTGAAGGACACGCGCACCTCCTCTGTACATGTAAAGCCGCGGCACACTGCTGCGATGCGCTTATGACCCCGGTTAGCGATTATAAATTCCGCGACTCCCTGCTGACTGCGTGCAGCGCAGCATTGCGCTTTTCGCATCAATGCTTCAGACGAAAAAAATGCCGCGAAAAACGCGGCATTCTGCTTCGAAACGGCAACGATCCCGCTCGGGGATCACTGACCTTCGCCGAACTTGTCCGCGATCAGCTTGAGCAGCGCGTCCATCGCTTCGTGTTCGTCGGGACCTTCGGTCTCGATCGTCACGCTACTGCCGATGCCCGCCGCGAGCATCATCACACCCATGATGCTCTTCGCGTTGATCTTGCGCCCGTTGCGCGTCATCCAGACTTCCGACTGGAAGTTGCCGGCCAGTTGCGTAAGCTTGGCCGATGCGCGTGCATGGAGCCCCAATTTGTTGACGATGGTGGTTTCTTGTTGAAGCATGGTTCTCGGTCGGGTCGGTCGAGGCCGTCGGCGACGTGCGTCGGCGGGTCGGTCTAAAACGGAAAGCGGGACGGTCAGTGCGATTCGGTGCGCGGTTGCGGCTCGGGCGGAATCGGCGCGCATTGGCCGCAGCCGGTTTCCGTCGGCGGCGGCGGCGTACCGGCCGACACCTCATGGACGCCCTTCGCGCCGCCGGACAGCGCCTTGTCGACGAGTTTGTCGAGCGGCACGGTACGGTAGCAGACGGCCCGCACCAGCATCGGCAGGTTCACGCCGGCCAGCACGCGCACGTTCTCGAGCTTCGCGAGCTGGCCCGCGATGTTCGCGGGGGTTGCGCCGTACATGTCGGTCAGCACGACGACACCGTTTTCTTCCCTGAGCCGCGCGAGTTCCGCGTGCGCGAACGCCATCACCTGGGTAGGGTCGCTGTCCGCCAGCACGTCGATACAGCCGATGCGCGCGGGCACGCCGCCGTAGATGTGCGCGATGCAGTCCCGCAGCGCAGTGGCGAGCGGGGCGTGCGCGATGATCAGAATCCCGGCCATGTCAGATCGCTCCCGGCCGCCCTTGGCGGGCCGACGCCCCGCGGCGGAGCAACGAGCATAGCGAGTGAGGGAAGCGTTTCATGTTCAGCCTTGCAACGGTTTCGGCCCGACCGCCGGGCCTTCGGCGCGCTGGTCGCGGCACCGGGCAAGCGGGCATTGTAGCAGGCCGGTCGAACCGCTCCGGCGACGGGGGACCTGCGCGGCCGCCGCCGGGGTTGCGCGGGAAGCGGGCTACGCGGCCGCCCGCTCCAGCGCGTCGATGAACATCGCGGCGACATCGAAGCCGGTCTGCTCCATGATTTCGCGGAAGCACGTCGGGCTCGTCACGTTCACCTCGGTCAGCCAGTCGCCGATCGCGTCGAGCCCGACCAGCAGCAGCCCGCGCGCGGCGAGCACCGGCCCGAGCGTCTCGGCGATCTCGCGGTCGCGCGGCGTCAGCGGCTGTGCGACGCCGAGCCCGCCCGCGGCGAGATTGCCGCGCACCTCGCTGCCTTGCGGAATCCGCGCGAGCGAATACGGCACCGGCTCGCCGCCGATCAGCAGGATGCGCTTGTCGCCGGCCTTGATCTCGGGAATGAATTTCTGCGCCATCACCGAGCGCGTGCCGTCGTGGCTCAGCATCTCGACGATCGAGCCGAGGTTCATCCCGTCCGGCTTCACGCGGAACACGCCCATCCCGCCCATTCCGTCGAGCGGCTTCAGGATCACGTCGCCGTGCTCGGCGTGAAATGCGCGCAGCCGTTTCGCATCGCGCGTGACGAGCGTCGGCGCGACGAACTGCGGAAACTCGCCGATCGCGAGCTTCTCCGAATGATCGCGGATCGCCTGCGCCTTGTTGAACACGCGCGCGCCGGCGCGCTCGGCCAGCTCGAGCAGCCAGGTCGACGTCACGTACTCCATGTCGAACGGCGGATCCTTGCGCATCAGCACCGCGTCGAACGATTCGAGGCGGCGCGCGTCGACCGAACCGGCGTCGAACCAGGTCTCGCGATGCAGGTCGTCCAGCTCGCCGACGATCGTGATACGGCGCACATCGGCCTCGACGGCAGAACCCGTCCACGCGAGGTGGCGCGGCTCGCACGCGTACACCGCATGCCCGCGCCGCGCGGCCTCCGCCATCATCGCGTAGGTCGAATCCTTGTAGATCTTGAAGCGCTCGAGCGGGTCGGCGATAAAGAGAATGTCCATGCGGGTCCTGTACGTAGCGAAGCCGTTACACCTGGATGGCTTCGGGATCGGTCTTTTCCAGTTCGATCGACGACGCGATCAGCGACAGGCGCGCGACGACGCCATACATGTAGAAACGGTTCGGCGGCGCGGCGCCCGGCTTGGCGCCGGCATCCGGCAGCGCCGTGTGTTCGAAGCCGAGCGGCACGTAGTGCATGCCGGGCGCGTTCAGGTTCTGGTCGCGCTCGCGGCCGCCGTGCGTGCGGTAGAAGCCGCCGACCACGTAGCGGTCGATCATGTACACGACCGGCTCCGCGACTTCGTCGCCGACCCGCTCGAACGTATAGACGCCTTCCTGCACGATCACGTCGCGCACCGCGAGGCCGGCCTTCGACTCGGCCATCTGCGCGCGCTCGGCCTTCGACATGCGGCCGATCTCGGCCGCGTCGTGCACGGTCATCACGCCGCGCCCGGCGGTGCCGGCGTCAGCCTTCACGACGACGTACGGCTTTTCGCTGATCCCGTATTCGCGGTACTTGCGCGCGATCTTCTTCAGCACGCCGTCGATCGCGTCGGCGAGCGCCTGCTCGCCTTCATGCCCCTGCCAGTCGACGCCTTCGACATGCGCGAAATACGGATTCACCATCCACGGATCGACGCCGACCATCTTCGCGAACTTCTTCGCGACGTCGTCGTAGCACGAGAAGTGCGTCGACTTGCGGCGCACGGCCCAGCCCGCGTGCAGCGGCGGCAGCAGGTACTGCTCGTGCAGGTTTTCCAGCACGCCGGGAATCCCGGCCGACAGGTCGTTGTTCAGCAGGATCGAGCACGGATCGAAATTCTTCAGGCCGAGGCGGCGCTGCGAACGCTCGAGCGGTTCGAGCACGATCTTCTGGCCATCGGCCAGCGTGATCGGCGTCATGTCGGTGATGCTCGGGTCGAGCGAGCCGAAGCGCACGTTCAGGCCGGCCTGGCGCATGATCGTCGCGAGCCGCGCGACGTTTTCCAGGTAGAACGCGTTGCGGGTCGGCAGCTCGGGAATCACGAGCAGGTTCTTCGCGTCCGGGCAGATCTTCTCGATCGCGGCCATCGCGGCCTGGACGGCGAGCGGCAGCACTTCGGACGGCAGATTATTGAACGCGCCGGGGAACAGGTTCGCGTCGACGGGCGCCAGCTTGAAGCCGGCGTTGCGCAGGTCCACCGAACAATAGAACGGCGGGGTGTGTTCCTGCCATTCGAGCCTGAACCAGCGTTCGATCGCAGGCGTCGCGTCGAGGATCTTCTGCTCGAGTTCGAGCAGCGGACCGTTCAACGCGGTAACGAGGTGGGGAACCATGAATCACTCGCGAGCGGGAGAATGAAGATTGTAGAGCAATTGCCTTGCCCATTTGGGGATTGTTCCCGGCTTCACAAGGATTTGGAGGAAGTTTTCGGCTATTGACCCGATAGAGCGAAGGGTTATGCGCTACGGCAGCAGGAGACAGGAGAAAAAAAAGCCCGTGGGTGGACGGGCTGAAATCGCTGCGCTCATTCCAGGCGGGCGCCGTCTGCGCGGCAGCCCGCCGTCATCCGTACGACTTATTCGACGTGCTCGCCGTGCAGCACCACGTCGAGGCCTTCGCGCTCTTCTTCTTCGGTCACGCGCAGGCCGATCGTCAGGTCGATCAGCTTCAGCAGCACGAAGCTCAGCACGCCGCTGTACACCAGCGTGATCAGCACGCCCTTCGCCTGCAGCAGCAGGCTGCCGTCGGCGCCGCCGATGTCCTTGACCGCGAACACGCCCGTCAGCAACGCGCCGAGAATCCCGCCCACGCCGTGCACGCCGAACGCGTCCAGCGAGTCGTCGTAGCCGAGCTTCGACTTGAGCCACGTCGCCGACCAGAAGCACACGACGCCGGCCGCGATGCCGATCACGAGTGCACCGGTCACGCCGACGAAGCCGGCGGCCGGCGTGATCGCGACGAGGCCCGCGACCGCGCCCGACACGATGCCGAGCACCGACGGCTTGCCGTGCGAGAGCCACTCGGCGAACATCCAGCCGAGCGCCGCGCACGCCGTCGCGACTTGCGTCGTCAGCATCGCGAAACCGGCACGGCCGTCGGCCGCGACTGCGGAGCCCGCGTTGAAGCCGAACCAGCCGACCCACAGCATCGAGCCGCCGATCATCGTCAGCACGAGGTTGTGCGGCGCCATCGATTCACGGCCGAAGCCGACGCGCTTGCCGAGCATCAGGCACGACACGAGGCCCGCGATACCGGCGTTGATGTGCACGACGGTGCCGCCCGCGAAGTCGAGCACGCCGTCCGTCGACAGCCAACCGGTCGGCTCCCACACCATGTGCGCGATCGGCACATAGACGATCAGCGACCAGAGCGTCATGAACACGAGCATCGCCGAGAACTTCATCCGGTCGGCAAACGCGCCGCAGATCAGCGCCGGCGTGATGATCGCGAACGTCATCTGGTAGACGAAGTAGACCGACTCCGGAATCGTCGTCGCCAGATGGCTGACGGTCAGCGTGGTCGCCTTGTCGCCCTTCACGTAGGTCATGCCGTGCAGGAACGCGCGCGACAGCCCGCCGATGAAGCCGTTGCCCGGCGTGAACGCGAGGCTGTAGCCGACCACCGTCCACAGCACCGTGATCACTGCGGTGATCGCGAAGCTCTGCATCACGGTCGCGAGCACGTTCTTCTTGCGGACCATGCCCGCGTAGAACAGCGCGAGGCCGGGGATCGTCATGAACAGCACCAGCGCGGTGGAGGTCAGCATCCACGCGGTGTCGCCGGCGCTGATCTTCGACGAATCGACGGAGAACGGCTCGGTCGGCGCGGCGGGTGCGGCCGGCGCCGAGGCGGCGGCGGCAGCTGATGCGTCGGAGGCGGCGCCCGAAGCGGGTGCGGCGGCAGCGGCAGGTGCCGATGCGTCGGTGGCGGCCGGCGCCGAAGCGGCGGGAGCCGCGGCTGCCGATGCATCGGACGCCGTGGCGGCGGGCGCGGACGCTGCCGCGGCGGAGGCCGCGTCGTCGGCGAGCGCGGGACCGACGCCAGCCGCGATCAGCGAGCCAGCCATCAGCAGGGACATCAGAAGTTTGCGCATCTCGGGTTTCCTCTTGTCGCTTGTCTTGGTCTGTTACAGCGCGTCTGCGCCGGTCTCCCCGGTCCGGATCCGGATCACCTGCTCGATCGGCGTGACGAAGATCTTCCCGTCGCCGATCTTGCCGGTGCGTGCGGCCCGCTCGATCGCCTCGACCGCCTGGTCGACGAGATCGTCGGACACGGCCGCCTCGATCTTCATCTTCGGCAGGAAATCGACCACGTATTCGGCGCCCCGGTACAGTTCGGTGTGCCCCTTCTGCCGCCCGAACCCTTTCACTTCCGTCACCGTGATGCCCGAGACGCCGAGCGCGGAGAGCGCCTCGCGCGTCTCATCGAGCTTGAACGGCTTGATGATTGCGGTAATGAGTTTCATGAAGTCCTCTCGCTGGGTGGTCCCGTCGAATTGGTTGGAATGTTGTAACGGACTCTCCTCAGCAACTCGCATGCCATGTTCGCTCGAGCGCCGCGTCGAACGGCTCGGAAGCGGGGTCGCATGATGCGCTGAAAGGTAGGGAAACCCGGCCGAATGGCCAACGTGGGCCAGGTTTGCTGGCGCACCGAAAGGATCGTTGCTAGAGTGCACGCACGTCCCGGCTCACCGGGCCATTCACCCATGCGGGCGCCATGCCCGGATTTCGCGCCACGGGCGCACCATTTCCGGTCATGCGTGCATCATGGGCACGTACGCAACTGAAGATGCACATTTTTTGTGCAAAGAAGGGGAATCACATGAAGCAACCCAGCGATGTTTTCAACGACCTGCAGTCGCGCGTCAGCGACCTGCTGAAAAACTCGCCGGCGAAGGATGTCGAGCGCAACGTGAAGGCCATGCTGTCGCAAGGCTTCTCGAAACTCGATCTCGTCACGCGCGAGGAGTTCGACACGCAGGCGCAGGTGCTCGCCCGCACCCGCGTGCGTCTCGAGGAACTCGAGAAGCGCGTCGCGGAACTCGAGCAGAAGCTCGCAGCGTCCCAGGCCTGACGCCCCACCCGACCGACAGGTCCGGGCGCGGGCCGCCTCGTGCGGCCCGCGCCTGTCACCCCGAAGCCGGCCAGCCGTTCCGTCGTCCCGCGCAGTCCCCCCGCTCTTCGCCGTTCCTCGC